>CANJXY010000012.1 GCA_947478925.1 Hyphomonadaceae bacterium | reverse complement strand
TGCTCCTGCTCGGCTATGCCTTCATTCAGTTCGATCCGGGTCTCGTCTTCACCTACGCCGGGCACATGGCCGCCCCGGCCATTCTGCTGGCAATCATCGGATCGGGTCGCGTGGCCATCGCACCCGACTCCTATTCTTACGAACCGGAACAAACCGCTCGCGCTTTTTCCATTCTGCGAATTGTCGTTGGCCTCAACTTCATCGCACTCGCCTTCTTCGACAAAATCCTCAACACCAATCTTTTGGTCCAGGTCCTCGTTTCGACGAACTTTCCGACCCTGGGTTTCCCAGTCGACTTTGTGGCGCTGGTCATGGCGGCTGTTGAACTGTCGCTGGGCGCGATGCTTGTCGTTGGCGTAATGACGCGAGCGGTCGCACTCGCAGTTCTCGGCGCAATGCTGATCTTCGTGATCACGATGCATGAGAGCATGCACATGCATGCGCACCTTTATGCCGATGCTCTGGCTCTGCTCGCCATGGGTGGCGGCAGACTTTTCAATCCGCGGGAGGTCTTCCCGTCATCAATCAAAGGGTTTCGCCGAGCAGTATTTCGCCTCGACGCGGGCGTCCTGGCCGCAGTCTCCGCCAGTCTTGTCCTGGCCCTCCCGCCGGTGTGGCTTGCGATCGCGCCCCGCAATCTGGGCGACGTCTCCTTCCTGCGTCTCGCGGACGCGTCAAAAGCTCCGAAGGTGGACGTCGCGACCAACGTGGACAGCGGTGGTAGGGTGCACGTGCTGATCGACACCCAGAACTTCAAGCTGACAGACGTTTGCCAGGGCGGCACAGTCTCGGCCTCGGCGGGACACATCCATGTATTTGTCGACGGACAGCAATATGACACGTCCAGCATCGGCGCCGTCGATATTGCAGGCCTTGCGCCTGGCCAGCACCAGATTTCGGCAGTGCTGGTGTCGACAACCCACCGCGCCATCGTGATCGATGGTCGCCTCGTCACAGCCGCCGCTGACGTCGTGATTCCGAAGTCCGCGCAAGGTCAGCAATTGGCTACATCAGCCGCGCGCGCTTAAGCCTGTTCGCGGCTCTCCTCCTTGCGAGATCGCTCGCGGGATCGAAACCGGAGGCACGTCAAAAGCGATCGTTTGGATTGATGGGCGAGTCAGGGGGGCCTGCGACGACGTCCCAATGCTCGACGATCATACAGTCCTCCAGCCGAAAAACGTCGGCAATCGCATACTGCGGCGCTCGATCAGCAGGACTAAAGCGCGCATGCAGGAAGACCAAGTCTCCTTCGGCGATGGTCCTGATGATCTCCCACCGAGGCTTGGGCATGCTTGCGATCAGCGCCTCCAGGAAAGTCGCGGTTGCTTCGCGATTTCCTTGCGGCACATCGGGCTTGTGTTCGACGAAATCGGCAGACACAAAGCGCTCAAATGCCCTGCGTGGTTGCAGCTCGATCAAGCTTTGCTGATAGAAGTCGAGCACCGTCTGGCGGTTATCGCATCTCTTCGCATCGATGCGATGCGCTGCGCCGAATTGCGTGCAGGAAGCCAGCGCCAGGCAAAGGGCTGTGCCCAAGAAGGGTGTCGTCTTCATTCGAGGAACTCCCCGCCTGCGCCGGAATCGTGCGCCCAGGACACACTAGCCCAAGCTCGTCTATCGTGAATGCCCGCCGAGCACGATAGGGGGCGCTGGCGCGCCGTTCGGCGATGCGGCATGAGATTGCCCATAGCCCGCAATTCGTAGTCTTTGGATGTTTGCGACGGGATTAGACCTTTCGGCCTCTGTCCTGTAACTCTGCCATCCATACCAGCGGGGTCGGGCGTGCCGGACATTTTTCTTTCCTACAATCGCGAGGACCAGGCGCGCGCGAAGCTATTCGCGGAGGCTTTCGAGCGCGAAGGCTTCAAGGTCTGGTGGGATGTCGGCCTGCGGACGGGTGAAGCCTACGACGAGGTGACGGAGACGGCGCTGCGGACAGCGAAGGCCGTCGTCGTACTCTGGTCGAAGAAGTCTGTTGTGTCGCGCTGGGTGCGCGCCGAGGCTACGCTTGCCGACCGAAATAAGACACTGCTCCCGGTGATGATCGAGTCCTGCGAGCGACCGATCATGTTCGAACTGACGCAGACGGCTGATTTAGGGAACTGGCAGGGCGCGACCGACGACACGGCCTGGTTGGCGTTTCTTGGTGATGTGAAGAGGTTCGTGACAGCGGACCGTGGAACTGCACAGGTCCTGTGGGCGCCAACTACCATGCCCCCGATACCAGCAAGACACGCTGAACGGGGTGAGCCACCGTCGCTCGCAGTGCTTCCCTTCACCAACCGCTCAGGCCTGCCAGAGGACGAGGCCTTCGCCGACGGCATGGTTGAGGACATTGTAGCGGCCCTGGCATTCAGCCCGGATCTGAAAGTTCTCGCCGCCGGCGCTGCTGCAGCCTGGCGCGGCAAGGCATTCGACCTGCGTGAAGTGGGTCAAGCGCTGGGCGTGCGCTATGTCCTGGAGGGAAACGTCCGGCGGATCGGGCATACACTGCGGGTGACTGCGCAGCTCAGCGAAGCAGAGTCTGGAGCGGTTCTCTGGATGCAGAAATTTGACCAGCCTCTGGCAGAACTGGTGGCGCTTCAGGAGCAGCTCATCACCGCGGTTGCAGCGCACCTTCACGTCAAAGTGCGCATCCTGGAGGGCGAGCGCGCGCTGAAGGCGACCGGAGACCTGACTGTCCACCAGATCTTGCTGCGCGCGGAGTCGATGCTCCAGGGCAGACTAACCGACGCGGTCGCCGAAGCGCGTCGCGCGGTAGAAATCGCCCCGGACCATGGTTTCGCGCACGCGGTACTTGCTTCCGGACTAGGCATGCAGCTCCTCGAGCTGGGTGGAAGTGATCTGGCGCTGCATGAAGAAATCCTGACAGTGGTCGGACGGGCGCTGGCATTGTCTCCGAACGACCCGGCAGCAATCTGGCGGTGCGCCAGCGCTCTGGTCTTCGTTGGGCGTCCGGATGATGGGCTTCATCATATCGATCGTGTGCTCGCCCTGACGCCGGACAACCCCATGGCGTTCCACGTGCTTTCTCTCATCCACATTCGACTTGGGCAGGGTGATGAAGCTCTATCAAGTCTCGGCTCCTGGGAGCGGCTCGCGCCGGGAAGCCGTCTTTTGTTTATCTCGCTGCACCTCAAGGCGTTAGCGCATTTCCTGCGGGACGAGCAGGACTCGGCAATAGACGCGATCGACAAGGCGTTTCGCCTCAATCCGCAGTACAGCATGACGCTTCTAACGCGGGCGGCGCTGAAGAGCCTCGCTGGCGCAGGCGACGACGCTCGGGCGTCCATCCGCGCACTGCGTTTGGTCGAGCCGTCGACACTCCCGGAGCGCTTCGAAAATCGCGCCACCATGATGGTGGCGCCTTGGGCGGCAACGGCTTTGAACACGGCCTTTCGCAAAGTCTGGGACGAAACCCCGCTGGCATAATCGGCGCCAGGCGAATGTCGGCATCGGGCGCGATAGGTAAGTCACGCATGTTGGAGCGCGACCAACGCTCGAGCAAGCCTAGTGGTCGAAACCGACAAACACGGTCGCCTCCTCGACTGGCTTGCGCTCGGACACGACTGCGTTTGCCGGAAACGTTTCGTCGGGCCAGCCGAGCGCGATGCTCTTCATGATGATCTGATCGTCGGCTATTCCGGCGTGCTCACGCACGACCGGGGACTGCATTATGCCCTGACTGTTGATCACCGCGCCAAGGCCGCGAGACCAGGCCGCGTTTACCAGGGCGGTCGTCACCGCACCGCAATCGAAGGGCGTATCGTCGCTGCCGTCCAGCACGCGGTCATAGGTCACGATCACACACACAGGCGCGTCGAACTGGCGGAAACCGCGCAGCACCCAATCCTGGCGCTTGTCCTTGTCATCGCGCTCGATCCCCATTGCAGAAAACAATTGTTTTGCGACACCAACCTGTCTGTCGCGGTGCTTGCCCGCAAAGGCCTGACCCGTTCGGAACTCGCGCGATTGCGGGACGCCCGCGACCGTTCGCTCGGTGTTGCCCGCACGGATCCGGTTCAGGGGTTCGCCTGTGATGACATAGAAATTCCATGGCTGGGTGTTCATCGACGACGGCGCCCGCATCGCCAGGGCGATGATTTCTTCAATCAGCGCCTTGGGAACTGGATCAGGTTTGTAACCACGGATGCTGCGGCGACCGAGGATGACATCGTCAAACTGCATGTTGTGTCCCTGAGAAGTCTGGCTTGGTTCCACCACAGGTGGCGGCTTATGCGGCCAGAACCCAATCGTCTAGCCGTCGGAGACGTTGAGGCCGCCCGGCGTTCACATGAATCCGGGATGTCGCGATCTCACCGAGTCGCCCAAAGTCGGTCATGGGCAAGCTCGTCATCGCAGCCGGGCAATTGCTCCGCGCAGAAAAAACAGAGGCCAAATGAGCAGAGCCAGGTTGGGCAGGAACCAGAAGGGATCAAATTCGCCCCGCAGCGTCCAATATCCCACGGCCATCCCGCCAGCGACCATTGTCAGCACCAAAGAAACAAGCGCCAGGGGTTTCCAAAGCGGATTTTCGTGTCGTGCGTAGCGAATAGCGGCGAGCCCAGTCACCGAGAAGGCCAGGTCCAAAGGAAAAAACGACCAGTTCCACGCCACAACACGCGCATCATTGGCGTCGGCATAAAGCCAATCTGCCGGAATTGGTAACAGACCCACAAGATGGAGCGCGGACGCCGCCCAATACGCCAGGAAAAGAATGTCGGTGACGGAGAGAGCGCGTCGGAGGCTTTTGCTCATGCAGGCAGCTTGTACCTCGACAACCGCCCTGCCCCAATCGCGACGTTGATCACATTCCTTTGGGTGCGGCGCGTTCTCGCCCCAGACTGTCATCGGCGGTCCCGGCAAAGGTCGCATTTTTGCGCGGTTAGGCTCTCAACGGGAAAACAGGGTCGCGCCTTCCTTGATTGTTTCGAGAACCCTGATGTCCTTGATCAGCGCGGGCTGCACGCGAAGCGGATCGCCGGACAGGACTGTGAGATCGGCGAGCTTGCCTACTTCAATCGTGCCCTTCCGATCCTCCTCGAAGTATTGATAGGCAGCGTCCGTTGTAATCGCCTTCAGCGCTCGCAGCGGCGATATCTGTTGTTCCGGACCCAGCGTCTTTCCGCTGCGCGTCGTCCGGTTCACCGCCGACCACATCAGGCGCATCATGTCCGGCGGCACCACTGGTGAATCATTGTGGATCGTGAAGTGCAGCCCGCGCGCCTCAGCTGACTTCAGCGGACTGATCCGCGCTGCTCGCGATTCGCCCAACACGGAATCCCTATGCCAGTCACCCCAGAAGTAGGTATGGGTTACGAAGAATGATGGGATGATCCCTTTCGCCTTCATGTGATCGAGCTGGTCTTCCCGCGCCGTCTGCGCGTGTATCATGACCGGCCGACGATCTCCGGGGCCGTTGGCCGCTTCTGCCCGCGACACGGCGCCGATCATCTGATCAATGGCGGCGTCGCCGTTGGCGTGCATCAAAACCTGAATGTTGCGTGCGAATGCCGCGCCAGTGATGCGATCAACCTGCGTATCGTCAAGCGTGCCATAACCGCGATAGTCCTTGGGCAGGCCATCCGGCGCTATGAGATAAGGTTGGGTCAGCCAGGCTGTCTTGCCCTGCGGGGAACCATCCAGGGTGAGTTTGATGCCCCCGATCCGGAAATGGTTGTCATAGGTATGTGAGGCCGCAAAATCCGGAGCAAGCTCGGGCAGTCGTGTGTGCTGAACGTATGCGACGACATCGAGATGAAGACCGCCCCCGCCGGCGAAGACCCGCAGATCAGCGATGTCCTGTCGTGAAGCGCCGCCCTCCTGCACTGTCGTGATGCCATAGCTTGCATAGTAGTCCTGCGCCTTGCGCAGATCGGCCTGCGTTTGCTCAGCCGTTGGCTGAGGCAACCTGGCGATCACGAGCTGAATCGCAGCCTCTTCAAGAACACCGTTGGGCTCGCGTGTGCCTGGCCTGCGCCGGATGACCCCGCCCTTCGGGTTCTCGGTCGTCGCAGTAATCCCAGACGCCGCGAGGCAGGCGGAATTGCAGGACATGAGATGTCCGGACACATGGGTGACCGCAATCGGGATGTCCTTGGAGATGCTATCCAGATCATCGCGCGTTGGATGACGGCGCTCCGCGAGCAGCGAGTCGTCATAGCCAACCCCCTGTATCCAGGCGGCGGTTGGATTCCTGGCGCGCCAAGCCTGCAGGGCTAAAAGGAGTTCCGCCATGTTCGAGACACGGCCGCTCGGCGCAGGTTGGAGGTCGGCGAGCGACAGGACGCGTGCGACGCTCGCAAAATGTCCGTGAGCGTCGATCAGGCCGGGCACGATCGTAGAGCCGTTCATGTTACGCAGTACCGCCTGCCCGCCTGCGGCGGCACGTACATCCTTGAAATCGCCGACGGCCAGGATGCGGCCGTCCCTTACGGCAATGGCGTTTGCAGTTGGTGCGGCATCAACAAGGGTCAGGACGTCGGCGTTGTAGTAGATCGTCGCCGCGCTTTGCGCCTTACCGTCGACCACATCGTTGCTCTGATGTGCTGCCAAGAGCGGCGGACTACCACAACCTGCCAGCGACGTGACAGCAACGGCGAATACCGCGCCAAGGGCCACACTGCGCACGGCAGCCAACTGCGCCGACACCCGTGAAAGTCGTCTTGGCTTCGCCTGCATCGCAGCTCCCGTCGATGTTTACGTGTCACTGAGCCCAATCACCCGATCGATGAGTGTTGCTGCGGCCGTGTGGCGGGTCAAGGCGAAGGGGCGAACGGGGTCCATCGCGGTCAGAGCCGACCTGTTTTTACGAACATCCGGGCCGCGCAACAGACGCCGCGCGCGATGGCTCGATCAGGCAGGCCGGGTTTCGTCCAGCTTCAGCCTTTCGGCTGTCGTTGAAGTTCGTCTGCGACCGCCCTTGCGGCGGAACGCAATTCGGCCTTGCGTCCCTCTTCGAGCAACCGCCAGTCCAAGCCGTGACAAGCACATTCGATCGCATAGACGAAGTTGAGTGTGGCGCGCTTACCGTGGTGAAATCTGAGGCGACGAAAGCACTCAATGGCGCCCAGTCGGCGCAAACTTGAGGCGTCAGGCACGCCGGCCTCTACCAGCATCCGGGCCGAAGCCAGACCGAGTGACGGTAGCGCTGCCAACTCGGCTACCCCGTCCGTCCCGGATTTCGTCGGCATGCTGCTGACCCTCCGCCACGACATAAAGGGCGAGAGTGCGTCAAGCGATCGAGAACGCAAGTGGTCCCAGCGCGACAGCACACGCAGCCTGCCCTAGCGTTCCCGATGACGCGGGAGCCCGTAAATTGTCGATCGCTCCTGCCCCGCAGCTCAGGAAAGACCTCGGCCAAAACCAGTCTTTCGCTGCCGCCCGCATGGCCGGTCGGCAATGCCTGAGGCGGACAGATCACGGGGCACCACCAACGCCATCGCCGCTGGAGGCGTTGTACAATCGAGCGGGCATATACAAAACTTCGACAACCAGGCCCGTCGAATGGACCACTATTTTGACTTGGTTTCGATCGGCATCATGACGTGAACCATGGGTGTATTGTCCCACATGACATAGGGGCCGCCCGCATGAGGATCGCGCGGAAGGCTGGCGATCATCGCAGGCGACGGGAACAACATCATCAGGTGCGGCCCCTCTTGCACCCACATGGCGCCCTGGTCAGGCGTCGAGGCCGCAGGATCCATGTTGTGGACCATCGCATCGCCCTGCAGCATGTAGGAGACGCCGACGACGTCGGTCGAGAACTTGCTGCCGGTCTTGGCCGCATCCAGCCATTTCATCCATGTTGCGTCGTTGCACATCGGGTGCTCGTCGCCCGGTATCAGCGGAATGCCAGGAATGCAGGTCCAGCCATTGGCGCCTTCGCGCAGGACCGTCCCATCGACGTCGACGATCTTTGCTGCGCCCGAAACGTCTGATGGCGCTGCTGACACCGCGCGCGCGATTTTCACGTCGAGCGGGCTGGCTGGCACGGTGGCCGGAGCTGCAGCAGGCGTCGTGGGCGCGGGCGCCGCCGCTGGTGCACTTTCTGTGGGCGAGCAGGCCGACAGACCAGCTGCCAGGAGAGCTGCGCCAACCGTGTAAAGAACATTCCTTGAGTGTGTGACTTGCATCGTTCTGATCCTTTGAAATCGCTTGCACGAGGGACAGTGCTGCTTGGGAGACGTGACCTGGTGCGGCCCAGTTCGGGTTCGGCCGGTTCAGCCAATAGTGGCAATGACGAGAAGGAATGTTGCCGGAATCGATGTGATGCCCGCAGCCAGACTTCTGTTCTGGCTGCTGAAAAGGGCCTCAAGTTCCGAATGAAGTTGGGCGATCTTGCCGCTCTTCTCGGCGGCGTCGTAGGCGTTCATTGTCGGTCCATAGAAGTTCCTGAATGCGTCCAGAAAGTCTGATGGCGTCCCGGAATGGTTGAAGGTGTAGGTCTCTCTCTCGAAGGAGATGTTTTCTCTCTTCACGCCGGCAGCGGTGAACCGTTCGACGACATTGTCCTCAATGCCCCATGTCATCGGGCTGACGAAGCCCTCGGGGGGCGGAGGTGAGTAAGCGGAACTCGTCTTCAGGATCTGCGCGACCAGTGTAGGGTCATTGGGAATCCAGTTTCCCATCACGACACACCCGCCAGGCCGGGTGACGCGGACCATCTCCTTCGCCACGTCCGCTGGCCGAGGCGCGAACATCGCCCCGAAGATGCTGACCACCAGATCGAAGGACCTGCTTTCGACCTCGAGCAGGTTGGATGCGTCACCTTCCTGGAAGCGAAGGTTCGTAAGACCGAGCTCTGCGGCGCGCCTGCTTCCAGCAGCAACCAGATTGCTTGCGATATCGACCCCGAGAACGTTCGCCCCGAGCTTCGCAGCTGGAATCGCTGTCGTTCCATCGCCACAACCCAGGTCAAGAACCTTCATACCGGGTGTCACACCGAGCCTTCCAACGAGCGACTCGCCACTCTCGCGCATGCTGCGTGCAATGCGCGTGAAGTCACCTTTTTCCCAAAGCGCCTTGTTCGGATTCATGGGCATCTGCCTCAATCATCAGTCTGTTATCGCCGGCGAGGCCAGCCTCAGGTCCCCGATCTAGGCCTGCCGGCTTGGCGATGCTTGCAGACGGTCTGGAGATTCCCTGCAGATCGTCGTGAAATCCGCTATGAACGTCCGAAATGATCTACGTATTCAGGCAATTCGAGCTCGACACGGACAGGATGACGCTGCGCGCAGACGGCGCTGCCATCGCTGTCGAACCGCAGGTCTTTGCGCTGCTGCGCCTGCTGATCGAAAATCGTGACCGGATGGTCGGCAAAGATGAGATCGTCGAAAAGGTCTGGAACGGCAGGATCATTTCAGACGCCGCTATCGCCAGTCGGATCAAGTCGGCTCGGCAGGCGATCGGAGATGATGGCCGGGCTCAGGCCCTCATCCGCACTGTCCATGGGATGGGCTTCTCATTCGTCGCCGAAGTGACAACGCGTCTCGCCATATCCATCGGCGCATCCACCGATATAGCCAAACTCGAACCCGTTCTGGATTCGCGCCCGAGCATCGCCGTCTTGCCGTTCACGCTCGTCGGGTCTGTTGAGACGGAGTTTCCGATCGCGGAGGCTTTGCCTCATGATCTCATAGCAGGCCTCTCGCGCCTGCGTTGGCTGTTTGTGATCGCGAGGGGGTCCTCATTCCGCTTTCGGGCCGAGCAGGCGACGCTTGAAAACGTACGCCAGAAGCTTGGAGTGAGGTATTGCCTGACGGGCAGCGTTGAAGTCCTCGGCAAGGCACTCGCCATATCCGTCGAGCTGAGCGACACTCAGGACAGGGGCGTGATATGGAGCGAACGGTTTCGCGCCGACATTGGGGCGGTTCACGAAATCCGCGATCTGATAATCAATGCTGTCACGAGTGCGGTTGAAGTCAGGATTCCACTGCACGAGGCCGGTCGGGCGCTGCTGCAATCGCCCAGTAATCTTGACGCGTGGTCGAGCTACCACCTTGGCCTGCATCACATGTACCGCTTCAACAAGGCGGACAATGAGACCGCAACTTCCCTGTTCGAGCGCGCAGTTGCTTTAGAGCCAAAGTTCGCGCGGGCTTATGCCGGGCTTTCGTTCACGCATTTTCAGAGCGCCTTTCTGCGCTACGTGAACGATCCTGAAGCGGCACGGCTTGCTGAGCATTATGCATCCATGAGTCTTGAACGTGACCCGCTCGACCCCTTCGGTCATTTTACAATGGGTAGAGCCTATTGGCTGCGCGGCGAACTGGAGACCAGTCTACCCTGGCTGGAGCGCGCAAATGACCTGAACCCGAACTATGCCCAGGCGAAGTATTCACGCGGCTGGACAGAAGCCCTGATCGGAGACGTAGACGCCAGTCGGGCAAACATAGATGAGGCCTTGGCTCTTAGCCCTCTTGATCCGCTCGCTTACGCCATGCGGGGGGTCAACGCGTTATCCCACCTCACGCGCGATGAGCCTGCGCTCGCAGCGGAGTGGGCCGAGCGCGCGGCGAGCACACCGGGGGCCCATGCATTTATCGAGATGATCGCGGCCGTCGCTCATGCCCTCCAAGGGAGCGACGCGCGGGCCAGGGCGTGGGCCGAGTCCGCACGCCGTCGCGCAGAACACTTAGACAAGGCCGATTTCCTCCGCGCCTTTCCGTTTCGCGATGGGCCGACACGGGCCCGCATCTCCGCAACATTGGACAGGCTGGGATTTTAAGTCGGACCGCGAGGAAACTGCATTGCTGTCTCGAATAGGTGTGGACAGGCGCTGCTAATGGATCCCGAGGCTTGCTGCGAAATCAAATGCGTAGCGCCCCTATCGGCACCCCGCCCCAGTTCGCTGTAACCCGAATTGCGGCGATCAGACCGCCGCCGGACTCGCTGCTTATCAATTCTTAACGCGGCTTGATGTTTCATATGCAACAAAATGAACGCCGCGTGCCGCTTCTCGTCCGGCATGACCGTTGTTCATTTCAGGGATGGTTGAGTTGCGTACCACGCGGCTGAGCTAGGGGGGCAACAGATGTGGCGGAAGCTCTGGCGCAATGGTGCGCCCGCCGCGTCTCTGGATGAGACTTCAAGGCGACTGCCGAACGTGTCTCGCGGGACGCTGTACCTGACAACTACACTTGTCGCCATTGCATGCGTGGCTGCAACGCTCGTCATCCTTGTGGAGAGCAAGACCAATTCCGACTGGGCCTTGGCGAGGGACGATTTCCGCAAGGAATCTCTACAGCAAGCGGAGACCGCGCGCAGGGACATCGACGACAAGTTCAGAGAAATAAACCACGGTCTACGCACAATCAGCCTGCTGCCGAACGTGCGCAGGATCGACCGGCACGGGCGAAACATCACGGCCGACGCGCACGAGTCCATCCAGCAGATCTACAACAATCTGAAGGCAAGTGTGGACGTTTCAGAGGTCTACGTTGTGCCGGTTGACCTCGATCCGGAGGCATTCGACCCGGAAACCGGCAGAGCGCAAGAGCCGATTCTGATGTTCGACGAGTTGATCGTCAACGCCGCAGCCAGAGCGCACGAGCAAGGCACGGACCTATCGGTCGAGGCGCTCGAGGAAGAGGAAGTCGAAATCGAGGAATACCGGGCTCTAAGGATTCAGATGCAGCGTATGCTGTCCTATTTTCCAACGAGCGACGTATTCGAGGGCATCCAGAGGCCCATGCTTGCAACGCCTGAGGTCATTACCTGTGACAACACGGTGTTTGTCCACACGCACAACGACGCCGACCGCGTTGGAATTCTGCTCTCGGTCCCATTCTATGACGTCGAGGGTAAATTACGGGGCGCCATATCGGCAATCATCAGAACCCGAGCCCTTGCTACTTATCTGCCAAGGTCCGGCGCCGCTCTTGTCAATCAGACACACGGCTATGTTGTCTGGCCGGAAGAACGCGGAATCGAGCGGGCTTCGGCGACATTCGTGAGCCAGGGCCTCCCTGATCTCGACCTGCCGTTTTCTGTCGCTCGCCCACTTGCCGCACAAGACCCTGAGGGCCACTGGATTCTTTGGTTCGGGAAATCGGAGGCCGAATTCCTGCAGGGTGCTGCAGCGCGGTCCATCGGAACGTTCAAGGTGATTGGATTCGCCATTATCGCTGGTCTTGCCTTGCTTGCATTTATTGCGTGCTTCTTTGTAAGGGCCTTCCTGCGGGCACATAGCGACCGCATCGCAGCCGAAGCGGCGAACCGCGCAAAATCGACATTCCTTGCCAACATGAGTCACGAAATCAGAACCCCGCTGAATGGCGTTCTCGGGATGGCCCAGGCGCTCAAGGAAATGCCATTGGGACCTCAGCAGCGTGAGATCGTCACGACCATTGAGGAGTCAGGCCAGACCCTCGTGACTATTCTGGGCGACATACTCGATCTTTCGAAGATAGAGGCAGGCAGGCTCGATATCGTTGCCGCTACAGTCGACATCCGAAAGGCAATAGGCTTCGTGGAGCGTGCCTATGTCTCAACCGCCCACGCCAAGGGCCTGAGGTTTGAGGTGGCGTTCGATCCGGAAGTCCCGGGTCACCTTGTGATCGATGAACACCGCACCAAGCAGTGCCTCTCCAATCTGGTCGCGAACGCTCTTAAATTCACAAAGAAGGGTTCCGTAGCGGTGCGTATCGGCATTCGTCCTCTCGCCGGGGACGACCGCCTGCTCGTCTGCGATGTGACCGATACCGGCATCGGCCTCTCGGAGGAAACGTGCAGACGTTTGTTTCTGCCGTTTACCCAAGCCGACAGCAACACTACGCGGGAGTTCGGCGGCACCGGCTTGGGACTGGCCATCGCAAGAACGCTGGCGCGCCTCATGGGCGGCGATCTGACCGTCCGGAGTGTGTTGGGTGAGGGCACAACGTTCACCCTGACGATCAAGGCTCGACTTGGGAACCTTATCGACCGTCCCAACGATGAAAGGGCGTACAGTCCGGACCTTTCTTCACTCGCTAATGTTCGCGTGCTTGCCGTGGATGACAGCGCCGTGAACCGTCAGGTGCTGCGCATGCTGTTGTCACATCTCGGAGCAGAAATTACCGAAGCCGAGAATGGCCGCGAGGCATTGGCACGGCTGGCGCAGCAGGAGTTTGATCTGGTACTTCTGGATGCGCATATGCCGGTCATGGATGGGCCTGAAACCATTCGCCGCATCCGGCAGAGCGAGCACATCTGGTCAAGAATTCCGGTTGTTGCACTGACGGCCGAGGCGATGAGCGGCGATCGTGAGCGGTTCCTTGGTATGGGGATGTCAGGATACGTCTCCAAGCCGGTGAACCGAAATGTACTGCTTCTGGAAATGGCCCGGGTGCTGGTCAATCAAGCACCTCGAAGCGCCAGTCCTGACACCAAAGACCAACGACGGGCGTTACGCCAACCTGAACGACAAACGGATGTCACGGAAGACGAGATCGATCTCTCTGACGTGCTCGCCGCGATCGAGCAGTTGTGAGCGAGACCAGCGGGCTGATCGGTCCGCGAAGGACTGGTCGGGCGGTCTTGGCCTGCTGGCGTGTTATCTCATGGCGGCGTCCCGGCGTTCAGCGATCTGTGCGACTGCCCTTACGCATTGATCCTGAGAGATTTGATCTGCCCTGAGTGTCTAAGCCCAAAATCGCCGACGTGGTGATTGCAGCCAAATTGCCGGGGCGCTCCATCGCGGCCAGTCCTCCTGCCCTAACGATCCCGGCAGGTTTTCGCCAAGATAGGTCGGTCATCGTCTTCGGGTATCCGGCAACCTGCGTGCCGCGGCGATCTCGACTGCATGCGCGGACCAATTCCACTCGAGCGTATGTCGCTTCCGCACCGGGGACTATCCCGCGCGGGCTTGGTCGTTCAAGCGCAGTTTACACTTACGGCGCCATCGCTAAACCCGATGCCACCTGCATCGCGCGAGTGCCGTCCCCATGCCCCACACCCCAACACGTCGCAGTGTCCTCCTCACGGCGGCTGCGACGCCGCTGCTTGCCGCCTGCCACACCATCCCTTCCACTGGCTGGACACTTCCCGCGCCGCAGCCCTTTCGCGTTATCGAGCACACCTGGATTCCCATGCGTGATGGGAAGCGCCTTTCCGCCCGCATCTGGTTGCCTGAAACGCTCGCCGGCAGCCCGGCCGTACTCGAATGCATTCCCTATCGCAAACGTGACCTCTATCGCGCCTATGATGACATCTGGGGCGCAACGCTTGGGGCAGCCGGCATCGCCTTCGTGCGAGTTGATGTTCGTGGCTCAGGCGATTCAGAAGGCGTCATCACCGACGAGTATTCCGAAACCGAGCTTGAGGACTGCGTCGAGACCATCGCCTGGATCGCCCGTCAAGACTGGTGCAGCGGCGCCGTAGGCATGCGCGGTCTCTCCTGGGGTGGCATCAACACGTTGCAGGTCGCGGCCCGCCGCCCGCCCGCGCTCAAGGCCATCGTTCCCATGGGCTGCTGCGACACCCGCTACACCGACGACGCTCATTACATCGGCGGCTCGCTCGCCCACGCCAATTTCCAGTGGGGCGTCCTGTTCAAGGTTGTGATGGCAGGCCCGCCCGATCCAGCCATTGTCGGCGATGCCTGGCGTGACATGTGGAAACAGCGGCTCGATGCAACGCCGCCCATACTCGCCACCTGGACGCAACACCAGCGCGATGATGCCTACTGGCGCCGCGGCTCCGTCTCGAATTCCTATGCCGACATCAATGTCCCCGCCCTTCTGGCCAGCGGTTGGAGCGACACCTACTGCGAACCTGTCCTCCGCCTGCTTGCAAGCCTCACCTCGCCGACAAAGGCCATCATCGGCCCGTGGGGTCACACCTATCCCAACCTCGCGCGCCCCATCGGTCTGGCCTGGGCGCGGGAGGAGGTGCGTTGGTGGCGCCAGTGGTTGATGAGCGATTCTACCGGCATCATGGACGAGCCGGATCTTCGCGCCTTCATGCCCTACGCCACCGTCGCCGAAACCGGTGCAAACCCGATACCTGGCCGCTGGATCGCCGAACCGCGTTGGCCCGCGACGCCCGCAATGCA
The DNA here is from genome assembly GCA_947478925.1 of Hyphomonadaceae bacterium. Taxonomy (GTDB): domain Bacteria; phylum Pseudomonadota; class Alphaproteobacteria; order Caulobacterales; family Hyphomonadaceae; genus UBA7672. The sequence goes on along the minus strand of CANJXY010000012.1, from coordinate 24,166 downwards.
GCGCTTTCATCTCAATCTGCGGACGCTGGATTCAAAACCCGCGCCCGCAACCCAACTCACTCACCACGATATCGCCATCGTCGGCGCCACCAAGCCCGAATGGCTTGACCTTCCCCCGATCGATCAGTCCGCTGACGACAGGCTGTGTCTGACCTTCGATACAGCGCAGCTCGACGCCCCGCTGGAGGTTCTTGGCACGGCCAAAGCCCATCTACGTCTCACATCCGATACGCCCATTACCCAGATTGTGCTCCGGCTCTGCGAAGTGAAGCCTGATGGAACAAGCTGGCTGGTTACATGGGCAGCTCTAAATCTCACGCGCCGCGAGTCCATGTCCGCGCCAACGCCGCTCACGCCCGGCCAGATCTACGACATCCCCATCTCCTTGCGTGCCGTCGCCCACCGCTTCAACCCAGGTTCGCGCATCCGCGTCGCGATCTCCACGAGCCTATGGCCGGTCCTGTGGCCCACGCCGGCTCAACCTACGCTCACGCTCCACACTGGCGTCTCCACGCTCGATCTTCCCACGCGCGCCATCGAAGCCGAGCCCCTTGCGCTCGAAGATCTGCGTCGGGAGGGCGCGCCCCCGCCGCCTTACGCGCCACCCACGGCCGATGCCTCTGGCCGCCTTGTTCACACGACCTCCAGTCCCCGCGTACCCTTCCGCATCGAGTCAGCGGACATTGAACTTGGGCCCGACAGTGATGCGTACAACGGGATCACGACCGCTGGCGGCGCCCCCGAATGGCGCGAGCGCAAGCGCAGCACCTGGCGCCGCGACGACTGGGACTGCGCCGTCGAAGCGAGTTACCGTCTCACGTCAGATGGAGCATCCTTCACGTTGGAGGAATCGCTTCGCGCTACGGAACGGGGAGCCGAGGTCTTCGCACGCACCTCGACAACAATCATCCCGCGCGACCTGCTCTGAGCCATGGACCGCCCTCTGCCCTGCCAGCACGCATGAACGAGCGGCGGCGGCGCTGCAGAACAGCCCGCGCGCGCCGCCAGCTCGAACGGCGTTCTTCGCCTCATTGAGGCCGGTCGCAGCACTTCGGGCTCTGACGGCGCGGCCGCTCCAAAGTGGATGTCCATTCTGGTGGATTGGGTTGGCGCGGCGTCCGTAGTCCCCGCCTGCCGCTGATCGGACCGCCAAAACGGCAAGGTCTTGACCGACCAGCCGGGACCTGCGGTGTTGGAGCGCTACCCGAGGGGATTGGCATGTCCATCATCGACTGCGGCATACCGAAGGACAGCGCGCTTTGTCGCCGCATGGTCGAGGCAGCGTACTTTTGCGATTCTTACCGCGCGCCTCTTTCCCGCCAGGACCTTGGGATCGTCGATGTCTTCTTCGCCCTCTTCGGCCACGCTCCGCTCTACGTAAAGCTAGCGCTGATCTCCCGCAACGCCATCGCCAAGCTGGCGGGGCTGGAAGTTCCGACCGTTGCAGAAATCTTGAATCCCGAGGTTCGCAGTACCTATGCCGTCGGTGATCGGATTGGTCCCTGGCCGATCTTCTCCATCAGCCAAAATGAGATCGTGGCTGGGCGAAACAACAGGCACCTGGACTTCAGGCTGTCAGTGCTGAAGCGCACAGACGATGACGCCGCATGCGTGACGGTATCGACCGTCTGCACCGTCCATAACCTGGCAGGCAAGGTCTATCTGTTCTTTATCGCCCCGTTTCACCGATTTGGCGTCAAGAACCTGATGTCGAGGGCTGTGGCTGCACGACGATTGTGAGTCCGCAACGGACACCAATATTCGGCGGTTACTGGCCGGCAAGGTGCTCAAGTCATCGGTAGCCTTCTTGTCCACGACGGTTCCTCCCGACCCAACCAAGGCGAGCGCCCGCAACCGGGACCAGTTGAGCGGCAGGCTTGGGTTGCCTTGTCCGGCGCACATCGGGCGTCTAGGTTCGGCCCGAAAGCGATCGTCTTCAACAAGGGGCTTAGATCTCGTATGGCAGACACCGCTTCGACCTTGCCCTGGCACCTGAGAGGCAACTGGGCGCCGCTTCTCCAGGAGCGAACCGCTTCCGGGCTTCAGGTCGAGGGGTCGATCCCGCCCGAGCTGAGCGGCACCTACATCCGCACCGGACCCAATCCGAAATCGGGAAGCTCGCCGCACTGGTTCCTCGGTGACGGAATGGTACACGGCATCCGCCTCCGGCACGGCAAGGCGGAGTGGTATCGCAATCGGTTTGTGCAGACCCCGAACATAACCGACCCCATCGAACGGCCGGTGACTGCGCCGCGCGAGCTGGCGCGCGGCACGGGCAACACGCATGTGCTTGCACATGGGCGACAGATCCTTTGCCTGAACGAAAGCTCCTGGCCCTGGTTGATCGACCAGGATCTCAACACGCTGGGCTACCAGAACTACAATGGCGCGCTAACCTGCTCGATGACAGCGCACCCGAAGGTCTGCCCGGAAACTGGCGAACTGCTGGCGTTTTCCTATTTCGCGTTTGCGCCGCCATTCCTGCACTACATCCGCGTGGGCGCTGACGGACAGTTGAAGCAGATCGAGGGGATCGACATCCCCAACATGGTCATGATGCACGATTTCAGCATCACCCGGAACCACGTGATCTTCATGGACCTGCCCTTGCTGTTCAAGCGGGAGCTTATCGCCTCCGGTATGCCCTACAAGTTTGATGCGTCGGCCGGCGCGCGGCTGGGCGTGATGCCGCGCAATGGCGGCAATCGCGACGTGCGGTGGTTCCCCATCGAGCCCTGCTATGTTTTCCATTCGGTGAATGCGTTTGAGGATGGCAACCGCATCGTCATGCATGTCTCGAAAATGGCGTCCGCCTTTGGCGCAGATTCAAATGACTACTCAAACGTGGCCAGGCTCTGGCGCTGGACCATCGATCTCGACGCCGGAACAGTCACGGAGGACCAGATCGATGACCGGGCCGGTGATTTCGGGCGTGTGAACGAAAGTCGCGTGGGGCTGAATGCCCGTTATGGCTATCTCATGTCGCTCAAGGGTGAAGGCAACTCGGAGGAGCCCATCTACGGCCCGCAGCTCTTCAAGTACGACCTTCGCGATGGCTCGCGGGTTACCCATGAACTTGGCGCGAACGTGCGCGGCGGGGAGCCCGTTTTTGTGCCCGGTGGCGCGGGCGAGGACGAAGGCTGGGTCATGACTATCTGCCACGATGAAGCGAGCGGGAAGTCGAAATTTGTGATCGTGGATGCGCAGAAATTCGGTTCACCGCCGGTGGCGACCATCCATCTGCCTGAGCGCGTGCCCTACGGCGCGCACGGCAGCTGGATACCCTTGCAGGCCTAGTTGTCCGACTGTCCGGCCCGATGAATCGCACTTCCATGGCGCCTTGGAATGCGGGATCGACACTGAACCCCATCCCTCATCTTCGCGCCTCCGCAGCACAAGGATCTTTGAGGACGCGTCGCGCTCTCCGGGGTGCAGGTGTTGAAGTCATCCACTCGGGACCATTCTCCTTCCAGAGGTGCATGACTGCCGCCGGACGAGGACTGGTGCATTGCGAGCGGGCAAAAAAACGCCGGCCCTTTTTGGGAGCCGGCGCTGTTGGTTCCTGAGACTGATAGGCCCGATCACTCGAAGTGGAAGATCACGTCGAGTCCAAGCATGCGGGGCATCGAGTAGGAATAGGTCTGGTAGCCAACGCCATCTGAAGGTCGGAACGTGTCGGCCGAGACGCTTGTGTTCTGGTCTTCGTCGGTCAGGTTACGGATCCAGGCGGTGACCGAAAGCTTCTTGTCGGGCGAGTACCAGTTCAGGCGGGCATCGAGGTTGCTGTAGGACGGCGCCCTCTCCTTCGGGTTGTTGAAGAAGGTGTCGTAGAACGCATCCCGCCACGAGTAGGAGGCCGTCGGGAGGAAGTACGATCCGTCCGCCATGTCGAAGCGGTAGGATGCGTTGAGCGCGACCTTCTCCTTCGGCGTCTGTGACAGCGTGTTGCCTTTCACCGAACGGACGCGGAGCGGGTCACCCGGGCCACGCGAAGCGTCAGCGTACTCATCCGATTTGGTCACCTCGGCGTTGAGATACGCATAGGTGAAGCCGATGTTCAGCGGATCAATCGGATTCCAGTTGGATTCGAGCTCGAAGCCCGTGGTCTGCACTTCCGGCAGGTTCACGAAGCGGGAGAACTCGGTCTGGGCCTGGGTGGTCGGATCGACAGTGACCACGGTCAACGGCGCCTGGGCATCTGAATACTTGTAGGCGAACACGGCTGCGTTGGTCGTAAGCCCCCAGTCGGCCCAGGTCTGCTTCCAGCCGCCCTCGAGCGCGTCGACAAACTCCGGAGCGGTATAGGGTTCGGCGCCGAAGCCGAGGTTATTGAAGCCTCCAGCCTTGTAGCCGCGCGAGTATTTCGCGAACAACATGGTGTCGTCATACGGCCGGTATTCGAGGCCAGCCGTGCCTGTGACGGCCTCCCACGATCCGTTGAGCCGGCGAACAGCAAAGCCACGATCGTCGAAGGTTGTATTCGGCACGCCACCGAAAGCGATCTGCGTAAAGTTGAGATAATCGAACCCGCAGATGACGTAGCAGGCGAGGAACCCCTCTTCCTTGGACTCCTTCACATCCTTCGACCAGCGCAGGCCGCCTGTGACCTTGAGCTGTTGATTGATGTCGTAGTCGATCTGTCCATAGACGCCGTAAGCGTTGAACAGGCTCGTGTTGCGGAAGTACTGCAGATAGCGGTTCGGGTTGGCGACCACGCCCAGCGTCGGATCAACATAGAAATCCGCCAGCGGCTCGTCGTCCAGTGTCTGGATCTGGCCAGGCTGGTCCGAGTTTTCCTGATACTGGTAGGCGCCGAAGAGCCATTGCAGGGGGCCCGTCGTGGTCGAGATCAGGTTGATCTCGTTCGAGAAGAACGAACGGCTCTCGCGATAGAGGTTGCGCACATTGGGATGCAGCGTCTTGGACGCACTGCCGATAGCGCACGGGCCAGCCACGGATGTCGGTGCGCCGATCGGTACCGCCTCGCAGCCTTCGAACGGCGCGATGTCCGTCACGGCGTTGTAGGTCACCGACGTGACCGGCGTACCGTCAGCATCGCCATCAAGCAGGTAATCGTAGAATGTGTACCCGCCCGTATACTTGATATCGAACGTATCCATCGAATACGTCGCTTCGAGGATCGCCTCGTCATACTTGGGCAGATGAGCCACGGCCGGGATGTTTTCGTTGTAGGCGTGCTCGCGATTGGTGGCGAACGGGTTGTCCCGGCGGTTGCCGGTCTGCGTGAAACCTGTGACCGAGGGATCACCCGTGAAGGCGAAGGCCGGGTTCGGCGTCAGCGATCCGGTTAGGAAGAAGTTTTCGGACGGGACCTTCGTGACGAACGGCGCCGTGCTGAAGGATGCGGTGCGGCCGCCCGGAGGGCCGGCCTTGTTGAATTCGTAGTCGGCAACCTTGAGCCACCAGTTGAATCGGTCGCCGAAATCACCTTCGAGCTGCAGTTCGAGATAGGTATCATCGATGCCCCATCCTTCCTTGCTGCTGGAGCCGTAGTTGGGATCGATGCCTTCGCGTTTCTCACGAAAGCCCGTAGCCCGATAGCGGAGCGAGTCGTTGATCGGACCCGTCACCGCAACACCGAACTTCTGGTACCCGAAGCTGCCCCCGCCGACGACTGCGTCGACCTGGAAGGTGTCGGACGGGCGCTTCGAGATGGTGTTGATGGCGCCGCCGATGGCATTACGGCCATACAGCGTGCCCTGCGGCCCACGCAGCACCTCGACGCGATCAATCATCAAGGGGTCCTTGCCGGCAAAAACGGCGAATGCGGTGTAGATACCGTCATTATAGTTCGCAACTCCGGGATCCGCGCCGAAGGAGTTTGTGAGGCGGCCGATACCGCGCAACGTCACGCGCTCATTGCCGGGCGTATAGGACAGGCCCGGCGTCACGTTGGTGAGGTCGGTCACCGTGATGATGCCGAGCTCCTGCTTGTTCTCGGCCGTGATGGCCGTAACAGCAACGGCGATATCCTGGACAGTCTCTTCGCGCTTGTTGGCGGTAACGACGACCACATCGCGGCCTCGATCGGCCTGCTCTGTTTGCGGTGTCTCTTGTCCGAATGCTGGCAGGGCGATGCTGATCGCGATCAGACTCGCCGCCAGATGCAGCTTGATGTTCACTACTTCCTCCCTTGCTTCCCGCTCCCGCCGGTTCTTTGCCAGCAGGTGTCTCAGCAAACATGCGTAGGCCGTATTCGGCTCACGGGGATGGACAGGGAGGCGCCATCCGCGAACGCGCATTTGCACCAAACGTGCGTCCAGCCGGTTCGGCGGTGATCACACGCGTAGCGACAACAGCATCCGGCTCCTCACCCGCGCGGTCAAGATCGCTAGCATGGCAACGATTTCGCCTGCAGGTTGATCTGAACTGAGAGAGCTTTGGACACGCGCAGCGCTCGCGGTCTCAAGTGACCGTGCCCGGTCGTTGCAATCCAGCTCAGACCTCACATCACATGCGCTCGATGATGATCGCGGGCGCCATGCCTCCGGCGGCGCACATTGTGACGAGGCCGCGCTTGAGGTCGCGGCGTTCGAGCTCGTCGAGGATCGTGCCGATGAGAATGGAGCCGGTCGCGCCGATCGGGTGGCCGAGGGCCATGGCGCCGCCATTCACATTGACCTTGTTGCGGTCGAGCTTGAGGTCGCGGATGAATTTCTCGGCGACGACTGCGAAGGCTTCGTTGATCTCGAAGAGGTCGATATCGTCAACAGTGAGACCCGCTTTCGCGAGCACTTTCAGCGCGGCAGGGACTGGCGCGTTGAGCATCAATGTCGGGCTGTCGCCCATGTTGGCCATGGCGAGGACACGGGCACGCGGCTTCATGCCGTGCTTCTTCGCATAGTCCGGCGAGGCCAGCAGGATCGCGGCGGCGCCGTCTACGACCCCGGACGAGTTGCCGGCGTGGTGCACATGCTTGATCTTCAGGTCGGGATAAACCTGACGGATAAGACCGCCATAGGTTTCGCCCTGCTCGTTGAGCGGGACTTCAGCCAGCATCTCGAAGGCGGGCTTCAGACCGGCGAGGCCTTCAGCGGTGGTTTGCGGCCGCGGAAATTCCTCGCGGTCGAGGGCGAGAGATCCGTCGGCCTTGTGGACAGACACGAGGCTCTTGTCGAAGCGGCGATCCTTGATGGCTTTGTCGGCGCGTACCTGGCTTTCAAGGGCGAGCGCATCAAGGTCTTCACGTGAAATGCCTTCGAGCGTGGCGATCGCATCGGCGCAGACGCCCTGATGGCTCTGCGGATGGCGAGCGCGCAGGCGGAGGTTGCCGGCGTCGATGAATGGCGGCGCTTTCGGATCGGCGGAGGCAGCCGTGTAGCTCATCATTTCGGTGCCGCCTGCGATCATGAGATCGGACATGCCCGACATGATGGTCGCGGCGGCGAGGTTCACCGAGGTGATGCCCGAGCCGCAGAAGCGGTCGATGGTCACGCCCGAAGCGCGTACGTCGTAACCGGCGTCGAGCGCGGCCATGCGACCGAGGTCGCGGCCCTGTTTGCCGGTCTGGGTCGAGGTGCCCCAGATGATGTCGTCAACATCGGCCGTGTTGACGTCGTTACGCTCGGCAAGCGCCTTCAGGACGGTGGCGCCGAGATGCTGCGGGTGCATGTCAGCCAAGGCGCCTTTTCCGACACGGCCAATGCCACGCGGCGTTCGGGTGGTGTCGATGATCCAGGCTTCCGTCATGTCAGATCTCCGGGGGCGGAAAGGGATGATGGGGATGGCTCAGGCGGCGTTTAGGTCAGGCGCCTGTGAAGTTGGCGGGGCGTTTCTGGATGAAGGCGACGACGCCTTCACGATGGTCTGCGGTGCGGCCAGCGTCGCGCTGGTTGTTGCGTTCGGTCTTCATGGCGTCTTCGAACGTGGCGTCGGACGCGGACCAGGCCATGCGCCGGATCATGGCGAGGGATTTGGTAGGTCCGGCGGCGAGCTTGTGCGCGAGTTCAAGCGCCGTGGGCATGACGTTGTCGTCGGGCACAAGGCGATTGACCATGCCCCACTCGAATGCCTTCGCGGCGGGGATACGCTCGCCGAGGAGCATCATCTCCATGGCGCGCTGGCGGCCGATGGCGCGGGCGAGCAGCCAGCTCGAGCCGCCGTCCGGCACGAGACCGATGCGCGCGAAGGCCTGCAGGAAGAAGGCGCCTTCGCCTGCCACCACGATGTCGGCGGCGAGCGCAAAGGAGCATCCGACGCCGGCGGCGCTACCCTTGATCGCCGAGACCCAGGGGATCGGCAGGTCGCGGAGGCGGAGCATCAACGGGTTGATGTGTGTTTCGAGGACACGGCCGCCGTCGGGCGGACCTTCCGCCTGTCCAACGCCCATGCCGCCGGTGAGATTGGCGCCGGAGCAGAAGCCGCGGCCTGCTCCGGTGAGGACCATGGCGCGGGCCCAGCCGCTGATTTCGCTCAGGGCCGCGTCGATCTCTTCGAGGGTCTGGACCGTGACGGCGTTCAGCGTGGCGGGATCGTTGAGGCGGATGATCGCGACATTGCCGTCCCGTTCGAGCTCAATCTTTGTATAGGCCATGGCGCTTCCTCGACTGCACTGTCCGGCCACCTTACGCGCGCGTTACGTCTCTGCCAGTAGCGTTGTGACTGGGTGACGTTGAGTAACCTGCAATTTCGGGCTGTGACGAATTCGCTGGCAAATCACCTTAGGGCAACGCATCAGGCCGCATGAGCGAAGCGACCGACCTACTGGTGATCGGGGCCGGGGCTGCCGGTCTGATGTGTGCGATCGAAGCGGGTCGGCGGGGCCGGCGCGTCCTGGTGATCGATCATGCCGACAAACCTGCGGAGAAAATCCGGATCTCGGGCGGGGGCCGATGCAATTTCACCAATCGTGATGCGAGCCCGAAACAGTTCCTGTCGGAAAACCCGTACTTCTGCGTGTCGGCGCTGAAGCGGTTCACGGCCGGGGACTTTATTGCGCGCGTCGATGCAAAGGGGATTGCCTGGCATGAAAAGACACTCGGCCAGCTGTTCTGCGACGGATCCGCCAGGCAGATCATCGACATGTTGCTCGAGGATCTGCGCGCGGCGGGTGGAGAGTTGCGGCTGGAGGTCGAGCCGGGGGCCGTGACAAGGACTGCCGATGGGTTTGTGGTCGAGACTTCGTCTGGCGCGATTGCGTGTGCCTCGCTGGTGATTGCGACGGGGGGCAAGTCGATTCCGAAGATGGGCGCGACTGGGTACGCGTATGACATTGCTGAGCAGTTCGGGCTGAAGATTGTCGAGCCGCGCCCTGCCCTTGTCCCGTTCACGTTTGGCTCGCCTGACATCGAGCCGATTTCGGAGCTGGCGGGTATCTCAGTAGCGGCTCGCGTAACTTGCGGCAAAATCCGTTTCGATGAAGGGATGCTGTTCACGCATCGGGGCTTGTCTGGCCCGAGCATTCTGCAGATCTCGTCCTACTGGCGAGACGGCGATGAGATCGTGATCGATCTCGCGCGCGGGCGGGATGCTTTCGAAGAGCTGAAGCGGGAGCGGAAGGAGCGGCCACGGCTGCAGCTCGATAACGCGCTCGCGCTGATCCTGCCAAAACGGTTGGCGGACCAGCTTGCAGCGCGGACGTTTGCGACATCGCGGCTGGCGGATTTGTCGGATGTGAAGCTGCGGGCTGTGGCCGATGCGGTGAATGCGTGGCGGGTCACGCCGAGCGGAACCGAGGGTTGGCGGACGGCGGAGGTGACGGTCGGTGGCGTCGATACGGCCGGGCTATCCTCGCAAACGATGGAAGCGAAGTCTGTGCCGGGTCTCTATTTCGTGGGCGAGTGTGTCGACGTCACCGGATGGCTTGGCGGGTATAACTTCCAGTGGGCGTGGAGCTCGGGCTGGGCTGCCGGGCAGAACGCCTAACCAGCGGGCGTGGCCTTGGGCGCGTCGAAGCGCTTCTTCATGGCCGTGGCGAATGCGTCGACACGCGGGGCGTCGGCGAGCCGGCGGACGGCTTCGGTGAGGCTGGCGCCCGTGACATCGGTCTGCGCGGTGATGAGATCGAACGAGGCCTTGTTGGCGTTGCCTTCCATAGCTTTCGCGTAGCCACGGATCTGCGCAATCATCCCGGGGTCCTTTGCCATACGAGCGGCGATGGCGGTCTTGAAGACGAGGTCGGCATCCTTGGTCGTGACCTGAGCCGTGCCTTGCAGCATGGCGAGCAGCGCGCGGCCTGCTTCGGTCCATTTGCGGTCGCGCCAGTAGGCGTCAGCCATCAGGGATTTCGGTTCGACCCCTTCGAGCGGTTCGACGAGTTCGATGACATGGTCGAACCGGCCGAGGTCGCGATAGGCAGCGGCTTCGAGCAGGCGACGTTCAAGTGCGAGCGGCTTGGGCAATGAGGGAATGCGCGTCGAGTTGAGGGCGGCGAGCGCCTTGTCCGGCCGCTTGTCCCACAGATAGATCGAGGCAAGGTCAACTGCGACGGCTGCCTTGCCGACGCCGCGCAGACGGTTGTCGACCTGGTATTGCAGCAGGGCCGAAGCCGGTTCGAGCAGATCGAACGCAACGAGGCGCTGGGCGAGCTTGCGTACCATCTGGTCGCCATCAGGCCCAATCGGCATCAGCGAGTCGTCGAATTCGTAGAACAGCGCGACGGCCTGGATCGGATCGAGGCGGTCGGCTTCGCCAGTCAGGAACAGGCGGCGGAAATAGTCTGCTAGCTTGAGCCGCAGCTCGCGCGCGCCGGGCGCGTTTGTGTCGCGCATAGCCGTGGACTGGGCGAGCAGCAGCGCATCACGAAAGCGACCGACACGCATGTACTGGTCGGCGAGAATACCGACGGTCGCCATTTCGACTTCGTCGCCACGCCAACGGAAGCGAAGCGCCTCAAGCTGTTCAGCGGCCTCATTGGCGCTCATCTTGCCGGCCGGCACGGCGAGTTCGAGCCGGCGCAGTTCGGCGCGCACGGCCACAGGTTCGACGGCGGATTTTGACAGGCGATCGAGTTCGGGCCAGGCGGCGGCGGGACCATCAATAGTGGCGCGCAGATTGGCGAGTACCAGCTGTCCGCGTTCCTTCACCTCGCGCTCGCCATTGGAGACGGCAAGATTGGCCTGGCGGCGGGCCGTGTCGTAGTCGTTTGCGCGCAGGGCGGCTTCGGCCCACACGGCGGAGAATTCGGCGCCGCGCACGGTTGGATAGAGATAGAGCTGACGTTCGGCGGCGCGGAAGAATTCGATGGCGCGATCCCATTCACCCTTGCCTGCTGCGACCATCGCACGCCAGAGGGCGGCAGACGGATCGGCGCGCAGGAGGCCGCGCGAGAGATCTGCTTCGGCATCCTTGAGACGGCCGGACATGTAATTGGCGGCGCCACGCATACCGAGGAAGTTGGGGTCCTGTTCGAGTTCAGGCCGGCCAGCGGCTGCAGCGCGAAGTACGCCGAGCGCTTCCTGTGCCTGGCCGTGGCCGAGATGGAAGCGCGCGAGGTTGAGCGCTGCTTCACCACCAGCGGGCGTTGAAGGTACGACATCGGCTGCCTTGCCCTCGAGCGCGACGAGTTGCTTGGTGTACTGGGCGCCGCGGGCGCCCCCCCAGGCGGCAAAGTCGATGAAGGCGGGATTGATCTCGCTCGGCGTCAAACTACCGGTCCCGACCGAGGCGTCAGGCAACGTCTGTAGGTTCGATGCCATGGAAGCGACAACGCGCTCGCCTTCCATCGTTACCTGCACGTCGTCCGACTTCGGGACTATTGCGATGCCGTGAGCCGTGGCGAGGAGCGAGGCCTCCACGAAGTCGCGCGGCGTAGCGGAGGCGGTTGAGGGGCCGTAGGAAACGGCCGCGGCAAGCTGGTCGCCGATCACCGGATCCTCGAACCAGACGATGCCACTGGCGCCGATCAGCATCGCCTCGATGCGGGAGCGGCCATCTTCCCCGGCCTTGCGATCTGCCTTGACGAAGCGCTCGGGCTTGTCAGCGGTGGACGCAACCTTGAGCGTCCAGGTCGATTCATCCATCCGGGCCGAGACGCTGAGACCTTTGGGCGTTTCAAGTCGCAGGATGGTGGCGTTCTTTACGCGGAAGGTACGGGCGCGGTAGCCCATAGGCAGAAGCGAAGGGTCGAGTTTGAGATCGGCGTTCGCAGCGAAGATGGCCCAGGTGACAGGACCACGCGCAAAGATGGCGGCGGGGGCCGGCGCTGCGAACGGGAAGGACAGCGCGATGCCGTTCGGCAGAGGGGAGGCCTTGACGATAACAACGCCATTGCGTGGCGCCGGATCGTTCCAGCTTTTCGCCATCGACGTGACGCGCTCGGCGCCACCGATCACATCCGTGGCGGCGGGCGGGGTTGGCAGGTCGGCGGACTGCGCCTGACCGCGCGGCGGGGTCAGCATGATCGCGCCCGTATCGTCGGTCTTGACGGTTTTTGCGGCAGGCGCAGGCGTGACCTTGGGCGCGTTGGCGCCCTTCTCTGCCGGCGCCTCCGGCGGCAGCGGCTTCGAGATGTCGACCACGAGCGTGTCGCCTTCGAGGAAGGCCTTGATCGGCAGCTTGTCCTTCGAGGCGATGGTGACGAGATAGCCCTTATCGGAATTCTCACCCTGGAAATCGGCGAGGTTCGCGGGCGGCGTAATGTGCAGGTAGGCGAGATCCGGCTTGGCGCGCTTGGCGAACTGGATCTTCATCACGCCATCGGTTTGCGAGACAACCTTATAGCTGGTCTTGTTGTCCCAGTAGAAGGCGATCCGCGAACTGTCGCCGGACTGGCTGCCGCGTACTTCGAGCGGCTCCAGCGCCACGGGCGGCGGCAGGGCGGCAATGCGCTTGGCTTCTGCGACAGCCTTCTGTTTCGCGACCAGTGGCGAGAGCAGTTTGGGTGGCTTCACACTGGAGGCTTCGGGAATGAGATCGACGGCGACAAGATCGGCGGAGGTAGAGACGGCAAGGCGTGGGACCTGCTTGAGGCCGATGCGGGCGGTCATGCCGTCCGGATCCATGAAGGTGACGGCGGCCCAGTTGGGCAGACCTTCCTTCAGCTTCTCGAGATTTATCTTCACTTTCTGGTCGAAGGTCAGGATCAGAACCTGGTTGTTGACCTGCGCGCTGATGCGCGGCGCTACCTCGTCGCCATCGGCCCATTTCGCCGTGATGCGTGCATAGGTTGTCGCTTCCGAGAAGCTGAGTTGAACAGGTCTGTCGGCGAAGGCGGGCGCAGCAAACGTGATCGCCGCCGCTCCAGCCATGGAGAGGCGAATTGCCCAACCCGAAGGAGGGCGCAACACGCTCATGCCGGCGTTTTCGCCGCTGGTGATTTTGCTGCGGAGGCAGGCGGGATCGCGGCGGCTGGCGTCGCGCTTGCGGGCGTGAGGCTAGCGGGCGGCTTGGACAGATCAGCCAGCATGCGCGTGAGGGCCTCGGCACGCTTGGATTCCATCGACGACATTACGGCGGCGAGTGTTGCGGGCTTCATCGTCTTGGCGAGATCGACGAGGATCCCATCGTCCATGCCGTTGAAGATGCGCGCGGCGTCCTTCGGCTTCATCGACTCGTAAGTCTTGACCAGGGCGGCCATACGCTCGTCGCGTTTGGCGTCCATTTTGTCGAGCAGCGTCTGGACGTCAGACTCGACGGATTTCAGCTGGGCGATCTGTTCCTGCAAGCGGCCTTCAGCAGCGGCGGCGGCGGCTTCGCGCGTGGCGATGCCGGATTCGCGTTGGTCGAGGGTTTCGCGACGGGCCTGGAGCGAGCGCAGAACCACGATCTCCTGCGAGGAGAGGCCCATCTCTTCGGCCGCAGAGTTGAGCGTCGTGAGACATTGTTCAGGCGTCGGCGCGGCGGCGTCGGCGGCGGGCGGAGCCCCGTCGGGCGCAGGCGCCGCCTCACCCGCGGTGAGGTCAGACGTATCGGCGGGCGCCGCTGCAGCTGCCGGATCGGCCTCGACGGCGAAGGCGGCCTGCGCAATGTCGACGCCCTTGAACGCAAGCGCGCCGATCGACACGGCGATCACGGCGGAGAAGACCCCGACCTTCGGCGTTATGACCTTGAGCGTCATGGCGTATCCCTAGAGCACGCTGCGGCGACGCAGTGAGAAGTCGACGGGGCGGACGGAGTTTTCGGAGATCATCTCGTCGCGAATGAGCGGGGTTGTCGCCATGGCGCGCGCTTCGTCGATCTTGTTCTGAAGATCACGGCCGGCAGCGTCGGCGGAGCGGCGCAGCGCGGTCACGGCGTTGTCGGCGTGCACGACAGAGGACTGCAGCTCTCGCGCCGCTTCGAGCATGCGATTATTGCCGGTACGCAGCGCCTTGAGCTGTCCGTCGAGACGGATGCAATAAAGGATCGCGATGAGGAGGAGGACGGCGAGAAAGCCCTCGAACGCCAGTGAGTAGATACCGCTCATCTTGTCTCCAATAGCTGTCGCTTGGCCGCTTGTGTGATCGGCGCTTCGACGCGCATCGCCACCTTCTGGCCGATGCGGCCGACCTGGCCAGTTGTCAGGTGGATATCGCCGCACATCAGTTGCGCCTTGGAATCGGGCGTGGCGTTCATCACCAGTGTGTCGCCGACAGCCAGGTTCATCATCTTGCCGAGCGGTTGCTTGAACTCGTCGAGCACGACGCGCAGCGTCGTGGGGGCCGACCACAGCTCGGTCGCGAGGTGGCCTTCCCAGATGTTGTCGCGTCCGAACTTCTCGCCCATGAAGTTCTGCAACAGCATCTTCCGGATCGGTTCGAGCGTGGCGTAGGGCAACAGAAGCTCGCAGCGGCCTCCGCGGTCCTCCATGTCGATGCGCAGTTTCACGAGAATGGCGGCGTTGGCTGGCTGGGCGATGGCGGCAAAGCGCGGGTTGGTCTCGATGCGATCAAGTTCGAAATCGACCTGCGTCAGCGGATCGAAGGCCTTGCGGGCGTCAAGCAGTATGACTTCGACGAGGCGGGTGACCAGCACGCGTTCGATCGTGGTGTAGGGGCGGCCCTCTACCCTCATTGCAATCGTGCCGCGACGGCCGCCGAGCAACACGTCGACGATGGAGTAGATCAGGTTGGAATCAACCGTCAGCAGTCCGAAATTGTCGAGCTGCTTGGCCTTGAACACGGCCAGGATCGCCGGCAGCGGGATCGAGTTGAGATAGTCGCCAAAGCGCATGGACTGGATGGCATCCAGCGACACCTCGACGTTGTCGGAGGTGAAGTTACGCAAGCTTGTCGTCATCAGGCGCACGAGGCGGTCGAAGACGACCTCCAGCATGGGCAAGCGTTCGTACGATACCAGCGCGGAATTGATGAGGGCGCGAATGCCATTCTTCTTGGCGCTCGCATCCTCGTCCATCGAGAAGCCGAGCAGGCTGTCGATTTCGTCCTGGTTGAGGATGCGCTCGGAGCCGGCGGCCTGCTGGGCGATTGATTGCGGCGCATCGGCCGGAGGGCCACCGCTGCCCGGAATCTCGGCGTTCCACGCGTCGTCGGCGGCGGATTGATCACCACCGGAGACGCTCGCCTCCCAGCTCGCCGCCAGATCTTCGTCAGAGGGTGTGTCGCTCGCCAAGCCTGGATGTCCTACTGGATCAGCATGCCTTCGATGAGGACCGCATCGAGCTTCTTGGGGTCCATCACCGTATTGAACCGCTTGAGCAGTTCGCGACGCAGGCTGTAGGTGCCGCCCGAACCGTTGAGATCCTCGACCCGTAGTTCACGCAGGAACGAATTCAGCGTGTCTTTCAGGCGCGGCATCAGTTCAGGCACGCGGTTGAAGGTCGTTGTCGCCGACGCTTCAAGCGAAAGTTCGAGCTCCATCATGGTGGCGCGCGCACCACCCGTGCTCGCGAGGTTCACGATGAGCTTGGGCATCGCATAATAGCAGGGGTTACCGGTCTCGCATGGCATGACGCGGCCAACGTCGGCGGCGTCCCCGCCGGCCTCAGCTCCTTCAGCGCCATGCTCGCCACCATGTTCGCCGCCATGTTCGCCGCCAGCGGCAGGCTCTGCACCATGCTCGCCAGCTGCTTCATGCCCTGCGGCTTCCTCGTGACCTTCCTCGGGGACCGCATGCCCGTCTGCGCCGGCCTCGGCAGGCGCTGCGGCCGCGCCGCCACCGCCCATCAGCATCATCGCAGCCGCGCCGCCGCCGCCAAGAACAAGGACAGCGGGGAGGATCACGAAGAGGACCAGCGTCTTTCCGGCCAACTTCTTCTTTGCGGGGGCGCCATCAGCGCCTTCAGCACCGGCCGCATCGGCGGCGGGCGCTTCGGATTTCTTCGGTTTGTCCTTCTTGGACATGGACAGACAATCCCGGTGAATCAGTTGAGGTCCGGACAGCCCGGGCCACCCGGCAAATTCGTCCGCGGAAGGTTAAGGATTAGTGGAGATGGGCAATTCCTGCCGGGTGAAAGCCTGCCGGGAGGGGCCGCCTGGCAATACACCGTTAACCCCAGCGGCCCATTCTGCAGGCTGACTTTCGCGTCCGCCGCAGAAAACGCGGACCTGCCCAGCCTGGATCCACCGCCGCAAAACCGCAGCGTGGAGACGAACGGCGGCCCATGGACAATTCATTCATGGTCGGCCTGTCCGCGCAGCAAGTGCTGCAAAAGCGGATGGACACGACCGCTAACAATCTGGCGAACCTCACCACGTCCGGCTTCAAGGTCGAGCATGTGGTGTCGCGCGCGCTGACCGAGAAGCCGGCGGCAGCGTCTGACCAGCCGCAGGAAGTGTCGTTTGCCGACGCCTGGACGTTGCAGCGCGATTTTTCCACTGGCCCGCTCGAGCAGACCGGCAACCCGCTGGATTTCGCGCTCGAGGGCGACGGTTTCTTCGAAGTGCAATCGCAGGCTGGCACGGCCTACACGCGCGATGGACGCTTTGGTCTCAACGACAAGGGCGAAGTGGTGACCCACAATGGCGATCCGGTGATGGGTGAAGGTGGCCCGATCACTGTGAACCCGGCGGGCGGTCCTCTCTCTGTCTCGCGTGAAGGATCGATCAGCCAGGATGGCGTGATCCTCGGCGCACTCAAGGTGATGAAGTTCCAGACCCCGGGCGCGCTGGAGCGCATGGGGTCGAACCTGTGGAAAGCCACGGACGAACAACCGCAGCCGGCGACCGACGTCCGCATCGCGGCGGGCATGGTCGAAGGCTCGAACGTCAACGCCGTGCTTGAACTGACAGATATGATCGACATCAGCCGCGCCTATACGTCGGTCGCCAAGATGCTGTCGCAGGCGGATGAACTGCGCGGCGCGTCGATCGATAAACTCGCCAAAGTCGGATAATGTCTGAGGAGCCGCTCACATGCGCGCACTGAACACCGCCGCCACGGGCATGCAGGCCCAGCAGCTCAACGTCGAGGTGATCGCGAACAACATCGCGAACATGAATACGACGGGGTTCAAGCGCCAGCGCGCCGAATTCCAGGATCTGCTGTACCAGAACGTGGAGCGCATGGGCGTGACCTCGTCGGACGCGGGCACGATCGTCCCAACCGGCGTTCAGGTCGGCGTGGGCGTCAAGACCGGGTCGGTCTATCGCGTCACCGAACAGGGCTCGGTCACGCAGACGCAGAACCTCTACGACGTCGCCATCCAGGGCGATGGCTATTTCGTGGTGCAGCTTCCCGACGGGCGCGATGCCTACACGCGCGCCGGCAATTTCTCGCTGTCGCCGGATGGCCAGATCGTGACCGAGGACGGCTTCGTCGTCGCGCCTGGCATCAGCGTGCCGGCGGATGCGGTAGGCGTCTCGATCAACCGTCAGGGTACGGTGCAGGCGATCATGGCCGATGGCTCGGCGCCGCAGGATGTTGGCGCGCTGGAACTGGCCCGCTTCGTCAATCCGGCGGGCCTTGAAGCCATGGGCGACAACTCCTTCCTCGAGACGCCAGCTTCGGGCGCGGCCAATCGCGGCGTGCCGGGTTCAGTGGGCTTCGGCACGCTGCAGCAGGGCTTTCTGGAGACATCCAACGTCAATGCGGTGACTGAAATCTCGGCGCTGATCACGGCGCAGCGCGCTTATGAGATGAACTCCAAGGTCATCACCACGACCGACGAGATGCTGCGCTCCACCGCCAACCTGCGATAAGGCACATGATCCGCATCGTAGCCCTTTCACTTGGTCTCGTCATGCTGGCTGCACCGGCCACGGCGCAGCGCGCGCCAAAGCCGGTGAGCGGCGACTGGATCACGCTGGGCGACGTTGCGCCGGTGACAGGCACGGCCGCGGGGATACTGATCGGGCCCACACCGCCGGCGGGACAGACGCTGTCGCTCGACCCTGCCTTCCTGATCGCCACGGCCAAGGGTGCGGGCGTTATCCTCGCAATTCCGCTCGACCAGCCTGTCATGGTGACACGCTCTGCCGGCAACGCGACGGTCGCGCCGCCTGCAAATGTCGCGCGTCCCGCCAATCCTGCTCGGCAGATCGGCCAGCCGGCGCAGGCGGGCGCCGAAATCCTCGTCCTTGTGCGCGACATAACGCGTGGTGAGGTGATCACCGCCAACGACGTTGAACTGCAGGCCCAGCCGGCAGGCCGCACCCTGCGCAGCGTCGACATGGATACAGCCATCGGGACGGAAGCGCGGCGCACACTGAAGGCTGGCCAGCCCGTGCAGGCATCAGACATCAAGGCGGCGTCCGTGATCCGCAAGGGCGACCCGGTCGCCATCGTCTACACTGCGCCGGGCGTGCGCCTGTCTGTGGACGGCGTTGCACAGAACGAGGCAGCGATGGGCCAGCCCGTACGCGTTCTGAACAGCTATTCCAAACGCTCGATCGACGCGGTGGCCATCGGCCATGGCGAAGCCAGCGTCAACTGATGCGACTCCCAACTGGGGTGACTGCGATGAAGAAAACGATCACGACCGGCGCCGGTCTTGCCGCTTTGATGCTGGGCGGATGCGCCGGTCTTAGCGAGGCGGTTGCGCCGCCGCAGCTGACCGCGATCCAGAATCCCGCGACCTTTGCAAGCTCGCAGCGCGTATCGATGCCGCTGCCGACCCCGATCGTCGAAACTGCGGCGCCGAACTCGCTCTGGCGCACGGGTGCGCGCTCTTTCTTCAACGACCAGCGCGCCAGCAAGATCGGCGACATCCTGACGGTCAACATCGAGATCGCGGATTCTGCGCAGCTCAAGAACACTTCGGCGCGCAGTCGTACCAGCTCGACCGACACCAGCCTCAACGCAGCGCTAGGTCTTGAGGACATGATCACCAAAGCTTTGCCCGGCACCCCTTCGCTCTCGCCGGGCGTGGACTTCGGGTCGACTTCGGCGTCGAACGGGACCGGTTCGGTGAACCGTCAGGAGACCGTGAACCTCACGGTGGCGGCGGTGATCACCGACATCCTGCCCAATGGCAACATGGTGATCGGCGGCAGCCAGGAAGTGAAGATCAACAACGAGCTTCGTGAACTTCTGGTGTCGGGCGTGATCCGTCCGGAGGATGTCGCCTCAGACAACACGATCGCACACACCAAGATCGCCGAGGCGCGCATTTCGTACGGCGGTCGCGGCGACATCTCCGCCGTGCAGCGCGACAAGTACGGCAAGCTGATCTACGACCAGATCACGCCGTTCTAGGATGACCTAGGCCGCGTCGCGCTTCTTGGCTTTCTTGACTTTGTTGATCGCGAAAGTGCGCTTGAGGCGCGACAGGTGGTCGATGAAGAGCGTGCCCTGCAGGTGGTCCATCTCGTGCTGGATGCAGACGGCATACATGCCTTCCGCCCACTCCTCGACCTGCTCTCCCTTGTAATTGAGATAGCGGAGTTTCACGCGCTTGGGTCTTTCGACCTCGTCGTAGAAATCCGGCACTGACAGGCAGCCTTCCTCGTAGGCCTGCTTGTCGCCATCGGTCTCGAGGATTTCCGGGTTTACGAAATGGCGTGGCTCGGGCGCTTCGCCTTCCTTGGCGAGGTCCATCACGATCACGCGTACGGGCTCGCCGATCTGCACGGCGGCAAGCCCAATCCCCGGGGCCGCGTACATCGTCTCCAGCATGTCATCCATAAGGCGGCGGGTGTCATCCGTGACCTTGTCGACGGATTTCGAGACCTGCTTCAGCACGGGGTCTGGAACGGTGAGGATGGGTCGGATGGCCATGATGGCTAGCTATGAAGAGGGGCGCTGAAGGTCAAGTGAGCGCGCGTAACAGAAGCATTGAACCCTTTAGAATCTTGGGTCACGCGACACCTGCAGGTCGGGGCCGCGTGCGGGCCAGCCGCGCCCCTCGCGCCATGAACGGGCGTTCGACCACCTGTTGCATGAATTCCGGGGGAACCTGTCCGAGAGTGATGGCGACGAAGACAAACGCGGCGGCTTCACCGGCCTGGTCGAGCCAGACGGCGTGGCCGCCATGGACGCCGGGACCCCTCGCTTGCGCGATGTGGGAGAAGACCACGGCCCCGGCGAGCCTGAGCCTCAACCCTTTCAGCGCTGCGAACCGCTGCCCGGCCCCCAATCGCTAAAAGGCGCAGGACCGGGACCGCAGTCGGTCTGCTGACCGTGACGGTTCGGCGCAGGGATGGCGCTATTTGCGTTTCGCGCTGGATGCAGCGGCGGGCGGGAGGGCGTCGAACAGCGGCGCATCCGCCGTCTTTGTCTCCTTCACCTCGGTGAGTTGGGCCTGCGGGCTACGGGCCTTTACTGAGAGTTCGGGCGGCGACTCGATCGCCTTGTTCTCGGTTGGGATCTGCAAGTCCTCGAAGCGGCGTAGCTGCGGGATCACTTTTCGGTCGTAGGAACCGACCATGGAATTGTAACTGTCGACCGCCTTGTCGAGGTTGGAGCCGACCTTGCCCATGTGCTCGGTCATGACAGACAGGCGCTGGTAGAGCTCGCGCCCCAGTTCAACCGCCTGCTCGGCATTGCGGGCCGCCTGCTCCTGCCGCCAGCCATAGGCGACAGCCTTGGCGAGGGCGATGAGCGTCGAGGGTGTCACGATGATCACGGAGTTCTTCGACGCAAAGTCGAATATGTCCCGGTCGTATTCCAGCACGGCGGCGTAGAAATTCTCGCCCGGCATGAACATGGCGACGAAATCGACCCGGTCGGAAAAGCCCTTCCAGTAATCCTTGCGTGCAAGGTTGGTGACGTGTGCGCGGACCTTTGCGGCGTGGGCGGCGAGGAAGTCTGATTTCTTCGCTGGATCCGGCTCGCTAGAGGCGGCGAGATAATCGTCCAGCGATACCTTGGAATCGATCACCAGTTCGCGCCCGCCAGGCATGCGGATGATGACGTCGGGCCGGATGCGGCCTTTCTCGGTCTCGGAGGAGTTCTGCTCGGTGAAGTCGGCATAGGGCGACAGGCCCGCCATCTCGAGCACGTTGCGCAGGGTCTCCTCGCCCCACCGTCCGCCATGGCGGGTGGTGGACAAGGCATTGGCCAGTTTGCCGGCAGCGGACTCCGTCTTGCGCACGCTTTCACTGACACCACGGATCTGTTCTTCCAGCTTGGCGCGATCTTCGGCGCTGACCTTCTGGATCGCTTCGACCTTCTCGCGGAACTGGCCGAAGGTTTCCTGGATCGGCTTCAGCATCTTGCCGAATTCGCCCTCGGCCCCTTCCTTGTGCTTCTTCAGCGTCTCGTCGGCGATCTGCACGAATTGTTGCTGCGACTTCAGCAACGCGGCTTCGGCGAGCTGCTTGAAACGCCCTTCGCTGTCGGTCTGCATTTTCGCCAGCTGTTCGCGTTCGCGCACCATGCTGGCGTCACGCTCGGCCATCTTGGCGACGTCGGCGGCGTGAGCGCGTTCGGCTGTCTCCGCCCGGCGGCGGAGTTCATCGCGCTCGGACTTCAGCGACCCGACCTCGCGCTTGCGCTCTTCCAGCTCAGCCGAAAGATGGGCGGTATCAGGCGGCTTGCGCTGCGAGAACACGAAGGCCGCGGCGGCAGCAGCAAGCGCGATCAGGCCCAGGATGATGTGCACGATATCGAGTGTCATGCCCGCGACCATACGTTCATTATTTGTTCCGATCAACCAGAGGGCGTCGGACGGTTGCCCGATTCTCCTATCGCGCGAACGGGCTCCGGGAAGAACCGCTTCAGCTGCGAACGGAGCGGTGCACCCGCGAGATCGGCGTCAGTCCCGCACGCCGCGCTTGGGGCGCCAGCCTTCGGGCATGTAGGGGAAATTCGCGACGCCTTCGAAGGCGGCATCCGGAACATCGGCGCTGAACACGTCAAGCGGGTCGCGGAAGTTGCGGCTGGCCTTGCGGGCTTTCTGGGCGGCCGCTTTGATCTGGTCGCGCATCAGCCACATGCCAATGCCGACACCGACGCCAACGGCGGCGACCGTCAGCAGAACCGGAACATGATTGCGTTTCACCATGGGACGCCCCAGCCGTAATTGTTACCTGCGCGATGCCATAGCAGCCGCGATCGTGCCATCGTCCAGGTGATCGAGTTCCCCCCCCACCGGCACACCGTGGGCCAGCCGCGTCACCTTCACCGGAAGATGAGCAAGCCTGTCGGTGATGTAGTGCGCAGTCGTCTGCCCGTCCACAGTCGCATTGAGCGCAAGGATTACTTCGCGCACATCTGGATTGCTGGCCCGTTCGACAAGTCCGGCAATGTTGAGATCTTCGGGCCTGACGCCGTCCAGCGGCGACAGGGTTCCGCCGACCACGTGATAACGCCCGCGGAACACGCCGGTGCGTTCCATCGCCCAGAGATCGCCGACCTCCTCGACCGCGCAGATGATGCCGCTGTCCCGTCCCGGAGCGGCACAAACTGAGCACGGGTTCACGGTGTCGAAATTCCCGCACTGGCTGCAGATCGCGACCTTGGCGGCGGCATCCGCCATGGCGGCGGCTAAGGGCGAGAGAAGCTGGTCGCGCTTCTTGAGCAGGTGCAGGGCGGCGCGCCTGGCTGAGCGGGGCCCAAGTCCCGGCAGCTTGGACAGGAGGTCCATCAGACGGATGATTTCAGGACCGGCCGATCGGTTGTTCATGGGGCGCCTGCTGCGTTGCTCCACCGGACATAGTCGTCCTCGCGGTTCGCGCAAACACCTGTGCGGGTGCGGCATCGTCCCGGCGCGCAAGGACGCCCGTCCACAGGCGCTATCTCGCTTTCGCTGCGTCCGCCCTGGCTTTTGCGCGCTCGGCCTTGCGGACCGCGCCGTTGAGTTCGTCGAAGTCCTGGCGCTTGACGTACTCCCGGACGAAATCGACGGCGATGACGCGCTCGATATAGTTGGCGAACATCCAGTCGATGTCGCTGCGGGACACCAGACCACGCCGGGTGAGACCGGAGACGAATTCGAGAAAATTGAGCAGGTCGATCAGCTCGCCCTCGAGCGGCTTGGGCATGCCGGGCGTTGCGAGCTCGGCCTTCAAGACGGAGAATTCCGGGGCTTCGGGATTAGCGAGCACGAAGCGGACACGGCGGTATTTCTCGGACTCGAAGAAGCTCTTGTAGAGTTCGCGGATCTGCTCGGTCTGGCGCATACGTTCGGACCGCAGGTAGCGGAACAGGCCGAAGATGCCGGCGAGCAGCGCCGCTACGAATGTGAAGGCCGAGGCCCAATTGCGCGCCAGCTCCGACCAGTAGAGCGCCGCATCGCCGCTTGCTGCAAACCTGGAGACAAAATCCACCGAACCACTCCCTCGCGACACTTGCCGACTTCCTTAAAGGTCTCCACCCGTCGCGTCAGCTTGTCTTGAGCTTGTTGCACAGGTCACGGCCCGCCGGCGTTGTCGCGCGCCATTCGTATTCCATGTGGTGCTGGTCGGCGACTGTCTGGCCGTTGCGGCGGGCGGGTATGAAGGTCTGAGCGGCGAGGCAGCGCAGCGTCGGCTCGAGGAACATGGGATCGCTGCAGACGCCATCGCCACGCACCATGTTGCCGGCCGCGTCGATATCGAGATCCATCTGGCAGCATCCGGACAGCTGCTGTTGTCGCGCCGCGCGGGGCCAGCGGCAGGCGTCGGGCCGGAAACCCCCGGCAAACTTCGCCTCGATCTTGTTTCCGGGCATCGCGGCCGTCTGCGCCAAACCCACAGCGCAAAACCCCGCCGCGCCGGCTGTAGCGGCGACAAGGAGGCCTGCGATCGCGTGGATCAGGCGTATGGCCTTTTCTCCCTGGGTACTGGCTTCCCGACGATGTCAGAGGCTATGCCGCTCCGTGACGAATTGGCAATTGAGGGTGTGTGCCAGGATGGCGATCAGCCTGCTTTCGGTGCTCGACTATGCAGGCGTGGCGACTTTCGCTGCG
>CANJXY010000011.1 GCA_947478925.1 Hyphomonadaceae bacterium | reverse complement strand
GTGACGTCTGCTGCCGAGGTCCTGTTCGATGACCGTTCTGGCATAAGTGACCCGCGATTGCTGGGGCTGGATCCGGACAACGCCCCGGCCCTCGATCATGTGCTTGACCCGGCGCCCGCACGCTTGGCGTAGGCCCGCTCAAACGCCTGCAGCGCTGACATCTGGAAATAGCGGGGGAACTCGCGCGATACGAGGGCAACGGTGCTCCTCATTCATGCCACATTCATATCGAATATCGATAATAACCCTTACCAGATCAAACAGGGGTCCACGGACATGACGAGACTTGCATCTATCGCCGCCACCGCCGCTACCGCCGCCTTGCTGTCCGGCTGCGTGATCGTCGACGCCGACGTGCGCGACAGCGACTGGGATCGTGGCGACTACGGCTATCTCTATGGCGCGGAAGTTAGTCCGCGCGAGGCCGAGGTCACGATCGTCGCACGTTCCAACGGCTGCACGCAGAAGGAAGATTTCCGCTTCACCGTGCGCGATCGCGGCGAAGACACATTTGATGTCGGCTTCAACCGCGCGCATCCGGATAACTGCAAAGCGCTGATTCCCGAAGGCCGCCGCATGACCTGGACATTTGCCGAGCTTGGCGTGCCGCGCAATGCCAGCGTTCACGTCATCAACCCTGTGGGCCGTTAGGTTCGAGGGGCGGGCTCGTCTCGCCAGCACAGCGAAACCCAGGATCACCCAGCAGGGTAGAACGTCCCCAACAAGAGACGACACCACCCTGGATCCCGCTTCGGCCCCAATCCGAAGCGGGATGAGCTTGTGTGTGTCTACTTCGTGTCGACGCTCACATCGCCGCCGGATGACTCCTGCTTGTTGAACGTCGCAGGTAATCCGATGAAGCGGATGTCACCGCCGCTGGCAGCGTCGCCATTGGCCCTCGCGCTGGCCCGCACGACGATATCGCCGCCGCCCGACGCCGAAGCGGTGACATTGGCGCAGTCGAGATCCGAGCCATCGAAATCACCGCCGCCGGATGTGGTGATCGTCGCCGTGCCGCAAGCGCCTGCCGCATTGATGTCGCCGCCACCCGAAGCCGACGCGCTCAGCGTTTCTACCTTGAGGCCCTGGAGGTCGAGATCGCCACCGCCAGAAGCTGACAATGACAGCGTTTCAGCCTGCAGCGCATGGTTTTCAAGGTCCGCGCCGCCTGAGGCGCTGATGCTTGTGATGACCGGCGCAGACACATTCACCACATAGTGGCCGTTGTCGCCGAACCAGCTCATTTCTGACGTGCGGCTGAGCTTCAGCTCGCTGCCATTCTGCTCGATGATGATCTTGTCGAGATTACCTTCCGGCGCCTCGGCCTTTATCGCGAAAGGTCCCTGTGAAAGGACCACGTTGATGCCGCTTGCCGCACGAATCCTGTCAAAGCCAGAATTGTTGTACGCGCGCGTTTCCGTCTGCCCGCCGATAGCGACGCAACCGCCCAGAGCCGACATTGCGGCCGCGGGCAGAATCCACGAAATCCTTTTCATTGTTGATGCTCCTAGCGCGCCCGGACCGAGCCGCCGCTGGACGAGTCCTCGTGGAACTGCGCAGGGGATCCATGGAAAGTCACGCTTGCGCCGGAAGACGCGCTGCCATCGGCCTCCTGCGTTGCGAAAGCATCCGCGCTCGCGCCCGAGGACGCATCAACCTTGGCGGAACCGCAGCGCAGGCCTTCGCCGTCAAACCGCGCACCCGACGACACGTCGACATCGAGCTTCGTACACGAACCGCTCAGCTCTGCGCTGGCGCCGGACGAGACGCTCACATCCACGTCCTGTAGCGACAGGTTCGCGCCGTCCACACTTGCGCCCGACGACACTTCAAGCGCGCGATAGGCCGGCGCCGAAACCATTACGCGGTATTCCGGACCATTGTCGCCGAACCATTGTGTTTTCCGACTGATGACCAGCGTGTCGCCCTTCACTTCGACGATCAGCTTGTCGAAGTTTTCGCCGCGCTTGATTTCGCCTTTCACGTCGAAGGGCCCCTGGCTCACAACGGTTTCAACGCCGGCGGAGACGTCGACGCGGGTGAAGTTGGTGTAGGAAGCGCGCGAGGCTTCGTGGTACGGCTCGCCCGTTGTCATGCCGACAACGCAGCCGGCGAGCGGAGCAGCTAGAAGAGCGGGGAGGACGATAAGACAGCGGTGCATGGATATGCCCTTGTTATGTTATTGTTTTTGTCTCGCGACCGCTAAGCGCCGGGCATTGCGCCTCTGACCCCTCGTCGGCAGCGAGTCCCTATTAACTTAGGTGATATCGAATATCAATAATACTCTCGGATCGCTGGACCGCAGGGCGGGTCGCCGGTCAGGCCATGGACGCACAGTACGATCTTGGCCAAGGTGACCCGGGACGCATCGAGGAGGGGTCACCCATGCAACTGAAGGCGCTTGCCGTGGCCGCGCTCCTGATGGCGCCGCCGCCGTTCGCGATCGCACAGCAGCCAGATGCCCGCGCCGCGGCGGCCAACAAGATTTTCGACTGGTGCGAGCGCCTGCCAACCGGCTCGGTCTCCGAATGCAGCTGCGTGGTCGGCTTCTACGCTGGCGTAACGCAAGACGACGAATTCCAGCTCATCGCCGTGGTTGTCGACTTCATTACGCAAGATGGCGAGATCTCCGACATTCCTGCGATGCAGGTGGCGGTAAACGCACACAAGGTTGCCGTCGGCATGAGCGACGCCCGTCTGCAGGAGCTGGCCACAGGGTTCAGCAATTTCGGCGCGATCGGCGAGAAGGCCGACGGCGTATGCGTCCCGGTCAAGGATCACGCCACGCAATAGCTGCGGTCGTCGCTACCGAATGACGGTCGCCCACAGGTCGACCTGTTCGCCCGCATGGACTTTGGCTTTCACAATGTCGCCCGGCTTCACGTCGGTGTCTTCGAGAAACACCGAGCCGTCGATTTCGGGCGCGTCCGCCTTTGAGCGACCGACCGCGCCGTCCTCGTCTACTTCGTCGATGATGACGTCGATTGTCTTGCCGACCTGCGCCCGCGCGCGTGCATCGGCGATCTCCGTCTGCACGGCCATGAAGCGGTGCCAGCGTTCCTCCTTCACGTCTTCCGGCACGTGGTTGGGAAGCAAAGCGGAAGCGGCGCCCGTCACGTTCTCGTACTTGAAACAGCCCGCGCGCTCGATTTTGGTTTCCTTCAGCCAGCCCAGCAGATGCTCGAAATCTTCTTCCGTCTCGCCGGGGAAACCCACGATGAAGGACGAGCGCAGCACGAGCTCCGGCACTTCGGAGCGCCATTTCGCGATCCGATCCGCCGTCTTGTCGATGTTCGCCGGTCGCCGCATCGCCTTCAGCACGTTGGGGCTGGAGTGCTGGAACGGGATGTCGAGATAGGGAAGGATCCTCCCGTCCGCCATCATCGGCATCACGTCATCCACATGCGGATATGGGTAGACATAGTGGAGGCGCGTCCACACGCCCAGCTCGCCCAGGCCTTCGCAGAGATCCTTGAACCGCGTCTGGCGTTCCTTGTCGCGCCATTTGTAGGGCGCGTATCTCACGTCGAGGCCATAGGCCGACGTATCCTGCGAGATGACGAGTAGCTCCTTCACTCCCGCCTTCACCAGCTGCTCTGCTTCGCGCAGGACGGCATCGATCCGGCGCGAGACAAGATCGCCTCGCAGGCTCGGGATGATGCAGAACGAGCAGCGATTGTTGCAGCCCTCGGAAATCTTCAGGTAGGCGTAGTGGCGCGGCGTGAGGCGAAAGCCGCTCTCGGGCACCAGCGACACGAACCGATGATCCGGCGCGGGCAGGTGCGTGTGCACGGCATCCATCACCTGCTCGTACTGGTGGGGGCCGGTTACGGCGAGCACGCCGGGGTGGCGCTCGGTGATGACATTGGCTTCCGCGCCAAGACAGCCGGTGACGATGACCTTGCCGTTCTCGTTGATCGCCTCACCAATGGCGTCGAGGCTTTCGGCTCGAGCGCTATCGAGGAAGCCGCATGTGTTCACGAGCACAAGGTCGGCGCCCTTGTAGTCGGCGGCGATCTGATAACCCTCGGCGCGCAGGCGCGTGACGATGCGTTCACTGTCCACCAGCGCCTTAGGGCAGCCGAGCGAAACAATGCCCACCTTGGGCTGGGTTAACGTGGTCTCGCTCATCGTGGTCTTTCGGGTCGCCCATCACGGGAACGCGCCAGTCGCGCGGCGCGGCATTCGGCCCGCCTTTTGCACCGAAACCTGATCCGGCGCCAGCCGCTGCGCCACAGGACCCCATACGTGTACCCGCAGCCCCTGCCTCAGGACCTCAAGCCCCTGACAAGTCTGCGTTTCTGGGCCGCGCTCTGGGTCGTGCTGTTCCATTACCGGACCTATGCCGAAGGCTGGGGGTGGGCCTACAGCCTGCTGGGCAAGGGCTATCTGGGCGTCGACTTCTTCTTTGTTCTGTCAGGCTTCATACTCGCCCATGTCTATGGACGTGAGTTCTCGGCCGGGACCTACCGCCATTCCCGCTTCATCGTTAAGCGCATTGCCCGCGTCTATCCGATGCACATGGTGATGCTGGCCTTCTTCGTCTCACTGGGGCTCGCGGCACCGGCGGTCGGTCTCGTGCTCGACAGCGCCGGGCGTTACGATTTCCTGCAAATCCCCGCGCAGCTTCTCCTCGTTCACGCCTGGATCGGAACGGGTGAAACCTTCAACTACCCATCGTGGTCGATTAGCGCCGAATTCTTCGCGTATCTGTCTTTTCCAGTCGTGATGCTGCTCGCCAACCGTCCACGCCTGATGGCAGGCCTTGGACTTGCTGCCGTGTTCGGCTGGTATTTCGGCGCGATACTAGTCACCGGCAAACCTTCCACCTGGCTCAACGACTGGCAGATCATGCGCATCATGCCGGAATTCCTGTTGGGCGCCGGCTTGCGCCAGTTGATGGCCGTCACACGCATTCCCATTCTTGACCGCTGGCTCGCCACGCCAGCGATGGCGTTAGGCGTCGTCGTGCTAGCCCTGATCGACGCGCCCGACTGGGTAATGATCGCCGCACTCATTGCTTTACTGGCTGCAGCGGCCGAGCGCGCGCGTTCGGGTATCTCCGGCGCGCTGGAGACCCCATTCAGCCTTTATCTCGGCGAGATTTCCTACGCGCTCTACATGGTTCATGTCGCCGTCGGCATGGTCTGGTTCGAACTCGCCCACCGCAGTCTCGGACCGGTGACGGGCTGGGCCAGCATCGCGCTCGTCCTTGTCGGCCTGATACTGGCGATACTCGCCGCCGCCGCCGCCGAATTCCTGATCGAGCGTCCGGGCCGCCGGCTCGTCACATCGCTCACCGCACGGAGCAGGACACAAGAAGCGCCGCGTTAACTGCATCAGGCCATGGTGAAGCGGGGCAAGTCGCGCGATACACATGCATCGCTTCGGGGACTTTCATGCATCGCCTGCTTCTTGCCGCCGCTCTCATGGCGACCGCCTCGCCCGCTTTCGGCCAGATATCCTGCAAGCTTCAGAACGCAATCTACGCCGAACGCGACAAGGGCTACGAAATCCGCTTCCGCGTGCCGAAGTCGGGAGAGCTGATGGGCATGACCGAGAGCCTCTTCGACCTGGTCACCCCCGACGGTCGCAAGCTCTGGGGTGAGATTGCCAGCAATATGGGCACAAGCCGCGATGTCGGCCGCGTCTATTTCGGCTGTCAGAAACCGAAGCCGGGCGGCCCGCACCTGACGGAGGAGCAGATCGCCGATTGCCAACAATGGGAGGGCGTCGTTTACGCGATGAACAAGGGCGAGCCCGGTTTCATGCCGATGTATGACGGTCCGGCGCCCCAGCGGATTCTGCTATCGGATCTCGGCCGTCAGATCCGCTATTCGCCGGTCGTCGATGGCCCCGGCGACGAACCCTGGGACGTGTTCGACTTCAAGCGTTGCGCAAAGTAAGCGGCCACAACCTTTCGATTGCGGCCGCTAGATGCGTGGTCGGGTGATGGCGCCCTACGCGAGAACCTTCTTCATCGCGGCCTCGCAGCGGTCCATTTCCCAGTCTTCGCCGACGCAGATGCGAGTCCAGTTCTCGTAGCCAGGCCATGCCCGGCCGACGACGCGGACGCCTTCCGCCATCATCTTGTCGGCGAATTCTTTGTTT
The DNA here is from genome assembly GCA_947478925.1 of Hyphomonadaceae bacterium. GTDB lineage: Bacteria > Pseudomonadota > Alphaproteobacteria > Caulobacterales > Hyphomonadaceae > UBA7672. The sequence continues at coordinate 33,327 of CANJXY010000011.1, read as the reverse complement.
GGCATGCCGACGTCGAAGAACACGAAGCTCGCCTGCGGATTGCCGGCAACCTTGCGGCCGAGGTCCGTTGCGATCTTGTGCAAACGTTCGCGGCCTGCCTTGAACTTCGGCTGCATCGCTGGGACGAACTCAGCGTCCGACAGGCTCGCCATCGCCGCGATGATACCTAGATGGTTGATGCCGCCCATGCGCGTGGCCATCGCCATCTTCATGGCAAGCTCGGGCTGCGCGATGCCATAGCCGAGACGCTGGCCGGCCATGCCGTAGATTTTCGAGAAGGTACGGCCGATGACGACGTTGTGGCCTTCGCGGACGAGGCTCGTCATCACGTTGGCGTTGAAATCGTCGCATAGATGCAGGTAGGCCTCATCGATGAAGCAGGGCGCGGTCTTCGACGCTTCGATCGCGAACGCACGCAGCTTCACCGGGTCGACCATGTTGCCGGTCGGATTGTTCGGGTTGCAGACGTAGGTGGCGGTCGTCTTCTTCGAAATCTTCTTCGCCATTGCGTCGAGATCGATGCCGAAGTCCGACGTCAGCGGAACCGTGACCAGTTCGGCGCCGTATTCCAAAACTGAACGGGGCACGCCTTCATACGTGGCGATCGAGGTCACCAGCTGGCCCTTGCCCCTGGCGGCTATGATCTCGCCGAACGCGGCAAGGATCGGCGTTGAGCCGTTGGCGAGGAAAATCTGCTGCGGATCGACACCCTCGATGGCTGCTATCTGCTTTTTCAGCTCTTCCCCCTCGGCGTCCGCATAGCGCGCGGTCAGCGAGGCTTTCTCGATCATCGCGGCGATAGCTTTCTTCGAAGGTCCGAAGGGGCTTTCGTTGGCGCCCATGATCGCAACCGACTTGTCCACGACGGGCGCTACAGGCGCGGCGGTCGCTGGCGCTGCAACTGCCTCGCCCTTGGAGCAACCTGTCGCCAGCGCGGCGACGCCGACGCTCGCAAGGCCAAGCCCGCGCAACAACGCGCGACGCGAGGTAGCTGGCGTTTCTGGCGCCGGAGAGGGTGTTTCGGTGATGATGTCGGGATGTCTCATGGGAAAAGTCCTCCAGCGGCGTGCCGTCCTGCTTGAAGCGCGTGCGGGTGGCGATCTGCCGGGGAGGCCCATACGCGCGTTCAGTCAATCGGTCCCCATTCGCCGGAGAGTCGCAATCAATAAGAGATCGTGGGTGTCATTTCAGGCTTCGGCCGCCATCGGATGCTTCCAGACAGGGCACCTCATGCCGAATCCGCAGGCGCTGTGGAACGGGCGCCCGGTCTTTGGGCGTGTGCTAGCTCGCCAAGGCGGGCTGGGTGGCGAGCAGGTAGGCCGCGAAGATCACCACCATGAGTCCATCGACAATCACGGCGACCAGTGCCTGCCCCTTGAGAAAGCGTTCGGCCCGCGACAGCACCATCAGCACGAACACCAGCTTGCCCGCACCAACCACGACGAGCGCCGCTGGCCGCGCCTCCGGGTTGAAGCCCGCATAAATCAGGAACAGTCCGCCGATCGCGACCAGCGCCGACCAGTTCCGGGTAAGCATCTCGGAGGCGGGGCTATCCACCGTCTCGCCGTAATAGCTGCGAAGGACGGCGCGCGGGGCGAACACGCCCTGCACGAGACTGAACGTCAGCAGCCCGCAGACGAGCAACACCCACTGCATGTTGTCGACGAGAATGTTCATGTCGTTCCCCCCCGCTAAAGATCCAAGCTAGCACGCATCGCCCGCTGCGGAAGGGAGTGCGGCTAGGTTTGCGCATTTTGCCCGGTACGAACCTTGTCGAACCTGTCGTCAGGATCATAGACTGCTGAACACCTGGATCGCGTGGACGGGGGCGTCAGCGTGGAGCATTTCGAATACAATCTCACCAGCTCAAGGAGCGTGGATATCAAGGTTGATGCAGAGACGATCACCATCGAAGGCAGCAATGACGGCAGCGGTGTAGTGAGGGTGAGCGACATTGCCCGTGTCTTTCTCTGGCAGACATCCGGTGCGCGCACGCTCCACTTGCTGTCGCGAGACGGGCGCATAATTGGCCTGGGCGCGATCAAGCGATCATCTGACCCTTCAAACGCCGGATGGCAGACGTTTCACGCTGCTGCTGCATCCATCCTGCGAGGCGTCGCAAGTTCGAATGCGGTGCTTGCGGTTGAACTAGGGCCGAGCCCGAAGTCGCAAAAGCTCATGCCGACCATGGTCGCTATAGGTGGCGTCTGCGTGACGGCATTGCAGTTGATTGTGTCCCCCCCAGGAAGCGCGCCGATGGCAAACTATGCGCCGATGGCCGGTCTCGCGGCCCTAATTGGCGTGTTCTTATGGAACACGTGGCTACGCAAGTTCGATCGCGCAGCGCCTGCGCAATTGGCAAGCCATCTGGCGTCCACTCCAGCGTCGCTGAACCCTAAAGTCCCTTGACGATCTCTTCCGTCATCTTTTTCGCGTCGCCGAGGAGCATCATCGTGTTTTCCCGGAAGAACAGGGGGTTCTCGACGCCGGCATAGCCGGAGGCCAGAGAGCGCTTGATGAAGAACACGGTCTTGGCGTTCCACACTTTCAGCACCGGCATGCCGTATATCGGCGAAGCGGTGTTGGTTTCCGCGTCAGGATTGGTGACGTCGTTGGCGCCGATGACGAAAGCCACATCGGCCTGCGCGAAGGAGGAGTTGATGTCCTCGAGTTCGTGCACTTCGTCGTAGGGCACCTGCGCTTCGGCCAGAAGCACGTTCATGTGGCCGGGCATCCGGCCCGCGACGGGGTGGATGGCGTAGGTGACTTCAACGCCTTCGGCCTTGAGCTTCTCGCCCATCTCCTTCAGCGCGTGCTGGGCCTGCGCGACGGCCATGCCGTAGCCGGGGACGATGATGACCTTGGACGCGTTTTTCATGATGAACGCAGCGTCGTCCGCCGAGCCGATCTTGACCGGCTTGGCCGGTCCGCCGGTTGCCGCCGCCGCTGTCTCGCCGCCGAAGCCGCCGAGGATGACGGAAATGAAGCTGCGGTTCATCGCCTTGCACATGATGTAGCTAAGGATCGCGCCGGACGATCCCACCAGCGAGCCGGTGATGATCAGCGCGTTGTTCTCGAGCGTGAAGCCGAGCGCGGCTGCGGCCCAGCCCGAATACGAGTTCAGCATCGAAACGACGACGGGCATGTCCGCCCCGCCGATCGGTATGATCAGCGTGACGCCGAGCACGAGGGCCAAGCCCGTCAGCAGGAGGAACATCCAGGGCTGCGAGCCTTCGGTCTGGATCATCGTCACGACCAGCCCGACAATGGCGGCGGCGAGTGCGATGTTGAGCAGATGGCGCGCGGGCAGAATGATCGGTGCGCCCGACATGTTTCCGTTGAGTTTCAGGAAGGCGATCACCGAGCCGGTGAACGTCAATGCGCCGATGGCCGAGCCGAGCGACAACTCGATAATGGACGCAGTGTGGATCTGGCCAGTAACGCCGATGCCGTAGCTTTCCGGGGCGTAGAGCGCCGCAGCTGCGACTAGCACGGCGGCAAGGCCCACCAGCGAGTGGAAGAACGCCACCAGCTGTGGCATGGCCGTCATCTTGATCCTTTGGGCGACGACCGCGCCAACGATGCCGCCCACGGCGATGCCGCTCACGATGATCGCGATGGTCACGCCATCCAGGCCGGCATTGTTTTCCCACGCCATCCAGAGCGTGGTGACGATGGCGATCGCCATGCCGATCATGCCGTTTCGCGCGCCGGCCTGCGATGTCGCCGGGCTGGACAGGCCGCGAAGCGAGAGAATGAAGAGGACGCCCGAGACCAGGTAGAGAATAGCTGCGATGTTCGGGGTCATGGCCTAGTGCCCTCCGCTCTTGCCTGCGGGAGCGCCCGGTTTGTCCTTTTTCTTGTACATCGCAAGCATCCGCCGCGTGACAAGGAAGCCGCCGAAGATGTTGACCGCTGCAAGGGCAACCGCGACGCCGCCCATGCCCTTCGACAGCCAGAGGTCAGACGTCATTTCCTGACCCGACCCCGAAACCGCCGCGATCAGCGCGCCGACGATGATGACCGAGGAGATCGCGTTGGTGACAGCCATCAGCGGCGTGTGCAGGGCAGGCGTCACCGACCAGACGACATAGTAGCCGACAAATATGGCCAGCACGAAGATGGCGAGGCGGAAGATCAGCGGGTCCACCCCTTCGGCGCCTGTGGAAGCGAAGGCCGGGGCGGCGAGCGCAAGCGCAAGGCTAACGCCGGCACCGGCGAGAATCGCGAGGCGCTTCATCATGAGAACGAGTCCTGTTGCGGGGTTGGTTCGGGCTGCAGCGTCTTGGTCGCGAAACCTCTGAAAACATAGCGCATGCCGACCGAGAGCATCATCACGGCAATGGCGAAAACGATGAAGTAGGGCAGCGGCGCTGGGCCCGGCTGCTGTGCGACCTGAAGGAAGCTGACTAGCAGAAGAAATCCGGTGATCGTCAGGATGAAACCGACCGCCCTTGTCATGCTCAGCCGTCTTTCAATGCCGCATGAACCACGGCGCCATCTTTCGTGAGGACCGCGGCTTTCACGATCTCGTCGTCCCACTTGGGAGCGAACGCCGCATTTTCTCCGGTCAGCAGCGGCAGCAGCGCCAGCAGGTTGCGCGCGTAAAGCGCCGAGGCGTCCGCCGCGATGCGGCCGGGCAGGTTGGTAAAGCCGGCGACCTTGACGCCGTTCACGTCCACGACCTCGTCAGGCTTCGACAGCGGGCAGTTACCGCCTTGAGCCACCGCGAGATCGATGATCACAGAGCCGGGGCGCATGGACTTCACCATCGCTTCGGTCACCAGCACGGGCGCGGCGCGGCCGGGGATGAGGGCGGTGGTGACGACGATGTCCTGCTTGACGATGTGGCTGGCGACCAGCTCGGCCTGCTTGGCCTGATACTCGGCTGACATCGGCTTGGCATAACCGGCCGCGGTTTCGGCGGCCTTGAACTCGTCGTCCTCGACGGCGATGAACTTGGCGCCGAGCGAGGCGACCTGTTCCTTCGAAGCGGGGCGAACGTCGGTGGCGGAGACGACAGCGCCGAGGCGGCGCGCGGTGGCGATCGCCTGCAGGCCGGCGACGCCCGCGCCCATCACGAACACTTTCGCAGCGGCGACTGTGCCAGCGGCGGTCATCATCATCGGCATGGCGCGGCCATACAGTTGCGAGCCCTCGATCACGGCGCGATAGCCCGCAAGGTTCGCCTGGCTCGAAAGCACGTCCATCGACTGCGCCCGTGTGATGCGGGGCACGAATTCCATTGCCACGGTGACGACGCCAGCGGCGGCATAAGCGGCGGCTTCCTTTTTCGCAGCGTAGGGGTCGAGCAGGCCAAGCAGGGCTGCGCCCTTTGGATAGGTCGCAAGTTCTGCGGCATCCGGCGCGCGCACTTTGAAGATGATGTCTGCGCCCTTCAGGACGTCGGCGACTGAACCGACCGTCGCGCCGGCGGCTACATAGTCGTCATCGCGGATGCCAGCGGTAACGCCCGCGCCCGCTTCGATGGCGACGCTGTGCTTGAGCCCGATCAGCTTCTTGACCGATTCGGGGGTGGCTGCAGTGCGGGTCTCGTTGAACCGACGTTCCTTCAGGACCGCGATCTTCATTATTCCCCCGGTTTTATTCTATGGGGTTTAGCCCAGCAGGAGCCCGCCGAGCCAGATCATTACTTCGATGAACACGGCGAGGACGCAGAGGCCGATGACGGTGGCGATCCAGGCGCCGCCCATGTTCATCAGCATGCCCACGGCGATACCGAATATGGCGAAGCCGATCATCGCGCCGATCCACGGGATATGCATCGTGATGGTGAAAACTGCATACCCGACGGTGATCAGGATCAGCATGCTGCCCCAGGCGGCGAAGGAGCCGAAGCCCTTCCACATGCCGCGGCGCGCGCTCATGTCCATATAGGCGTCCGTGCCAGCCGGAGGCGTGACGATCGGGCCTTTGTGGGCGGGTTCGGCGTGCGCCATAGGTGCTGATCTCCACGTGGATTCAAGGTCAAGCAGGCTGGGGGTGTAACTGCATCGCGCGTCTGTGAAAAGCGCTCAGAAGGCCGCACGACCCCAAAAAAACGTGGAATTCCCCCAAACACCTCGGAACAGGGGATTATCGCCCCGCAACGACCCGGTCCGAGGTCGAATGCTGCCATTCCTGAAGCAGGGTGCGCAGGGCCGCCACGAAGGCGAGCGGCTGATCCAGCATGACGTGGTGGCGGGCCTCCGGGATCTCGATGAAAGGCACCTGCCGGTTCAGCAGATCGCGCATGTAGTCGCGCACGTCGGGTTGCCAGAGGATCGACTTGTCCCCCTTGAACAGCGCGATCCGGCAGCGCGTTTCGGTCAGCAATTCCCGCTCGGGCCGTTCGACCGAGAAGCGGCGCCAGATTGACGGGTCGAACTTCCAGGCCCAGCCATCGCCCACGTCGTCTGGGATAGGCTTCTTCTGCAAGCTCCAGCGCGCAATGTAGTCCATGATGTAGTGGTTTTCGCACGGCTGCGGCGGCGCAAGGCGAAAGCGCGCCAGCGCGGCTTCGAGCGTCGGATAGACTTTCCCGCCACGCACCGGCGGCGGTCCACGCCGTTCGCGGTCGGGCGGGTTGACCGGAGTGTCGACAATGACAATGCCGCCGAACTTCTCGCCATACTCCGCGCCCGTAAGCATGGTGACGAAGCCCCCGAAGGAGTGCGCGACGATGATCGGTTTTTCGGCGTGCGCGAATAGTCCGGCCGCTTCGCAGACCGCCAGTTCCTCCTTCGCGAACGTCTCCATCTTGTAGTGTTCACGCCAGTCGCTATCGCCCATGCCCGAGAACGTCATGGCGACGACGTGGTAGTCCTCGGTGAGATATGGCGCGACGAAATCCCACCAGTGCGCGTGCGCCCCGTTGCCGTGCACGAGTAGCAGGCCCGGCTTCGTGCGATCGCCCCAGCTCTGATAGTGGATCCTTGCGCCTTCGCACTCGACGAATGCTGTCGTGTAGGGCGTGGCGACGGCCGCTTCGAACCAGGCCGGCGCCGGCGGCTGGGCGCCCTTGTAGACGGCGAGCGGGCCCTGTTCGGTCGGGATCTCCGCCGGCTGGTCCTGAACCAGTCTGTCTTTCTCGTTGGCCATTGGCGCCTCCGCTCGAGAGGTCGTAGGCGGCGCAGAAGGGCGAGGCAAGACACAGGGATGCCGTCGCGTTGTTCAACAGGGACGTCTCTGCTAGGCCGATTCAGCGGAACGTTACTGAGGTCGGTGATATCCTAGGGAATGACGGGTGAAAATCTGCGTCGTTGGAAACTCGCATGCAGGCGCTCTGAAGAGCGCTCTTGCGGTCGATGACAGCGCCAGCGGCGTCCGTGCAGATTTCTTCGTGATGCCGGGCGGCTCAGGCCCGCATCTTCAAGCTGAAGGCAGCCGCCTGCTTCCTGTTCCGTTCAGGAAGCACAAAGTCTTCTCGACGATTCCGGGCGCCGTCGAAAATGGTTTTGATCTCGGAAAATTCGACGCGGTGATGATCTGTGCCTCAGGGCTTCCGTCCCATCGAAATGGCGACCCCGGACACATTCTCAACCAGCTGGCGCTCGGGTCGCTGGTCCAGGACCCGAATTCGAAACGCCAGATCGTCTCCGAAGATGTTATGACGAGCGCGTTGGAGAACCTCTTGCACGCCTCTCCCAACCTCCAGGCGATCCAGCTGATCCGATCGGTCTTTTCTGGCAGGATCCTCATCCAGGTCTGCCCCCTGCCAACCCGCGCCATCGTCGCCTATCGACCAGAGAGTGAAAAAGGCAGCAATCTCGCTTGGCAGTACGGCGATCGGGTATGGTCATTTCTCAGCTGGTATTACCGCCAGCAGATTAGCTTCATCCGTACGGTTGCAGATTCCCTCGGCGCGCACGTGATTTCGTCCGACGACAGTTTTGTCGACGCTGGTTTCACACCAAACAGATACGGAACCCCTGACCCCTGGCACATGAATACGGCCTACGGACGGCTAACGCTGAGGCGAGCATTGGCCGAACTCGGCCTGCTTCAGGGCTAGGTTCCCACCAGGCCGCACGTGCGCCGGTCGTCACTTCTTCGGCCGGAGCGCGATCATCACATTGCCCGGTGCCTGGCCGAACATGCCGTAGCCGGAGTTCACGATGAGGAGGCCATGCGTTGCGATGATCGAGGCGGCATCGATCGAGCCGCCATTGCCCGCAACACCGTTGACACCCTGATAGGTCTGCGCCGTGTCGTATTTCCACTTCAGGGCGCCGGTCTTGCGGTCGAGCACGTAGAGCATGCCGTCGAGCCCGCCCGCGACGACATACTCGCCGATCACGCTTGGCGCCGCGGAGAGGCCATACATCCGCTGACATCCTGGCACGCGCTTCTGGCGGTCGTTGGCGCAATCAGCTTGCGTGTAGAAGGACCATGCGATCGACCCGTCATTGAGGTTCAGCGCGTAGAGGCCCGGCTTGATGGCCTTGTCGTCATAGGCCGGATCGGTCGGCACCGGACGGCCGACATTGGAGATCGGCGCGTAGACATGCGTCTCGTCCGCGGCGATGCCCCAGTGAATGCCGCCCATCGCCGTGCCGTGGCCCAGCGCCGTGCGCCACACGACGGCGCCGTTTTCCGGGTTCATCGCCCACAGCGAGCCGGATTTCTGGCCTGCCAGCACCAGCTCTGTACCATTCGGCGCCTTTGTGAAGATCGTCGACGCGCCGAAATCCACGTCGCGATAGACGGTCGGACCCGAGCAGTTCTTGTTCGTCTCGCGTCCCGGGAAACAGCCCGCATTGTAGACGTCGTTCTCGGTCGCCTGATGGCTCCACACGATCTTGCCGGTGTCGAGGTCGAAGGAGAGCAGGGCGTCGGTGTTCGGGTGCGCGGGGCCTGAGTTGGCCTCGCCCGTGCCGACGAACAGCCTATTGCGTTTGAGGTCGAGCGACGGCGAGTTCCAGATCGGGCCGCCTGAAGGGCCCCACAGCATCTGTCCGTCGCCGCGATCCTTGATCGGTTGGGCCTCAGGCATGACGCCCTGCGACCAGATCTTCTCGCCTGTCTTGGCGTTGATCGCTGTCACACCCCCGCGCGCCTTGCAGCAGACATAGGAGTCCGCCATCGCGCTCGCGAGTTCGTATTGCGAGACAGGTGCGTAGACGCGGTCCTTGTAGAAAACCGGCGTCGACGTCACCATCTGGTTCTTGAAAAACGAGACATTGGTCACCCAGAGCTTCTTGCCCGTTTTGGCGTCGATGGCGTGCACGAAGCCGCCCATGTCGCCGACCATAATGATCTTCTGGCCGTTCGACATCTCGCCAAAGCCGGCCGACGTGCGCAGCGCGCGGCCGCCATCATAGCTCCACTGCACGCACGGCTTGTCGCCGGAGATATCGAGCGCGAAGACGCGGTTGTTGTCTGCCACCGGCAGGAACATCGTGTCGCCCACAATCGCCGCTTGGCCGCGCATCGTGCCGACCTGCGGGAAGGCCATCGTCCAGGCCACTTCCATATTGTCGAGATCGCCGGGCTTCATACCGGTCTGCTTGTCCGACAGCTGGCGCTTGTTCGAGTAGTCATAGCCAAACCCGGACACCGTCGCCTTGACGTCCAGTTTCGGCGTGCGGCGGCTGGCGGGGCAAGCGTTCGGCGCAAGCCAGCCCGTCGCATCCGCCTCGCCGCCGGAGAGATAGTCCGAAACGTTGGAGACTTCGACGGCCGACAGCGGCGCGCCCTGTGCAACCATCTTGCCCATGATCAGCGCATTGGTGACATAGAGAGCCGACACGCGCTTCAGCGCATCCCGCCCAGGCGCTTTCGTGGCTTCCGGATTATCGTGGCAGGCGGCGCAATGTTGCCTGTAGATCGCCTCGCCCGCGGCCTTCGAGGCAGCCGTGGCATCGCCATTATGCGCCTCCGTCACCAGCGGATCGGCCGACGCCATCTGCGTGTCCGCAGGCGTTGTGCAGGAGCTGAAGGCAAGCGCCGCCGCGAGCGCAACGCCCGACGCGATCGTCCTGAACATGGTCATCTCTCCCTGATGAGCGTCTCTCGGGCTCTAGCTCTTCGGCTTGTAGGCAATCATCACATTGCCGGCACCCTGACCGAACAGGCCATAGCCGGAATTCATGATCAGCAGTCCATTGGCTGCGATGATCGACGCGTTGTCGACAGATGCGCCATTGCCCTCGATGCCGTTGATGGTTTCGAAGGAACGCGCTGTATCCCATTGCGCCGCGAGCTTGCCGGTCTTGCGTTCGACGACATAGACGCGGCCATCAAGCCCGCCCGTAACAATGTAGTCGCCGATCACGGTCGGTGCGCCGGAGAGGCCGAACAGCGCATTGCAACGCGGAACGAATTTCTTGCGTGCATCGGTGCAGTCGGGTTTTACCTCCATCTTCCAGTCGATGGTGCCGTCTGCAAGATTCACGGCATAGAGGCCGGGCTTGAGATCCGCCGGCACAACCTGATCGGGGATCGAGCGGCCCGGATAGCTGATCGGCGCGTAGACGTGCGTGTCGTCCACAGCGATGCCCCAGTGGACGCCGCCATTGGGACCGCCCGTGCCGATATGCGTGCGCCATACGACATCGCCGGTGTCGGGGTTCATCGCCCACACCGTACCAGATTTCTGGCCAGCGACGACGATGTCGTTTCCGTCCGGCTTGGTCGCGAGGATCGTGGACGCGCCGAAATCCACATCGCGGTAAACCGTTTTGGCGGTGCAGTTCTTCGGGCCGCCGGTTGGTCCACAGAAGACGTTGTAGACGTCATCCGCTGTCGCCTGATGCGACCAGAGGATCTTGCCGCTGGTGAGGTCGAAGGCGAGCAGGGCGTCGGTGTTCTTGTGCGCGTTTTCGGAATTAGCCTCGCCCGTGCCGACATACAGCCTGTTGCGCTTCACATCGATCGACGGCGAGTTCCAGATCGGCGCGCCGGCAGGTCCCCACAGCATCTGCCCGTCGCCGCGATCGCGGATCGGCTTGGCGTCTTCCATCGTGCCGGTCTGCCAGACGATCTTGCCGGTCTTTGCGTCCACCGCCGACACGCCGCCGTGCAGTTTGCAGCAGACGTGCTGGTCCTGCGCGGCCATCATGATTTCGTATTGCGAGGACGGTGCGATCACGTGGTCGCCGACCAGCACCGGCGTCGCCGTCGAGATCGAGGCGTCGAACAGCCCTGTCTTCGTCACCCACAGCTTGTGTCCATTGCGCGCATCGATTGCGTTGGTGAAGCCGCCCATGTCGCCGACCAGCACCATCGGCACGCCATCCCCGCGCACGCCATAGCCCGCCGACGTCCGGAAAGTACGCTCGCCGTCATAGACCCACTGGATGCACGGCTTCGCCTTGTCCGAGATATCGAAGGCGAACACCCTGTTCTTGCTCTCGCCCACGGGCAGGAATAGCGTGTTGCCGACCACCGCCGCCTGGCTCCGCATCGACACCGCATCGGGGAAGGCGACAACCCACGCCACTTCCAGATTGGTTAGATCTGCAGCGTTGAGGCCCGCCTGTGCGTAGGTGAGATTGCGGCGGTTCTTCTGGTCGAAACCGAACGTCGCCACCGTCGGCGTCGCTGTTAATTTCGGGGTCGCCCGGTTGGCTGGGCAACGCATCGCCGTGATCCAGTCATCGCTGACCGCCGCCGCTTCCGACAGATAGTCTGAGACGAATGACACATCCGCCGAAGAAAGCCCTGTCGCCTGCGCGATCATCTTGCCCGTCATCAGCGCGTTGGTGATGTTGCCCGACGCCATCCGCGCCAGCGTCTCGCGTGAGGGCGCCTTCGTTGCTTCCGGATTGTCGTGACAAGCCGCGCAATGCTGCTTGTAGACGGCCTCGCCGGGGTGCGGGCCTGCCGGCTTCGAAGGTTGAACCACCGCTGCGACCTGCTGCGCGGGCGCAGTGGCCGGCGTTGTGCACGAAACCAGCGCGACCGCTGAAACAGCCGAAAGCGCCGCCGCCGAAGCGAGCATACGAAGCATGCTGAACCCTCCCGCTATCCCTCCCGCGACTTCTCGCGCAGGTCGGGTGCTGGACGGGACCATCCTCCCAAGATGACGTAGGCGTCAATTGGGGACGGTAAGGAGAATTCTCCACTTCCGCGACCTTGGCGCTTTGCCTTGAAGTAAAGGCCCCTGACCTGTAGGGGGCGACCATGACTTTGTCCCCGCAAAAGGCACCGTTTCGCGTCGCCGCGCTATACCGGTTCTGCCGGCTGGAGCGTTTCGAAGAGTTGCGTGCCCCGTTGGCGGCGTTCTGCTGCGGACGCGGCATCAGGGGGACGCTGTTGCTGGCGCGCGAAGGCATCAACGGCACGGTGGCGGGCCGTGAGGCGCCGATCGCGGAGCTGATCGCGTATCTCGAAGCGATCCCGGAATTCCGCGGGCTGGAGGTCAAGTACAGCGCGGCAGACGAGATGCCGTTCAATCGTATGAAGGTGCGGCTGAAGCGCGAGATCGTGACGATGGGCGTCGAGGGCGTCGACCCGCTGGAAAGCGTTGGCGCTTATGTGGAGGCGACGGACTGGAACGCGCTGATTGCCGATCCCGATACGGTCGTGATCGACACGCGCAACGACTACGAGGTGTCGCTCGGCACATTCCGCAATGCGATCAATCCTGAGACGGCCAGCTTTCGCGAGTTCCCTGATTGGGTCCAACAGAATCGCGGCGAACTGGAAGGCAAGAAGATCGCCATGTTCTGCACTGGTGGCATCCGCTGCGAGAAGGCGACCGCCTATGTGAAGTCGCTCGGCTTCGAAGACGTCTTCCACCTCAAGGGCGGCATTCTCAAATATCTCGAGAACGTGCCCCAGGGTGAGAGCCTCTGGCAGGGCGAATGTTTCGTCTTCGACGAGCGAGTCTCAGTCGGACACGGACTGGTCGTCGGCGACAACAAGCTCTGCCGCGCCTGCGGCCATCCCGTCACACCGGAAGACAGGCAGTCGTCCAAGTACCGGGAAGGCGTGTCGTGTGCACGCTGCGTCGAGGCGTAGGGATTGTCGGCAAACGCCTGCGCTCCGCCTCAATGTAGCTGGCGAAGGGCGAAGTGCGCCCATGGTTCGTCGAACCACGAGCGCATAGTCACTAGCTCTTTGGCTTGAACGCCAGAAGCACGTTGCCGCCTGCCTGGCCGAACATACCGTAGCCCGAGTTCACCAGCAGCAGGCCGTTCGCCGCCGTGATCGAGTTCGAGTCGATCGCGCCGCCTTTGCCTTTGACACCATTCACGCCGTCGAAGTCTTTTGCCGTCTTGTACGACCACAGGACCGCGCCGGTCTTCTTGTCGAGCGTGTACAGCGTGCCATCGAGTGCTGCGGCTACAACCGCGCCGTCGATGACGGAGGGCGCCGTCGAGAAGCGACCGCCCGAATACCCGCGCGGATTGGGCGTCGATCCGGCCGGCGGTTCAGGGTTGAACTGCCACTTGATCTTGCCGGTCTTGGCGTCGAGTGCGTAAAGGCCCGACTTGATCGACGGATCGGCGTCCCACTCGCCCGGGATGGGTACGCCGACAATCGAGATCGGCGCGAACACCGTGTCGTTGTCGTAAGCGATGCCCCAGTGAACGCCGCCCAGCGGGCTGCCGGTACCGAGCGCCTTGCGCCACACAACCTTGCCGGTGTCCGGATCAAACGCCCACACCGAACCCGATTTCTGGCCAGCGTAGAGCAGCTCCTTGCCGTCCGATCCCTTGCCGAGGATGACCGATGCGCCGAAGTCGACATCGCGGAACACCGTCTCGGGCGCGCTCGTGCAATTCAGGAGTTCAGGCTTCGACTTGAGCCCGCAACCCGAGTTGAAGATATCTGCCGGCGTCGCGTGGAAGGCCCATTTCTCCTTGCCGGTCTTCAGGTTGATCGCAATGATCGCATTCGTGTTCTTGTGCGCGGGCGGGGAGTTGCTCTCGCCAGTACCGAAATAGATCAGCCCGCGTTTTTCATCGACAACCGGCGAGTTCCAGATCGGCGCGCCTGAAGGTCCGAGCAGCGGTTTGCCATCGCCACGGTCACGCTGCTTGGTCGCTTCCGGCATCGTGTCATAGCGCCATTGCTGCGCGCCGGTCTTGGGATCGAGCGACAGCACATAGCCATGGTTGGTGCAGCATTCATACTTGTTCTCGGCTGCCACCATGATCTCGAACTGAGCCACCGGCACGATCACGCGATCCTTCAGGACGGACGGCGTCCCCGTCGTCATCGAATAGGAGTAGGAACCAACCGGTTTCGTCCACATCGCCTTACCGGTCCGCGGATCGAGCGCGTAGACGGTTGAGTCGATGCCCGAGAAGGTCAGCAGCGGCGTACCATCGGCCAGCACGCCGTAGGCAATGCTGGTGCGCAGCGGCGCGCCGCCCGGCGTGGTGTAGACCCACTGCACGCACGGCTTGGCCTGGTCGTTCAGGTCGAACGCATAGACCTTGCCGACATCCGTCGCCGGATAGAACAGGTTCTTGCCGACCACCGCGCCCTGCGAGCGCATCGTCGTCGAATCCGGGAAGGCTATCGCCCAGGCGAGGTCCAGCTTGCCCATCTGCTCGGTGGTGAGCCCGGCCTGCTTCGCGGTCATCTTACGCGTGTTGTTCGCGTCATAGCCAAAGTGCGTCGAGGTCGCCGCATCCGGTCCTTCGAGGTCCACGGCCGCCTGCGCGCCCGTGCACATCATGTTCTTCGTCCAGTCAGCCGTGATCTGCGAAGGATCGCGGCCGCCGGTGACGAAGCTCACCACCTGGGCCCGTTGGTCGGCGGTGAGGCTGGCGCCCATGTCCTTCATCTTGCCCTGCGTGAGAGCGTAGTTGACGAACTGGAAGCTCATCCCCTTGAGGTTGTCGCGCGACGGCGCCCGCGTGGCTTCGGTGTTGTCATGGCAAGCCGCGCAGCTGGCCTTGTAGACCGCCTCACCGGGGTGCAAAGCCGGCGCGGCGACTGGCGTAGGGGCAGGGGGCGCAACGATGGGCGGCGCGGGAACAACCGGCGCGACCTGGGCAACCGGCGCCATGGGCGCGACAGGCGCCTCGGGCGTCGTGCAGGACATTAGGGCGATCAACGACACGCAGCCCATGGCGCTGCCGAACACGAAACTGCGCATGCACGTCCTCCCGTAGGCGCGGGGCGTTTCCCCGCTGCACTGCTTGGCGCGCAACCTGCCCCAGAGGGAAGGCGTTGCAAAGGGCGCCACCAACACGCCTCGCATCGTTGTGTTTGACCCCGACGCCGGAGGCGTCACAATGTCGCTAGCCGAAATGGCGCCGCCAGAGAGACTCCATGAGACGCAGACACATGGCGCCCCTGCTTGCTGCGCTTGCAGCAATCGCCTGCAGCCCCGAGGCCCCAACCGCAGTTGCGCCCGCACCCGCCGTGACAGAATCCGAAGCCGATCCCGCCCTCGCGCCGGTTGAGCCTCTCGATTACGCCGACACCTCCAACTGGCTCTGCCGGCCCGAAACGCAGGATGCTTGCGAGCAGGTCGCAACTGTCACCAGAATTTCGGCGGATGGCGTGCTCACGAAGGAAACCTTCGCGCCCGCCACCGCGCCGCCCGTAGACTGTTTCTACGTGTACCCCACCGTCTCGCGCGATCTGGGCGGCAATGCCGATGCAAAGCCCGGCGGGGAAGAAGCCGAGATCATCCGGCAGCAGGCCGTCCGCTTCGGCGCCGTTTGCCGCCTGTTCGTCCCGCTCTACCGGCAAGTGACGTTCACCGCGCTCAAGAAGTTGCGCGCCGGCGAAGATGTCGAAACCGACCGCGAGATGGCGTATGCCGACGTGAAAGCCGCCTGGCATCGCTATCTGGCCAACGACAATGCCCGTCGCGGGTTTGTCCTGATCGGCCACGACCAGGGCGCCGGCATCCTCACCCGCCTTATCGCCAGCGAGATCGACGGACAGCCGGTCCAGTCTCAACTCGTGTCGGCGTTGCTGATCGGCGGTCCTGTTGAAACGCCGGAGGGTCTCTCGGCCGGCGGCTCCTTCCGCGCAATACCGCTCTGTGCGCCCGGCAAAGGGCCAGGCTGCGTCATCGCCTATTCCGCCTTCCGCGCGCAGTCGCCGCCGCCCGCAGACTCGCTGTTCGGGTCTGGGGCGACGACGGGCATGCGCGCTGCCTGCGTAAATCCCGCCGAGCTTTACGGCGGTGACGGGACGCTGAAGCCCATCTTGTCCGGCGGCCCGGTCTTGTTTGACGAACTGGGGCCGCCCATGCCTTGGACCATCGACAATCCCACGATCGACACGCCCTTCGTCGCGCTACCCGGTCTGTTGACCGCCCGCTGCATCACCAAGGGCGGCTTCAACTATCTCGCCGTCACCATCAATGCCGATCCGCTCGACAAGCGCGCCGACGCGATTGGCGGCGACGTTGTGGTCAACGGCTCGCTGCGTCCGCTCTGGGGCCTGCACATCGTCGACATGCACCTCGCCATGGGCAATCTCGTCGAGATCGTCGCCCGCCAATCCGCCGAATGGCGTGCCGCCCAGGAACCTGGCATCACGCTGCCCGAGGCGTTCCACGGCGACGATCACTAGGCGACGCGCTGAACTGGGCAAAACATGGCCGTCCTTGCGCTTCTGGCTTTTGTTGTGTCGCCCGCGCTGATGCTCGCGGCGATCATCATGGCCATTCGCGCGCCGGGCTTGAGACTTCGTTGGCTCTGGTGCATCGCCGCTCTGATCGCGGTGTCGCAGTGGGGCTTCGATGTCGCGACCGGGACGTCGAAATTCGTGGCGATGCATGGGGCGCTGATCGGATCCGTCGCCACCTGGCATGACGCCCCGTCCGTTGGGTGGACGCTCAAGTCCGCCATCCCCCTTGGCGCCCTCGTGGTGATCGGTTTGCTGTGGCGCCGGAGCAAAAGGCCCGAAGACAAAGCAGCGCAGGACATTCCGCCTACGTGACACTCCCCGCGAATGCCCCATATTCACGGCATGAGTGGTTGGAGCATCAACGCAGCTGAGTTGCGCATCCCCCGGAGGTCGCGCTTCGCGGCCCACCGGATGATCGTGATCGCAGACGCTTCCGGGCGCGCCGTACGCCAGATCAACGGCCTCGCCTCATGGTTTGACGAGGAACACCACGCCTGGCGTCACAAGCCGATTGGCTACCTCCCAACCGACCGCCTACGCGGCTACGACTCCAAGACCCACCCGCGTACCTTCATGCCGATAAACGGCTCGGCCAGCCCGGACTGGACGCTTGCTCCCGCCATCGCGGCCGGTGCCGTGCGCGTGCTTGCCGACGGCTTCGCCCGTGATCAGATCGACCAGCATCTCGCCCCGGCGCTCGAGGCACTCCGCCGCATCAATGCGCTCAGCAAGGGCGCCGAGGGTGGGGCAGGGCTACCTTACCCCTTCATGGGCTTCGGCCGGAACTCGAACTCGTTCTTCGCGACCATAGTCCACGCGATGGGCTTCACTGTCCCGAGCTTTTCCGCCTCCGCCATCATCGTCCCCGGCGCCCGCAGCCTGCTTTTGCCCGCGCATCAGCTCGACGCCATCCGCATCGGCAGCCGCCCCGATCAGATCGAACCCGCCGACATCGAACCCGCCGACATTGGCGCGCCACAGACCGCGGAATCTTAGTCCCCCGGTCATTCTAGGGCTTGTCCAGAGAATCCCGATTGGCTCCGCGCAGAGATTCGTGAGACTTCCCAACTCTCCCGAACCAGAACTCTCGGGAAAAGCCCGAGAATGCCCCCTGAATGAACCCCGCACTAACGCTCGACGACATCTACCTCACGCTTCCTGCCGCCTCCGGGCCGGTCGAGATCCTGAAGGGCGTCAGCTTCCGCGCGATGCCGGGCGAGAGCGTCGCCATCGTCGGCCCCTCCGGCTCCGGCAAGTCCTCCCTGATCGCCGTTTCCACTGGCATCGAGCGCGCAACCAAAGGGGCCATCTCGCTCCTCGGCGAAAGCCTTGAAGGCAAAAGCGAGGATCAACTCGCCCGCCTGCGCCGTGGCCGCGTCAGCCTTGTGTTTCAGTCCTTCCACTTGCTGGGCACGATGAACGCGTTCGACAATGTCCGTGCGCCGCTCGAAATCGCGAAACTCGAAAACGTCGATGATCTCGCACGATCGGCCCTTGCCGCAGTCGGTCTTGCCCAGCGCATGGACCATTATCCCGGCCAGCTCTCCGGCGGTGAACGCCAGCGCGTCGCCGTCGCCCGCGCCCTGGCCAGCAATCCCCAAATCGTCTTCGCGGACGAACCCACCGGCAATCTCGACACCACGACCGGATCGATGGTCGCTGATATGCTCTTCGCCATCGCACGGGAGCGGAATGCGACACTTGTCGTCGTCACGCATGACAGCGCCATCGCTGCGCGCGCCGACCGGATCGTGGAGATGCGGGATGGACGGGTGGTGGGCTGACCGAGCTTGCGCAAGCTTGTTATCCCGGAAGCCCCAAGGCGGCTGTCCGGGGCGCATGTTTCGACCCCGACCCTGGGTCAGGGGTTCCCGGCTCCTGCTACGCTCGGCCTGGATGAAAACCAAAGTGTGTGACGAGCAGGTCGCCGCCTACTTCTTCGCCGCTGCCACATAATCCGCATGTATCGTCGCCTCGAACGGCTTCAGCGTCACCTCTGCGCCCGAAGACGACGCGTCGCGCCACGCCTGCTCATCAAAGCGGATCAGCACGATTTGGATCGGCTCGTCAGGCGTGACCGGGTCTTTTCGCTTTACGCCGCCCAGCACGATGCCCGTCCGGCCGGGCTCGGCACGCACCTCTATCGAATGGCCTGTGTCCACTGGCTTGAAGGTTCCGGCGGTGTCCTTGATCGCGACGTGATCGCCCGCCTTGAACGTCGCGCCCTGGTATTCGACAACGGTCGCATCGACCTTGTAGGCGCCATGCGGCGTCAGATCGGCGCTAGCGCATGCCATCGCCATCACCGCAGCAAACGCGACCATGCAAATTGTTCTCATCAACGCCTCCTACCAACGGGCGCCAGAAAAATGGTCTGCGTCGTGCCTCAAGACAAGCGGCGTGACAGCAGCGCGCGCCACCCGTAAGGATAGCCATGGCTAACGGCACCACGCGGACAACGACCTATCGCCCGTGGCTCCGCATCGCTTTGCGCGAACTGTCCGGTGGCGTGGCCGGCTTCTGGATCTATCTCGCGTGTCTCGCGCTCGGCGCATGGGCCATCGCGTCGGCCGGGTCCATCACCGACGCGCTTCAGGCCGGCCTCAGCCGCCAGTCGCATCAGTTGCTCGGGGGCGACGCCGCCATCACGCTCGCTCAACGCGAGGCCACCGCCGAACAGCGCGCCTGGCTCGATGCGCGGGGGCAGGTGAGCGAGGCGGCGCAGATCGATCTGATGGCTCGCGCCGGAGCCGAAGTGATGCAGGTCGACGTGCGCGGCATCGACACTGTCTTTCCCCTCGTCGGCAGCTTCACCTTCGACCGCGACATCGCCCTGTCGCGCGTCCTCACGAAGACCGATGACACCTGGGGCATTGCCGCCAGCGCCAGTCTCGCCAAAGACCTCAACGTATCCGTCGGCGACAACTTCAACCTCGGCAGCATCCCCGTCCAGCTCCGTGCTATCCTGGCTCGTGAGCCCGACCGCGTCGGCGAGCCCGGCATGTTCGAACCCCGTGCCATCATCGCCATCGCCGCCCTGCGCGATGCGGGCCATTTGCAGCCCGGCGCGCTGTTCCGCACCGCCTACCGCATCGTGCTGAAGCCCGAATCCGCCGCCAGCTTTGAAGACGACTTCAACGCACGCTGGGAATCCGAAGGCCTGCGCTATCGCGGCCCTGACGACGCCATCGACGGCCTGCGCGCCGTGCTCGGTATGCTCAACACCTTCATGACGGTAGTCGGCATCTCCGCCTTGATCGCAGGCGGGGTCGGCGTAAGCCAGGCGACCTCCGCTTTTCTCGACACACGTCTCGACTCCATCGCAGCCCTCAAAGCCCTCGGCGCAGATGGCGGCACGATCCGCGCAGCCTACGCCTTCCAGCTCGGCGTCCTCGCCGGCGCAGGCGCGCTGGCAGGCATAATCCTAGGCGCGCTGTCGCCCTGGATTGTCAGCGCGCTTGCCGGCGACTCCATTCCGCTGCCCATGCAGCTCGGCATCTATCCGCTCGCCCTCCTCAAAGCCTTCGTATTGACCTTGCTCGCCGGCGCCATGTTCGCCGCCCCACCGCTCGGCCGCGCCCGCGCGACACCGCCCGCCGCCCTGTTCCGGCGCGACAGCGGCGATGCCGCCCAGCCCATCCCGATACCGGAGCGCGCCGCCTCCTTCATCGCCGCCATCCTGCTCGTGGCTGTCGCGATGCTCGGCTCGGCACGTCCGCTGATCGTGCTTGGCCTGATGATCGGCGCCGCCGTCGCCTATCTCATTCTGATCGGCGCAGCAGTGATCGTCCGCCATCTCGCCGGCCGCGCATCTCCCCACGTGCGCGGCCGCTTCCGGCTCGTCCTCGCCAGCCTCGGTGGCCCGGGCTCGCTCGCGCCCATCGTCGCGCCGGCTCTCGGTCTTGGCCTCGCGCTCCTGACGCTGATCACGGTTGTGCAGGATAACCTGCTCGGCCAGCTTCGCGACACCGCGCCGACCGAAGCTCCCTCCATCATTTTTCGCCAGATCCCTGCACGCGATGCCGAAGCCTTCGACGCTATGATGCAGTCCTTCGGCATCGATACCACGAATCAGCTGACCTACCGCCGCGCCCCCGTCCTCATCGGCCGCGTCACCGCAATCAACGCCGAGAAGCTGGACGAGCGGAAGGTGGCGCCCGAGCAGCGCTGGGTTACGCGCACCGAAACCCCGATGACCTTGCTCGCGGACAAGCCGATCGAGGCCAACCTGGTTTCCGGCGCATGGTGGCCATCCGGTTATGCCGGCCCGCCGCTCGTCTCGGTGGAAGAGGGGGCGGCCCATGGCCTCGGCCTCTCCCTTGGCGACACTGTCACCTTCCGCATCTTCACGAAGGAGATCGCGGCCAAGGTCGCGTCGTTCCGCAAGGTCGACTGGTCCGGCTTCGGCGCCAACGTCGCTTTCATCCTGTCGCCGGGGTCCGTGGGTGACTTCCAGCCCGCCAACGCCGCCATCGTCCTCGTTCCCGCCGACAAGGAGGCCGCCCTCGTCGCTGCCGCAGCGCAGCGCTGGCCCAACGTGCTCGCCTTCCAGGTGCGCAAGACGCTCGAGACCGCCGCGAATCTGTTTGGCCAAGTCTCGGTCATCGTCACCGCTCTCGCGAGTGTCGTGCTGGCCGCGGGCATTCTTGTCCTCTTCGGCGCCTTTGCGGCGGCCGCACGCCGGCGTCGTCGCGAGTCGGCCCTATTGAAAGTCTTCGGCGCCACGCGGATGGCGATCCTCTCGCTTTACGCGCTCGAGTTCGCACTTGCGGCATTCCTCGCTGTGCTGCTCGGAAGCGGTCTGGGGATTGCCGCGGCTCACCCGATTGTGATTCTCGTCTTCGACACGACCTGGCGTTTCGCGTCGGCGCCAGTGCTCGGAGTCGCTTTCATCACCGTGTTATCCGCAGCGGCGGGCGGCGCCGCTGTCGGTTGGTCGACTTTGTCCCATCGCCCGGCCCACGTATTGCGCTCGTCTTGAAGCTGGGTATGTTCCCGGTGCGTCAGCCCGACGCTTGTTCTCGATAAACCGCCCGCAGCAGTTTGCGGAGACGGTGACGGAAAACCGTCGCAGGGGACGCGCATATTGGTGGTTGGGCGAACGGGGAGGAGTCATGATTAAGCTCGTATCTATGGTTGCATTGGCTGTTGGCCTTGGCGCCTGCCAGACGATGCCGGTGGATCATTCGTCCATGGCGTCGGCGGCAGAAGTGAAGCCCGCCGCCTGGAAAGCCAAGCGCGGACCCGATGGCGTCCATCCGGACCTCAACGGCGTCTGGAAGGTGATGAACACCGCAAACTTCAACATCGAAGCCCACCCGGCTCAGTCGGCTTTGCAGCTGCGTCCTGGCCCGTACGTCCCGGTGCCGGATGCGCAGGTTGTCGCCCTGGGCGCGATCGGCGCCGTGCCGGCTGGCGTCGGCATCGTCGAGGGTGATGGCAAGATCCCTTACACCGCCGATGCGCTGGCCACCCGTGACGCAAACCGCGCAAAGGCGATCGAGCTGGACCCGGAAGTGAAGTGTTACCTGCCGGGCGTCCCGCGCGCCAACTACATGGACAAGCCCTTCCAGATCTTCCAGTCCGACAAGGCTGTGTTCCTCGCCTACGAATACGCTGGCGCGGTCCGCAACATCTTCCTCACCCCACAACCGCCGGCTCCCGCCCAGTCATGGATGGGTCAGTCCTACGGCACGTGGGATGGCGACACGTTCGTCGTCGAGGTCACCGACCAGTACGGCACCACCTGGCTCGACCGTTCGGGCAACATGAAAGGTGAGAACACCAAGGTCGTCGAACGCTGGACGCCCACCTCTGATTCCACCATGCGTTACGAAGCCGAAATCACGGATCCGAGCGTCTATACCAAGCCCTGGAAGATTGGTTTCAATCTCTACAAGGCCTCGGGCGAAGATGCACAGCTGCAGCAGTTCAAGTGCGTGGAGTTCGTCGAAGAGCTCCTGTACGGCCACCTGCGCAAGAACCCGCTGCCGGGTCCGGCGCTGGAGCGTGCGAAGCGTGAAGCCGCAGAACGCGCTGCCGAAGAAGCCGAACTCGACGCACAATAGGGTGATCAGGCTGCTTCAGAATGTCCGCTCAGGATGTGACGGAAGCAGCCTCCACCCGCGTTGAATAAGTTGTGATGGCGATGAACCCAGCCTGACATCGGTTCAGGTTCCTTGCCAAAACACGGTTGGAATCTGGGTTGTGAAGCTTTCACCGCGCCATGTGCGCGTCGAAAGCGGTCCAGGCCCGGACTGAGCGAAGCCCTTGAGAGCCCGGGTATACGGGGTTAAAAAGGGTTCAATTTCAGGGGTGCAGCGGGGCCGATTCCCGACCACGCAGTTGCCTGCATAAGTTACGCTGGACACATACGGCAGTGAACTGCCGACACTGGAGGAAGTCGATGAAGAATAAAGTTCGTCTGGCTGTCGCGGCTGCCACCCTGGCTGTCCTGACGGCTGCGGGTGCGGGCACCGCCGCCTACGCCCACCACGCGTTCGCCGCCGAATTCGACGCGAACCGCCCGGTCCTGCTGAAAGGCGCGGTCGAGTTCGTCGAATGGACGAACCCGCACACCTGGATCCACATCTCGGTCAAGGACGTCAACAAGTTCGGCCAGCCGAAAAAAGGCTCGGACCTGAACTGGGCGATCGAGGGCGGCACGCCCAACACGATCTTCCGCGGCGACCTGTCGACCACGGAAGCCAAGTCCAAGGCCATCCCGAAAGGCACCGAAGTCGTCGTTCGCGGCTACCAGTCGAAAGACACGGTCTGCTCGCGCAAATGGGGCACGGGCGCCAAGCTCGACAAGATCACCTGCAAGGCCAACGGCCGTGACGTGACCTTCCCGAACGGTTGCAAACTGTTCGTCGGCGGCTCGTCCACGGGCGCTCCGAAAGACGGCGCTGAAGCTGGCGCCAAAACGGATTGCACCGCAACGTCGAAGCCGACCTAACTGTCAGCTCCGAAACAACCAATCAGCCCGCCGGCCCCAAGCCGGCGGGCTTTTTGTTTGTCGCGAAGGAGCAGGTCTAGGACACCTGGGCTTGCTCAGTGACGCGCTTCACGACTTTCAGCAGCCGCGGTTCCGAACTCGGCCTGGCGGCCATTTTCTGTGCCTCACCTCTCGTAAACACGCCGGTGATCTGCGTGGAGCCATCCTTGATCGGGCTGGTGATACGCGGCGCAGAGATTGATCTGGTCGTCGATCACGATTCGCCATGCGGTCGCCGATATGGATCCCTGTGGTTACGGCAATCCACTTGGACGCGTCTGGCTGAAGCCTGAACGTCACGCTAAGCCCACCGCAGGCGTCGAACGTTGCATCTGCTGCAGCGATGTCGGCCCGTTCCACGACCGGCTTGGCGAACACGAGAAGCTGCATGCGGTTCGTGCTCATGTCCGAAAGGGAAGCCCGCCCGCTGCGAGCGACGCCCAATTTACAAAAGCCGGCATTCGCCGTGTCGTCGACCAGGCGATCGTCACGATACCGAGCTTGAGGAAACGCGATATCATCTGGCCGACATCCGAGGTCGTCGCCTGTGTTTCCAGCCGTGTCTGATTACCTTCCGTGCGAACCTCTACCCTATTCGGCCCAACCGCCTGCAGCCCCCGGCGCAAGGTCGCAACGACCGCGCTCGACGAATCGGGGGAGGCGCGCTCTGTAGGGCATTGTGGATCGGCCTGTTGTGTTTGGGCCTTGTGATCAGGGTGCCGCCGCACGCCACCAGCAACAGCACGATCGGCAGTCTTCGCAATATCCGCGTCGCCACTGCCCAATCACGCGCGACCGTAAACGCTGCCGCCACCGCGCCAAACCCACCACCGTCGTGCGTGGTTTTGTGCCGAGAGTCCCGGCTGTCTCCACACTGGGTTTCCCCGCTGTCATTCCAGGTCTGCGACGCGTCGCATCTCCGCTTGGAATGACACCGTGAGGAACTGCCCCATTCGTTGCAAGGCCCTCGTGCAGGGTCGGGGAAAAGCCAGACACCTTCCGCCATGATATCAGTGACTTGCGCGAAAAACCGGCGAATTGGCGTCGCCTGAATCGGGCGGTCCTTGAGCGTGCTTAAAATTGCGCCCATGAAACGCCGGAGCTTTCCTCTGTGGCTGCTGCGTGGCGCCCGCGGCCTTCCTGGGTCTCTTGAGCAGCTTCTGGCCGTTGATGAACCGCGTGATTCTCAACGGGAGGGCGCGCTGCGTCCGAAAAAAGCTTCGCCAGAGCCGTCTGCGCAGACTTCGCGATCTGCTCGCCCACATCGATGCGAGACTCGTCTGCGCGCTCTGGCGACAGCCCTGTCTCCGTCTCGGTTGGAACCCGCGCGCGTGATCTTCAATCTTGTTCCGGCGTCAGACACCTGGGACGACACCGTCGCGCATTGCCAGCCCACTCACGCGCCTGTCGCTAGATTGGACGCCTTCGTCGAAGACATGCGCCAACGTTACCGTATTGGCGAACACGGAGCCGCTAACGCACGCAGCTGCGCCTTCCATCTTGCTTTGCAATCGACCTCCCCCGCGCTCCGTGCGGAGGAGAAAACAAACGTCCTCTTTTTCTTCTCCAATGCGCAGTGCTGCGGGAGGTGGCGCGCGCTTGCGCGTGACGATGGGGGCAGGCACAGCCGTCACGGACCGCCGCTGAACCTCGCTCAAAATCAGGACCCACCTACCTCAGAGCGCCCCATCACAGCGCACTGCGTCTGAGGCCTCACCCGCATGCGCAGACAAAAACCCCGGAAGGCGGGGCCCTCCGGGGTCATGCTTTCTGCGAGACGTGTCGGATCAACTGAAGCCGATCCAGCGTCCGCCAGCTGCCGTGGCGACCCAGCTGAGGATCGACATCACCGCGATCATGCGCGCGACGCGACCACCGGCCGTGGCGTCGGCCTTGTAGATCTCGTAGCCGGTCAGCACGATCAGAAGGATGCCGCCGAGTACGCTGCGGGCGATGCCAAGATTCCTGAGTTCGCCGCTGAAGCTGTCGAGGCCGGCGACGACATAGCCTTCGAGCACCGTACCGAACATCACGATGAACGCGATGCCGGCGATCAGGCGCGTACGTTTTCCGAACAGCAGGAGTACCGCATAGCCCACTGTCAGAACGTGGAACGTGCCAGGGCTAATCCCGTCGGCGATCGAGAACACGCCCATGGCGAAGAGGAAGATCACCATGGCGATGCCGCCGAGGATCATCGAGGTGAGGCTGACCTTGCCGTCCGCCTTTGCGATGTTGTTGACGACGCCGAAGGTGAAGATCAGCGCCGACAGCATCGAGATCATCTTCACGAAGAAGGACTGCGACGTGTAGAGCCGCTCAGCGTTGAGGCCGCCGATCACAAGCCCTGTGCCGATCACGATCGCCGCTCCAACGATGTGCCAGAGACGCAGGTTGCGTTCGACGTCCGAAGGTGTCTCGTCCGTCAGGCCAGCGCCCAAAAGACGCAGGCAGGTCAGGATTACGCAGCCGCCGAGCAGGGCGAGGCCGAGCAGGTGGATGGCACCGAAGGGGGCGTAGAGGTCGCCGAGATAGAGGAAAGGCGGGACCTTGCCGAGATTGTGGACCCAGTCAGCTGCGCCCGGGAAAAACTTCGCGAAATCCATGGATCAGCCTCCCTGGCCAGGTGTCGGTTGCGCAGGCGGGACCGCATTGGGATCCGGCGGACTCTCATCCGTCGGTGCCGCATCTGGCGCAGCCGGCGCTTCTTCCGGAAGTGCCGGCAGAGCGCCCGGCGTCATCGTGCCGCCATTGGCGAGCGGATCGACGTCTTCATTCAGCATCTCTTCGTCGTCGACTGATTCCTCATTCTCGCCAGCGGTGTAGAGGTTAGCGCACTCGGCGAAGGCGTAGAGGATCGAGTTGGGCTGCAGCTTGGCGCACTTGTACCAGTCGTAGGCGATGAAGCGCCCGAAGATGATCACGAGGATCCAGCACGCCATCGATATCGCGCCGGAGATGCGCACCTTGGCCGGTGGCGTCGGCATCGCATCCCAGTCCGCCTGACTCGTCTGGACCTTGAAGTGGAACCAGAAGATGTTGATCGACGCCAGCAGCAGGAAGATCATCTTCAGGCGGAACCAGACGTCATGATAGTAAAACGTCGCTGGCTGGCGTCCGAAGAAGGTGACGAGACCCGTGAACACCATCATGCCGAAAGCCATCATGGTGATCGGCAGCACTTTATCGTTCAGCCGCGAGAACGGCACGTTGCGAAACGCCAGCCCCATCATGCGAAGGTCGATGATCCAGATCGTTCCCGCAAAGAACAT
The DNA here is from genome assembly GCA_947478925.1 of Hyphomonadaceae bacterium. Classification (GTDB taxonomy): domain Bacteria; phylum Pseudomonadota; class Alphaproteobacteria; order Caulobacterales; family Hyphomonadaceae; genus UBA7672. Next base: position 6,507 of record CANJXY010000011.1, on the reverse strand, counting down.
CAAGGTCAGCACGTGCGTGCCTTCGAAGAGGTTCCACAGGTTCTGCGAACTGTTCAGCGCCTGCGACCAAGACAGACCGTCTTCACTGGTCTTGCCAAGGTCGTACTGAAGCCATGAAAAGAAATCGTGGAACAATCTCGTCTCTCCCCTTGGGATCCCGTATTTACGGTGACCCCGGTAACACTCAGTCAGCCTTGATCGCGATCAAAGCCGATCGTCAAGGACCCCAACAATCTATTGATTGGGCAGGGGTGGCTCGCCCCGGTTGGGCAATGGCTTCAGCGGATCGGCTGCGGCAGGCGGGCCGTCAGCGCCGACAATGTATCTCACATGGCAGCCATGGCAGGCGCGATACATGTCCGTACCGGCACTAAAGAAAGCATCCTTGTCCCGCTTCTCGGCCATATCTCCTGCCTTCATTGCTGCGTCATTGAGCTGGTGCGCAAAATCCACCCAGGCGCGGTCGTCATCCTGCGGTCGTCCCGGCAGAAGCAGGAGGTTTGAAGCTTCGGCCAGGGTGCGTGCGGCATTCTCGGCTGCGATCCATCCATCGTCGTCGGTCGGGAAAAGTTCCTGCACTGTGTCGCCAATGATCCAACCCTGACGGTGCCAGACCTCGAAGGCGTTGTAGTCCATCACATGGTTCATGAACTCTTTGAGGTCGAGCGACGGACGGAAGTCGGCCAGCGTTGCGCCACCCATGCCTTCACCTGGCGTCGAGCCCGCGGGCGCCTTCGACACAACGTCGGCATCATCGGAACCGCCATTGCCGCAGGCAGCAAGACCTAGGCTTCCAATTCCCAAAGCCAAAGCCAGCGCCAAAACTCGCGCCGAGGACGAACGGATCATAGCCACTCCCCAGGGGCGCTGGCGGCGCGAACGGCGTATTCGCCTGTCTTTGCCATCCGCGCGAAATAAATTCCTCCGTAGCGCAGGCTATCCCGCCGAAACGGCAAGCGCCATGGCTTATGTGTCGCACGCTAGGTGCCTGTTTGCCCCCCCCGCGAAGACGCAAGCGCAGACACACGGCGGTGAACGCGGCGCTTCTTCCACAACCGGGGCAATAGCTGTACGACGCCGTCCATGAGGCTCGCGGACAAGCGTGGCCCAGACGGGCAGGGAGACGCCACAAATGAGAGTCATGAGACGCGGAATTCTTGCCGCAGGTGCAGCATTGTTTCTCGCGACTGCGTGTCAGTCGACGCCGGCCACGGTTGATCCGTCGACCTCGTCCATCGTCCCGGGCGATGCGCAGGCGCTAGGTTTCGATCCCGCAAAGCTTGGCGCGATCACCGCGGCGCTCGACGCTGACATCGCCTCCGGCAAACTGCCGGGTGCTTACCTGTTGGTCGGTCGTCATGGCCAGGTCGCCTACCAGCATGGCTTCGGCGTACAGGGGCCCGGCCAGACGACGCCGACTTCTGATCAGACAATCTTCCGCGTCTTCTCGATGACCAAGCCTATCGTTGCGGTCACCGCGATGACGCTGGTGCAGGAAGGCAAGCTCGACCTCGACGCGCCGGTTTCGAAATACCTGCCGGCGTTTGCAAACATCAAGGTCTGGCAAAAAGAGGGCGATCCCGTACCGGCGACCAAGCCGATGCTGATCCGGAACCTGATGAGCCACACCTCGGGCATCATCTACTCCTTCATCCAGCCGACGCAGCCCATCTCGAAAGCGTGGATTGCTGGCGGTGAACAGCGCACCGACCTCTCGGCCAAGGATTGGTCGGAGCAGGTTGTCGCCAAGCTGCCAATGGCCGCTGAACCAGGCACGGCTTGGAACTATAGCCAGGGCCTCGATGTGCTGGGCGGTGTGATCGAGAAGATCACCGGCAAGACGCTCGACGAAGCAATCCGTGAGCGCGTCACCGGCCCGCTCGGCATGACCGACACGGGCTTCACGCAACCGAAGGAAAAGGCTGGCCGCTTCGCCCAGTCGCAAAAGACGGACCCGTTGTACTACGACTACGCGGCGCCGAAAGTTTTCTACTCGGGCGGCGGCGGAATCTCGTCCACAGCGGAGGACTATCTCCGCTTCGTGCTGATGCTGGCTAATCACGGCACCTACAAAGGCGTTCAGATCCTGAAGCCGGAAACCGAAGCACTGATGCTGATTGACCAGACCACGGCAGACGTCCGCGGCAAGGGCCTGTTCTTCCCGGGTCCCGGCATGGGCTTTGGTCTCGGCATGTCGCTGGTGATCGACGACACGAAACAACGCCCAGCCAATGGTACGTTCTCGTGGAACGGCATCGCCGGCACCGAGTGGTGGTATGACCCGAAGAACGACCTGTTCATGGTCTGGATGATCCAGGACCGTGCGCTCCTCGGCGAGTACCAGAAGAAGAACCGGACCTGGATCTACGACGCGCTTGTGAAGCCGTAGGCTGGTCCGCACTTCAATTGAAAAGGGCGGCTCTCACAAAGAGCCGCCCTTTTTGTTTGGACTGGGCCGCTCAAGGCTTGGCGCGCAGGTCCGACATCCGTTGCCCCAATAGAATGTTGGGCAGCGAGTAGTTGGCTTCGTGACAGGATGATGGGTACATGCCTGTCTTTGTCGTGTAGAACGAGAACTCGGCCAGCCATGGTGCCGAATACGCCTTCGGATCCTCGATGGTGAACTGGTAGAGAAGCTCGTTGGCCGAGACGCGCGTGTAGCGCTCGATTACCTTTGCATCCTCGTTGATGACGAACTTGGCCATCAGTCCGCGCACCCGGTCGAGCGGATTGTTGCGTATGGTCTCGACGACCAGCGTGTCGCCATCCCAGCGCGCCACGGAGTCACCATACCAGGAGCGCGGCCCCGGCGCTTTATGCTCGGTCGCGAAAGGTATGATGCGGGCTTCATCGCCATTCTCGTTGTGGACGACAACATAGTCGGGCGTCTGGATGAACTGCAGGCGGTTGTAGGAGACGACCGCGTGAATGGGGGGATTGCCGCTCAGCACCAGGCAGCGCTCACCTGTGGGTCGCTGCTCGTAGTCGTCCTTCCGGTCTTCCGCCTTGTCGGCGGCTTCGATTGTCGCTTTGGCGTCGGCCGTCAGGGGCAAGGCGCCGTCGGAGGGCAGGACGACGAGGCGCGTACGCCGCTCGCCCCGCACGATGGGCAGGCCGTCCGTGTCGCCCATGATGTGAGCGGCTTCCGGGTCAATGCTCTTCTCGAGAAACCCCGCCATGCCGGTGAACATGGTATCGGCTATTGTCTTCGCTTCCTGCTCGGAAACGACGAGATTCGGCGTCAGCGGATTGGTGTCGAACACGGGAAAGAAGTTTGTGGCCCAGATCGCGCCCTGAAAATCGGGTCGTCCATCCGGGGTTCGCGGCAAGCCGGCTTCGGGCGTGAGCGACGTCGGCGTATAGACTTGTCTGGCTGGAGGCGCATTAGCAGGCGTCGCCTGCGCAAAGGCGATCGGTACGCAGAACAGGGCAGTCACGAGAAGGCTGGGGAGGCGGAGGTGTTTCATTGTTGTTCCCTCGTCTTGTTATCCGACGTTCATCGGGCGTTGGCGTTGAATGCGCCATGAATGGACTGACGGCCATGAGGGCTCTGACGTGATCGCCGCAATCAAAAGCATGACCACAGGTTGCATCGTGCCGTTTCGGGGGCGGCAATGACTGAACTGACGGTCGGAGCAGGTCTGCCGCGCGGACTGGTTCGCCTCGCCGTAATGAAAGGCGCACACGCAGACGCGCTATGGGCGCGATCGGGCATCGATCCTGCGGAGCTCGATGATCAGGACAACCGCGTGTCCATGACGCGATACATCGCCCTCATGCGCGCCGCGAAGGACCTGACCAACGACCCCGCACTGGCGCTGCACTATGGCGAGGCAGTCGATCTCGGCGAGTTGTCGATTACCGGTCTGATCATGAATGCATCGGCGACCATGGGCGATGCGTTCAGCCAGATGAACCGCTTCGGCCGCCTCGCAATCGAGGTAGAGGGCGTCGGCGCTGGAGCTGACCGCTTCAAGGGTGCGATCAGGGATGGCGCCTACTGGGTGGTCGATAGCCGCGCCAACCCGAACGACTTTCCGGAGCTTACGGAAGTGACATTCGCGCGCATGGCCTGCCAGCCGCGTCGCTTTCTACCCAAGCCGCACGTACTCGAGGCCCACGTCACACATGCCGCGCCTGACTATGCGGTGGAATATGAGCGGGTGCTCGGTTGCCCCGTCGTGTTCAACAGTCACTGGAACGCGATGAGGATGGATCCCATGCTGTCGAGCTATCGCGTCGCACTGCAGCCGCGCTACGTCTTCGGCGTCCTGAGCGAGAAGGCCGAGGCGCTGCTTCATGAGTTGGAGCTTTCCAAGTCGACACGTGGGAGAGTCGAGAGCCTGTTGATGCCGGTGCTGCACATGGGCGACGTCAGCATGGCCGCGATCGCCGAGAAAATGGCTGTCAGCCGCCAGACGCTCTTCCGCCGCCTGAGGGCCGAAGGTACGGCATATGAGAAGGTACTCGACGAGCTGCGCCACAGGCTCGCGCTGCATTATCTCAGCGGGCGCAAGGCGTCCGTCAACGAGACGGCCTACCTTGTCGGCTTTTCCGATCCCGCCGCATTCTCGCGCGCGTTCAAGCGCTGGACCGGCAAAAGCCCGAGCGCGATGCGCGGCGGATAGAGCGAGGCGCTATTCCGCCGGATGCATCGGGGCGACAGGTGTATCGGCCTCTTCCTGCGCCAGCTTGCGTTCGACATCGCGGGGCGAGCCCGTGCGGCGTGCGAGCAGCGAGTAGGCTGCCGGCACCAGAACCAGCGTCACCATCATCGCCGTCGCTACCCCGAACAGGATGACGATACCAATGGCTGCGCGCGTTTCCGATCCGGCGCCGTGGCTGAAGATCAGCGGAATGGCGCCGGCGATGGCCGTGAGCGAGGTCATCACGATCGGACGGAAGCGGGTGAGGGCGGCTTCCTTCAAGGCGGAATGGAATTCCTTGCCCTGATCACGCAGCTGGTTGGCGAACTCAACGATGAGAATGCCGTTCTTGGCCGCCAGACCCACAAGCATGATCAAGCCGATCTGTGTGTAGATATTGAGAGTATTGCCCGTCAGCCAGATGCCTAGCAGGCCGCCGCCGATGGTGGCGGGCACGCAGAGCATGATGACAAACGGATGGACCCAGCTTTCAAACTGCGCTGCAAGCACGAGGAAGACCACCAGCACGCCGAAGCCGAAAACGAAGAAGATGGATTCGCCCGCGCGTTTGTAGTCGAGCGACTGGCCTTTGTAGTCGAAGGCCGCATCTTGCGGCAGAACCTTGCGGCCGAGCGCTTCCATCTTGTCGAGCGCGACGCCGAGCGAGACGCCCGGATCGAGGTTCGCCGTGATCGTGATGGCACGCACGCGGTTGTAGCGATTGAGCTGGCGGCTGTCCGCCATCGGCTCCACTTTCACAAGGTTGGACAGTGGGATTAGCTGACCTGTGCGTGTTGAGCGGACGTAGATATTTTCAAGGTCAGACGGCGTTGCCTGATCCGAACGTTCGCCTTCGAACATGACATAGCGCTCTTCACCGTTCTGCACGAATGTGCCAACACGCTTGGAACCTAGCATCGTCTGGAGTGTCGAACCGATTTCCTGCACGGTCACGCCGAGGTCGGACGCGCGGGAGTAGTCCACGCTGATGCGGAACTGCTGCTGCGTTTCCTTGTAGTCCCAGTCGATCTGGTTGATGCCGGGATTGTTGGCGTTGAGCGCGTCAACAAAAGTGTTCCGCCATTCGACCAGCGTCGCGTAGGACGGGCCCTTGAGGACGAAGTTGATCGGCTTGCCGGCCCCGCCGCGCCCGCCGCCGAAGCCTGCAGGCATGTTCGCGAAGGCTCGCACGCCCGGAATGTCGCCAAGCTTGCGGTTGACCTCGTTGAGGATCTCGAAGCCGTTGCGACGATGGCCCCAGCCGGTGAGAACGATCTGGATCGACGCGCTGTTGAACGAGCTGCTCGTGCCGCCGAAGCCACCTGGCGCGCGGACCGAAACGCCTTCAATCTCACCATTCTTGACCATCGGCAGCAGGCGCGCTTCGATCTGTTCAACGAAGGGCTGCATGTACTCGAAAGATGCGCCTTCAGGTCCGCTGACCATGATCATGAACATGCCGCGGTCTTCGTTCGGCGTGTATTCTCCTGGTATCGCGGTGAACAGAAAGGCTGTGCCGGCAAGAATGCCGACGAAGGCAATCGCGATGGCGATCGGACGGCGCACGGTCGCGTCATAGACGGCGGCATAGCCGCTGCGGAGGCCAGAGAATGCCTGGTCCACGCGGTAGCCGAAGCCCTTTTTTTTCTTCTCGGATGCGTCGTGCGGCGGAAGCAGCTTGGAAGCCATCATCGGTGAGATGGTCAGCGCCACCAGCATCGAGAACGCGATGGCGGCAGCGATAGCGATCGCGAATTCGGTGAACAGGCGGCCGACCTGGCCCTGCATGAAGGTGATCGGGACGAACACGGCGATGAGCACCAGTGTGGTGGCGACCACGGCAAAGCCCACTTGCCGCGTG
>CANJXY010000010.1 GCA_947478925.1 Hyphomonadaceae bacterium | reverse complement strand
GCAGGAAGGCGCGAGGGTGTCTGACGAGGCGCTGGCGCTGATTGCGCGGGCGGCGGAGGGATCGGCGCGCGATGGCCTGTCCATTCTCGATCAGGCGATTGTGCAGGGTGATGGTAAAGAGGTCAGCGCAGAGCAACTGCGCGACATGCTCGGGCTCGCGGACCGGTCGCGCGTGCTGGACCTGATGGACCGCATCGTGGCGGCTGATCACAAGGCTGCGCTGAACGAAACAGCGGCGCTTCTGGAGCAGGGCGCGGATGCGCCGGTGCTGATCAAGGACTTGATGGACGTCGTGGTCGAGATCAGCCGCGCGCAGGCGTTGAAGGACGCCTATGTTTTCTCCGGCCCGTCTGATTGGGCGAAGCGCACGAAGGCGATGGGCGAGCTGTTGTCGCCGGCGCAATCGGCGCGGATGTGGCGCTTGCTGTTGCAGGGCTTTGAGGATTGCGCGCGGGCGCCCGATCCGCCGTCTGCAGCGCAGATGGTTGTTCTGCGCCTGACGGCGGTGACCAGCCTGCCATCGCCGGAAGACGCGGCGCGGATGCTTGCGGCCGGGGCCGCTGTGCCGAGCCCAAAGTCTGAGCCTGAAGCGCCACGCGCCCCAGAGCGCATCGAGATCCCGCGCACCAAGACGCCGTCAGCAATTGCGCCGCAGACGCATGATGAAGAGCATGGCGAAGTCGTGCGCCTGTCCTCCTTGCGCGAGATCGTTGCCGAACTCGATGCGCGGCGCGAGATTTCGTTGAAGTACGAGATCGAACGCTTTGTGCGACCAGCCGAGATCGACTTCGGTCACTTCCGCTACACCGCTGCGCCCAACGCGCCCCACAACTTGTCCCAGCGTATCAAGGACTGGCTGGAGGATGTGACCAGCGTCGAGTGGGAAGTGCTGCAGTCGAACGATGGCGGCGCGGAAAGCGTGAAGGAGCTGCGGACGCGCAAGGGTATCGAGAAGATGCGTGCGATCGAGGCCATCCCGCGCGTGGCCGAAGCGCTACGTGTCTTCCCCGGCGCGCGCGTGCTGCGCGTCGATGATGCCGATGCGGCTGAAGACATGGAAGACTTCCCTGAAAACGCTCCTCAGGGCGCCAACGTAATCCATGTCGACTTCAGCTATCGCGATCGCGCGGAAGAGAATATTCCGGACCCAGAAGAGCGTGAGGACGACGAATGAAAGACCTGTCCGACATCATGCGCCAGGCGCAGCAGATGCAGCAGCGCCTGCAGGAGGCGCAGGAGCGCATGGAGCTGATCACAGCGGAAGGGTCCGCGGGCGGCGGCATGGTGAAGGTGACGCTGAAGGGCAAGGGCGAGCTTTCCGGACTCGTCATTGATCCATCCTTGCTCCAGCCCGCCGACCGGGAGATGGTCGAAGATCTGGTCAAGGCCGCGCATTCGGATGCGCGCCGTAAGCTGGACGACGCCATGGCGGATGCAATGAAGCAGGCGACTGGCGGGCTGGGCGGCATGTTGCCCGGCTTCAAGCTGCCGTTCTGAGGACTGTTCAATGAAGCCGGTAGAGCGGGCCAAACACGCAGCGGTATTTGTCGCGGCGATCTTCCTGATCTGGCTGGGCGGCGTGATGCCGAGTGTGTGGGCGAAGGTGAGTGCAGGCGATGATCCTGTCGCCGTATTTGCCGCCATGCCCGCGCCGACGCTTGGCGCACTCCTGTCGCCGTGGCCGATCTACATCGCGCTGGCGATCGTGCAGGCTTTGACGTTCCACTATGTGAGGAAGTTCTCGACGCCGATTTTCCTCGGCGGCGTGTTCCTGGCCGCCCTGCTGTTCGCGATGCGCTATACGGCACTGACGACGGCTTAGTACCTTACGCCTGGGGCTTGCGATTCTTCAGCCGTTCGACCGCTTCGGAACCTTCGACTTTGGGCATGCGCGTCGGGCTGACGTGTTCAACTTCCGGCGCGGACTTTTTCTCGGCCGGACGAATGCGACGGTAAATCCGCCAGGCCAGCACGACAAAGAGCGCCGCTGCGCCGCCGAAGAACACGATGGGCCCGCGCACTGGGTCCATGGCGATGTCGCCGATGAAATTCAGTCCGCCGGGAATGAAGGCCAGCACAAGAAAGACTGTGGGGCCGACGATCGCGACAACTATCAGGGCGATTTCTGAGGGTTTGAGTTCCATGTACGCAGTCTAGCACGCATCGAACACGGGTCGACCCTCAGTTGCCGCTAACTGGACGCTCACTTGCCGGGCGCCTGCGGCATCAGGTGCTTCTCGAGGAAGGCGGCTTCCTGGCGATAGTAGAACAGCCGGTTCTTCAGCTTGCGCCAGCCATGGCCTTCGTCGGGCAAGCGGATGAAGGTCGTGTCGATGCCATTCTTGCGCAGTGTCTTCACCATCGTCTCGGTTTCGGAGATGTCGATACGCGGGTCCATCACGCCGTGAGCGTAGAGCATTGGAACCTTGATCTTGTCGGCGTTGTTGATCGGGGAATTGTCCGTATAGAATTTCTTCCATTCCGGATCGGCGATGTCGCCATATTCGATCTTGTCAGACGCCTTGAGGGCAGGCGAGGCGACTTCGAGCGCGCTGACCCAGTTACCGACGCCAAAGATCGAGACGCCAGTGGCGAATGCATCCGGATAGGCGCCGACAACGGCGTTTACCATGTAGCCGCCATAGGAGCCGCCCATCACGGCGGCGCGTGTCGTATCCACCCGACCATCCGTCTTGAGGAGGGCGAGCATGTCGACAAGATCGCGCACGCTGTCGAGGCGCTTCTTCTGGTCGTCCAGCGTGACATAGGTGCGGCCAAAACCGGTGGAGCCGCGCACGTTCGGTTTGAAGACTGCGATGCCGCGATCAACATAATACTGCGCTGCGCTGTCGAAATTGGCCATGCTCTGGCCGGTTGGGCCGCCGTGTACCTGGAACACGACCGGCGGCAGGGCGGCGCCTTTGCGCGAGGACGTGTCTGGCATGTAGAGCAGGCCCTGAAGCTCGACACCGTCGCGTGCCTTCATGCGCAGCGAGACCGGTTTCACAAGGCGTTTGGCATCAAGGCCGGCGAGTGATCCTGCGAAGGCGGTGTTCAGCTTACCCGTGGCGATGTCGAACACATAGATGTCGCCTGGCGTGTTCCAGCCATTGACTGTGATCGACATCTTCGTGCTGTCGAGGCCGCAATTCACGCTGTACGTGCCTTCGGGAAGCGCAGGCGCGGGGATCATTTTTTTCGTGGCCAGATCCTCGATGCTGAGCTTGTGGAAGCCGTCTTCGTTGGTGACCCAGGACAGCCATTTTCCCTTGGCTCCGCACAACGCCACATTGGAAATGTCGAACTTTGCTTCGTGAAGGATGGTCGAGGTTCTTGCTGCCACATCGTAATAGGCGAGGGCGGTGAACTCGCGGCCTTCATTGGTGGCATAGTAGAAGCCTTTGCCATCCGGCGACCATTCGAAATCACCGCGCGTGTGATCGGCGCGCGGGGTCGGGTCGGAGATGGTGGTCAGCTTGCGGTTGCGGATGTCGAGCAGCATCAGCTTGTCAGAGTCTTCGCCAACGCCCTCGCCGACAATGGCGGTGGCGCCGTCCGGAGAAACCGACTGCACATAGGTGCCGAGATGGCCCCCGACCAGCATCTGAGGCGGTCCCTCGGGCGAGGCCATGTAGATGTCGAAGTCGTTGCCGTTCCGCTCGGGCGAGGCGAACAGAAGTGATTGGCCATCCGGCATGAAATCCCCAAACGCGCGGAAAGCGCCATCCTTCGCCGGGATCAGCTCCTGCTCAACGACGCCGTCGGCGGTGATGAGGTTGTAGCTTTCCTGCTCGTTACCGTTGTTGTCGGCGCCATAGAGGATCGTCTTGGAATCCGGCGACCAGCGGAAGAAAGTGATGCCATTGCCGAAGGTCAGCTGTTTCGGCTGGCCACCTTCGGCTGGCACGATCCACAGCTGCGGCGCGCCTGTGACGCGCCAGTTCATCGCGATCAGCTTGCCATTGGGCGAGATCGCGCCGACAGCGCCATTGGCCAGGATGTAACGGGCGATATCGGCTGGATCATCGCCGGCATTCCCAACGGTGACAGCTTCGTCCTTGGGCTCGATCGCCTCGATCGACAGGTCAGCGCCCTTGGCGCCGCCATAGCCAGAGCTTTTGACGTCTGCCACTGCGGGTTTGGCGGGTTCGCCCCCACACGCCGCAAGGGCGGTGGCGCAGGCAAGCAGGATGGCAAGACGGATCATCGGAGGCTCCGGAAGGGTCCGCCAACGCTAGCGTGTCCATTGCGGTGCGCCAGAGGTTTCGGAGTGCGAACTCTTTGGATAGAAGGGCCGCCATGACACTTCGCCTTGCCTTCATGGGTTCGCCCGATTTTGCCGTGCCGACGCTGGAAGCCTTGATTTCCGCGGGCCACGACGTCGCCTGCGTCTATTCGCAGCCGCCGCGTCCAGCGGGGCGGGGCAAGGAGTTGCGGCGGACGGCGGTTCACACGACAGCTGCGAAGCACGGCATCGAGGTTCGCACCCCGCTCAATTTCAAGGCGCAGGACGACCGGGATGCTTTCGCCGCGCTGAGGCTCGATGTGGCTGTTGTCGTGGCCTACGGCTTATTGCTGCCCAAGGCGATCCTCGAGGCGCCGCGTCTGGGGTGTTTCAACCTGCATGGCTCCATCCTGCCGCGCTGGCGAGGAGCGGCGCCGATCCATCGCGCGGTGATGGCAGGCGACACGCTGACCGGCGTGCAAGTGATGAAGATGGATGTGGGGCTGGATACGGGGCCGGTGATGCTGACGGCAACGACGCCGATCAGCGAGAGCGACACGACGGGCGATGTGCATGACCGTCTGTGCGTGCTGGGGGCAGGGATCATGGTCGAGGCGCTGGCGGCCCTGGGGACAGGGCCGGTCGTCCTTGAACAACAGGCAGCAGAGGGTGTGACGATCGCCCCGAAGGTCTCGGCGGCGGAGGCGCGGATCGACTGGACGCAAACGGGAGAGCAGGTAGCCTCGCGTATCCGCGGCATGTCGCCGTTCCCGGGAGCGTGGTTCGAGCAGGATGGGCAGCGCATCAAGGTGCTGCACGCGGTTGCGGACACAGGCGCCGGCGCGCCTGGCAATGTGCTGGACGATGAGCTGAAAGTCGCCTGCGGGTCCCGCGCCGTTCGGCTAACCCGCTTGCAGCGTGCGGGGAAGGGGCAGATGACAGCCGAAGAATTTCAACGCGGCGCGCGCATCGCGAAGGGAACCACACTGTCGTGAGCGATGAAACCGTGATGGACAAGGCGGTCGTCCGCGTCGCGCTGAAGACCGACAAGCCCGCGATCCAGGAACTCACCACACGCGCATTCGGTCAGGAAGACGAGGCGCGGATCATCCGGCGGATCGAGACCGATGGCGATGCCCAACTGCAGCTGGTTGCCGAGATGGGTGGGCGCATTGTCGGCCATGTGATGTTCTATTCCGTCGGCGTGCGCGAGAAGCTGGGAGCGATCGGTCTCGGGCCGATGAGTGTTGATCCATGGGTGCAGCGCGAGCGCATAGGCACCATGCTGGTCAATGCCGGCTTGACGATGATGCGCGACGGCGGCGCACCGATCGTCTTCGTGCTCGGGCATGACTGGTTTTACCCGCGCTTCGGGTTCAATGCCCAGGCGACCGAACCGTTCACGTCGATCTACAAGGGCCCGCATTTCTTCGGTCTGAGGTTTCGTCACGGACCGCCCATGTCGGGCGAGTTGATCTTCCCACGTGCATTCGGTCCATAACGTGCCACGCTATAAGCTCACCATCGAATATGACGGCGCTGGTTATTCCGGCTGGCAGCGCCAGGACAATGCGCCATCCGTACAGGCGGCGATCGAGGGAGCAGCCGAGGCGCTGGATGGCGCGCCGGTGCTGGTAATCGGCGCGGGGCGGACGGATGCCGGCGTGCATGCACTGGGGCAGGTGGCGCATATCGATCTGCGCAAGGAGATGCGCGCCGACAAGGTGCGCGATGCACTGAACGCTCACCTGCGGCCGCATCCGGTGTCGATCCTGAAGTCGGAGGATGCGGCTCCCGATTTTCATGCGCGCTTCGATGCGACATCGCGGAGCTATTTCTATCGCATCGCGAACCGCCGGCCGGATCTTGCGCTGGAGCGGAGCAGGGCGTGGCGCGTCGTGGCGCAACTCGACGCAGATGCGATGCATGCCGCCGCGCAGGCGCTGGTTGGGCGTCATGATTTTTCGACATTCAGGTATGCGATGTGCCAGGCGGATTCGCCGGTGAAGACGTTGACCAGCATTCGCGTTATGCGGCATGGCGACGAGGTCGTGATCGATACTTCTGCGCGCTCCTTCCTGCATCGGCAGGTGCGGTCTATGGTGGGCTCGCTGGTTGAAGTGGGCCGGGGAAAAGCGCCGGTCCACTGGATCGGTGATATCCTGAAGGCTGCTGACCGGAGGCTGTGCGGGCCCGTGGCGCCATCGGAGGGACTCTATCTTGCCGCTGTGGGTTATGCGCCCCTGACGTCCTAGCGCCCGGCAGAGGCGCTGGTGCAGATTCAGCAATCGCTTGCGCGCGGTGTGATGGGGTTGGCAATGTCGGCGTGTGCGCGATTTCTCTGGCCGATGATTTCGGGGCCGAATCAAGGGCTGGTTCAGTAGTCCTTCTTCCAGCGCACGGCGAGTTTGGTGTCGCCATTGCCATCGGCGGACGAGCTGATGGAGAGGCCGTCGGTCGGCTCCCATTCGACTTCCGCGCCGACGCCGCCCGAACCGCCAGCGCCGACTTGCAGGTAGACATCTTCGGCAATGTATTTGCCGGCAGCGACGGAGGCGATGCCGTTCTCGGCGCCGAATGTCACGCGGTCGAGGCCTGTCGCCTTGCGCACAAGGCCGACCGGATCGAAGCCAGCCTGGCCGCCAGCGAGCTGCGCAAGGCCGGCCGCCAGCTGGGCCGCCTCGAAGCCCGAAAGCTGGGTCACTGAACGACCGAACAGGATTCGCGCGAGGATTTCGTCCTGCGGCAGGGCGGGGGAAGATTCGAGCACGAATTTCGGCGCGACCGGTGTGCCGGTGATACGGACGCTGGCGGCAATATCGGCAGTGGTGCGGTTGGCGGCGATGTCGATGCGCGCCATGCGGATCGGGCCGTCGAGCGTGATCGCGCCGGTGTCGAACTGGAAGCGCCGTCCGGCGAGATCGAGGTCGCCACGTGCCAGTGTGGCGGTTCCGGCGATCGACGGATCGGTGACCGGTCCTGTGATGTGCAGATTAGCCCCCCATTCCGTATCAAGGCCACGTCCGAAGATCATGATGCGGCGCGGGGCGGTGACCTGCACGTCGAGTTGCACCGGGCGCTGCCAGGGCGGCGCCGCAGTTGTTGCCCCGGTGTCGTCGACTACCTGATTTGGAAAATTGACGCGGCGCAGGCCAGGAATGGTGGGGATCGACTCGGATGCAGATTGCTCGATCGAGATACGCGCCTGGGAGACGGCGAACTTGCCGGTGATGGCGACGTTTTCATCGCCGATGCGTATGGCGCCGTCGCCCGAGAGAATGGCAAGGCGGTCGTCCCGGCCGAGCGCTCGCAGGTTGCTGGCGTTGAACGTGACGCCGCCGCGTACATTGCCGTTCCAGGTGATCTCGCCCTGTGCGGTCAGCGTGCCGCCCTTCCCGTCATTGGCCTTTACGTCGGTGATGCGCGCGGAGTTCTCATCGAACGTGCCGCGTGCAGAGATGTCGTGCAGGGCAAGCCCAGTGCCGCCATGTTCGTAAGCGCCTTCAGCGACCGTGATGCCGCCTTCGAGGATCGGGTGGCCCATCGTGCCTGTGGCGCGCAGGTTGGCGTCGAGCACGCCGCGCAGCGACTGGTCCTCGGGGCCGAACAGGGCCCAGAGTTGCTCGGCGCGGCCGTGCAGGTCAACCTGCGCGTTCATCGGCGCTTCGCGTGCGAGGGAGATCGCGAAGCCTTCGCCTTCAATGACGGGGACCTGCGAAGAAGCCTTGAGACTGAAGCCCTGGCCTTCTCCGTAGGATTTGGAGGTGAGCACGCCTTCGCGCAGCGTCGAAGAGACCGTAACCTTGACAGGATTAGCGGTGACGTCGACGGGATTGGCGTTGTCGATCGTGAGGCCGAGCTCTCCCGAGGCAGGTCCGACGCCGTTTGCGAACGTCGCCGTGCCTGTCACAGTGCCGGTAATCGGTGTGATGCGGGCCAGGTCCGAAAGGCCGCGCAGGTTGACGCGTTTCATCGCGATCTGCGCCGTCGCCATGCGATCTTCGTTGGAGAGTTCGACGTCGATTGTGCCTCCAAGCGCGGTAAAGGCCGTATCGAGCGACCATCCGGTCGGGCCTTGCTTCCAGATGGCGGGGCGTGACGTCCTGATCGGCAATTTATCGACCAAGCCATCGAGTGTTGCGTCGCCTGACCAGCCTTCGCCGTAGCGCTTGCCGGTTGCAATCAGGTTCAGATCGAGCGGCGCGCCGATGGAACCGCGTGCGTGCGCCTCGACTTTGGCGCCGCCGTCTGAGGCCTTGCCCTCAAATGAAATGAGATCGAGCTCTACCCCGGCGCTGCGTAAATCCGTGAGACGACCGGTGACGTTCGCGGTGAGATCGCTGTCCATGCGCACGGTTCCGCTTGCGGTGAGCGCGCCCTTCTCGATGCCGGCGACGCCGGCAAGCGGGCCGCTGGCCGTGAAAACTGCGGTGAGCGCGCCGTCCGAGAAGCCGAGGCGGGAGGCGGCGAATTTGAGTTCACCCAGGCTGGCGTTGAGGCGCTCGATGCGCCAATCGCCTTCGCCAGCCTTGATGTCGCCAGAGGCGACGAAGGCGCCGATGTCGGAATGTCCATTGAGCCCAAAGTGGCCGGTGATCGCTTCGCCGAGGCGAGCTTCCGCGGTTCCGCCAAGGTTGCTGATTGTGACACCCGCCGCGGAGACGGCGGCATCCCGCAGGCGTAGTTTAACTTGCGGTTGTTTGACCGTGCCCATGACGTCGGCGTCGAACGCGGCGGTTTCGATACGAGCGCCGCCAAGGTCGAGGCGGCGATGCAGCGTGCCCGATGCACGGCCTGTGATTGCGCCCGCATCCGTGATGCGGCCGGTCATGGTGGCGCGCAGGGCGGCTGCGTTGATCGTACCGGACTCGATGGCGAAGCGACCATTGCTGACGACGCCATTGATCGTGACGCGGGGCGAGGGACCAGCAATGTCAGCGAGTGTAGCGTTTGAAGATCTGACACTGCGGCCCTCAATGTCGGCCTTGATCCGGATCGGCGACGCCGTCGAGGTCTGCTTCATGCTCCAGCGGCCCTGTGCCGAGCCAGACACAGGAGCGACATCAGCGAGGCGGTTCAAGCGGGCCGAGCCTTGCAGGTCCATCGCGCCGGTCTTCATGTTGTAGCTGCCGCGCGCAGCCACAGAGCCAGGCGTACCTTCGATTTGCGAGCCGCTGATGTCGATGACACCGGTACGCAGATTCATCTCGCCGCGTACCGACGCCTTGTAGGTAGCCGGCGCCAGCGACGTCAGCGCATCGATCTTGCCACCTTCGATGACGGCGCCGATAGACTCCACGGTGACGCCATAGCGTTGCAAGCCAACTTCGAGGGGCATGCTGATACGGTCGACGCGGCCGGCCGGGAAAGTCAGGCTGTTGGCGATGACATTGCCCTTCCAGGAAATCCCTGTGAGGTTGAGCATCAGCGGGCCTGTAGCATCTACCCTGCCGGATAGCGGCGGCGCCAAAGTCGCGAGGTCGAGATTGGTCGCCGTGATGCCGATATCCATCGGCAATTCCCACGTCGTGTAGTCATACTGCGTGGTCGCCTCGACAATGCCGGCGGGCGCCGTGACACGCAGCAGGGTGGGTGCGCGAGCGAGGTCGGAGAGGTTAGCTTCGCCATGCATGTCGACCTGCGGGCCGGTGCGTTGGGCCAGTTCGGCGAGCAGGGGCCAGCGACCCGGCATGATCTGCGCGTCGAGCACGGCTTTGTCGCCGGTGCGCGCGAGGCGGAAGCTGGCAACGCTGTCGGCGCCGAAGTTGAGATTGCCCTTGGTCGTGAAGGTTTGCAGCGTGCCGGCGACCTCGGCCGTGAGCGCCACGGGTTGGTCGCCCGGCGATTGCAACACGGCAGCGATGAGGCCGCCGGGCGGACCGGAGAGATTGGCCGAGCCCTTGACGCCGCCCGCCTTTGTCCATTCCGCTGAGATGTCCGCCTTGTCAGCGGGGCCGGAGACCGGCGAAAGCGTTATACGCGAATAGCCGGATCCTTCACGCTGGACGGCCGCGCCGCCATCGATGCGATAGCGCGCCTCGATGCCGATCACGGGTTCAGCGAGGCGGAGATCGTTGACAGAAACCTTGTCCAGCCGCAGTCCGATGTCGGGCGGCGGCGTGTTGTCGTCCTGCTGGTTCGCCAGCAAGGGCTTGCGCACGACATCGACCGTGCGGACTTCGATGGATTTTATCTCCAGCTGACCGCCGAACAGCGCTGTTGGCGTCCACTCGATGCGTGCGTCCTTTGCACGGAGCCAGACGCCTTCGTCATCCACCAGTGCGATATCTGCCAGCGTGGCGGCTTGCAGCGGGTCGCCCTTTAAACCCGAGAGGCGCAGCGTGCCGAACGGACCGACCTTGCGGCCGTCGACCTGCGACAGGATGAAGGCGCGACCGCCATCGCTGGTGATCCAGAAACGCAGGGCCACGGTGCTGGCCACGAGCACGGCCACCGCGATCATCAGACCAAGGGCGATACGAAGCCAGAAAGGGTATCGTCTGCGTTTCGCGCGTTCCATCAGAAAGCCTGTCCGATGGAAACATAGATCTGGAAATCGGCGTCGCCGGTTTCCTTGTTCAGCGGAACAGCAATATCCGCGCGAAGGGGACCGAATGCCGTATAATAGCGGAGACCGACACCGGCCCCAAAACGCATGGCATCAATCGGCGGCTCGACGTTGGAGCCAGCGGCGCCGCCATCCAGGAAGGCGACAAAGCCAAGCGTTTCAGACCAGCGATAGCGGACCTCGCCCGAGACCTCGATCAGTGAACGGCCGCCAGTCAGTAGTCCGGTAGCGTCGCGGGGCGACAGCGACTGGTATTCATAGCCGCGTACCGAGCCGCCGCCGCCGGCGAAGAAGAGGCGATCGGGCGGTGCGCCACTGGGACCGGCGATAGTCCCGATACGGCCACGCACGGCGCCGACGATGTTCTTGGCGCCGAAATCCGAATAGGCGCTGGCCTCGCCGCTGATCTTGGTGAAGGCGATGTTGGTGTCGCCCCATGTGAAACCTGGCTCGATCGCGACACGCGCACGGACGCCATTCAACGGGTCGAGGATGTCCTTCACGCCGACATACTCGGCCGTTCCCAAACCCGAGACGATGTAGACACTGCGACGGCCCGTTCCTATTGCGCGGACCCGCGCATCGAGGATGCTCGCAAAGCCCGCTTCGACGCCGAGCGATCCCCTCACGCGGGGCGAGATCTGCTCCTCCAGCGTGGCGGAGACGTTGGCGCCGGACTGGTCGAACGCGTCGGTTTCGAAATCCTCGATCTCGGTGGCGAGCTTCAGGATGCGACCGTACTTGCCGATGTGCGGCAGGCGATAAGATGCGCCGACGCGACGCTGCAGTGTCGCAAGCTGTCCAGTGACAGCGACCGTGTCACCCCATCCGCTCCAGTTGCGCAACTGCCATTCGGCGTCGAGGCCGTATCCGTCGCTGGTGGATGCAGATGCGCCGATGGCAATTGTGCGGCGCTCGCGCTCCTTCACTTCAACGACGACATCGCGAGTGGCTTCGACCTGCCCATCGACTGACGGCGCTGCGTCGAGACGAACGGCTGTGGTGGCGAACAACCCGGTCTCGGCAAGGCGGCCACGGAATTCATCAAGGCGCTGCGGCGTGACGCGTTCGCCGTCTTTCCACGGACGCAGCTTCTCGATGAATTGATCCTTGGTTTCGCCAAGTCCGGAGACAGAGAGCTTGCCGAAAGAAGCGCGCAGGCCAGGGCGAAGGCGGTATTCGATTTCGATCGTTCCGGTCTTCGCGTCGGCGAGCACATCGACCGGGTCCGGTTTCGCATCCGGATAGCCGGCGGCGCGCAAACGCGCGATGATGGCGTCGCCGGTTTCGATAACAGGTGCGGCGCGGGCGGGTACGCCGGTCGCGATGGGCGCGAGCAGGGTGTCGAGTTCGGCAGCGGTGACCTGATCGGGCGCAGCCCCGATATAGGCGATGCGGCGCGAGGCGTAGATGAAGAGAGGGCCGGGGGTGACGCGAACACCACGGCTGAATGTGTTCTGGCCCTCCGCGAACGGAATGACCTCGGCCTGGTAGTAGCCCTCGGATTCCATCACGGTCGACACAATCGCGGCGGCGCGCTCAGCCTGACGACGGGCGTCGAAGAGGGTTTCGGGTTCCGGTTCCTCGCGTTGGAGACCCTTCACGCGCTCGGCAACGGCATCAGGGGCGCCTTCAACTGGAACTCGTCCGGCTGCGGACGATCCATTCTGGACCAGTTGGGGCGTATCCTGCTGGTCTTGGGCGAGAGCGGGCGCGGTAGACAGTGCGCACAGGCTCAGCGCCAGGGCCAAAAGCACCCGGCTGGCTTGACCCCATGCTGGTCCGCCGAACGCCATACGCACACTCAACGCTGCATCCCCTCGCGGGGTTGCCATTTACCTTGCACCGTTGCTCAGCAAGCATCACGCCGCGGCATTCTCATGGCGGCGCGGGATTCACCATTTTCGGCGAAACGTCGCGGAGGGGCGCGCCAGGGCTCAGGCCGCGGCGAAATAACCGGCCAGCAGGCGATAATATATCCGACAGAGTGTTTCGATTTCGTCGACCGGGATGTTCTCGTCGACCTTGTGCGCCATCTCGTTGCGTACGCCGAGTTCCGCCACCGGGCACACGTCCTTTATGTAGCGCGCGTCGGATGTGCCGCCGCCGGTGGTAAGGTCTGGTTTACGACCTGTCTCGGCCTCGACCGCAGCGACGACGAGATCGGTGAACTTGCCGGGTTGCGTGTAGAACGCCTCGCCCGTGACACGCATGTCGAGGCTTAGCGTCACGCCATCGCGGCCCGAGCCGATCAGTTGCTCCAGGCGCGCCATCAAGTCAGCGCCGGTGTGGTTGGGATTGAAGCGGATGTTGAACTTCGCGGTCGCCTGCGCCGGGATGACATTGTGCGCGGCATTGCCGACATCGATCGTGGTGATCTCGAGGTTTGACGGCTGAAAGCCGGGGCTTCCCATGTCGAGCTTGAGCGCGCGCAGCTTCTGGAGCGCATCGAGCAGGACCGGCATCGGGTTCGCGGATTTTTCCGGATAGGCTGCGTGGCCCTGCTTGCCGACGGCCTTGAGCACGGCGTTGAGCGATCCGCGCCGGCCGTTCTTCACAATGTCCGCGATACGGTCTTCTGACGTTGGTTCGCCGACGATGCAGTGATCGAGTACTTCGCCATCGGCAATGACGGCGGGAAGGAGGCGACGTGTGCCGTGCAGGCCGGGCCCCTCTTCATCGCCGGTGATCAGCAGCGAAATCGAGCCCTGTGGCATGCCATGGTCGGCGACATAACGCGCCGACGCGCTAACGAAGGCGGCGATTGCGCCCTTCATGTCCGACGTGCCGCGGCCATACATGATGCCGCCGCGAATTTCCGCTCCGAATGGATCGACGGTCCAGCCTGCGGCATCGCCCACCGGAACGACATCTGTGTGGCCTGCGAAACAAAGATTGGGGGCCGCGCCACCAAGGCGCGCGTAAAGATTGTCCACGCCGTCGAAGGGGTAACGCTTGGTGCGAAACCCAAGAGATTCCAGCGCATCGGCCAGAAGATCCTGCGCCCCGTCATGGCAGGGGTTCACCGTTTGCTGGCGGATCAGGGCCTGGGCGAGGCTGATGGGGTCGTGCAGGGTGTCGGTCATTCCGGCGGTTTAGCCCGCTCCGCCCCGACTGTGAAGGAAGAGGCGGGACTGGGAAGGGGAAGGTATTACGGGATCGCCATTCTGTTTCTCTTGCCCGCCACCAGCTTGCACCAGTAAGACAGTTAACAGTGCTGGGTTTCACAGAAACCACCCGGCGCGACCGAGGAGGCGATGGGCGATTCCCGCTCCTTCCGAGATGCATTCAGCCAGCGCAAAACGCTGGCCAGTGACGGACTTGGCGGCGCGCCAGACAAGTTCCGGGACAAGGCGACGCGCGACCGCACGGATGCATTCAAGTCGTCCGGCGACCCCGTGTCGTCGAAGGCCACAGGCGATGCGTTCGCGCCCAAGGCGAAAACTGCAAAGCCGCTTCCTGCTATAGCGTTGGCCAAGCGACCAAAAGGGCCGCTCGCGCCGCCATCCAAGCCTGCCGCCAAGCCGGTCAGGCAGCCGACGAAGGCCGCAGGCAAGACCTCGCCTCTGACCCCTGTTCACGCCGCGCAGGCGAGGCCGCAGAAGATGACCGCGCCGACTTTGCCGAAGCCGGCAGCAAAGCTCACCAAGCCCGCGTCCGGTGTGGCCCGCGGCCGCCAGGATCCGTTCGGCCGCAAGGAAGCGAAGGCCCAGCGCCAGAAGGCGCTGGTTCCGGCTTCGTCCGTTGCGCCGTCATCGCCGCTGACCAGGCCGTTGGTGAAACCGCTTTTTGCAAAGCCCCTGCCGCCAATCCCGCCAAAGGGCGTGCGTGGCGAACCCGTCAGGCAGGCGACGCCGATGGCTGTCGAGCCGCCCTTGGCGCCGGAAAAAGCCAAGGCTGACGCTGCCCGCGCCCCGCTGCAGATCGTCGCCAACGAGTCCGTGCTTGATCATACCGGGTTCAGGAAGTTCCGCCGGGCAGCGCGATCGAGTTCGCTGGTGCTGGTCTCGGCCGGGGTTGCCGATGCAGTTGCTTCCGCGGACGCGCTCGAAGCGGTCGCGCCCGAAGCGGGCCTGGAAGCGGACGATGTCTCGATACGGCTCACGGCGGCCGACGATCCGGACGCGCGGGTCGCTGACAAGCCCGCCACTCCGCCAGCGAGCCCGGCCGGTCCCGCGACGGCCGCTGAACCGACTGCGGCAACGACAGGCGGCGGCGATGGACCGGCGCCCGCCTCCACGCCCAAAGTCCCGGATCCCGTTCCTCCAGCGTCGCCGCCCGAAGCCGCTGATCCAGCGCCAGCCGCCGACGCAGCTGCAGTCATCGCTGAAAAGCCGGTTGAAGTCGTCGAAGCCATTGTGGAGCCGCCATCGTCGGTCCCCTATGACACGGCCTCGGTGCCCGCGGACCAACTCGCATCCGGACCGAAGCGTGGGCCGGTCGCCGGAACCGCAGGTGCTGTCGAGACTGCATGGCAGGACGTAGCGGGCGCCAACGCTGCTGAAGGCCAGACGGCCGCGGTTGTGTTGCGCAAGGTGGAGACGGCGCCAGTGGCTGGATACTGGAACGGGGCGACCTCAGGCGCCAAGTCGGCGCTGACCCGGCGGGGCTTCAATCAGGACGACATTTTCGGCGTTGTCTTCGGCATAGCCGTGCTCGCCTTCCTGCTGCTGTGGTTCGTGCGTGGCCGGGGCGAGGAAACCCCTGCCGGCGATCTGCTCGCCACACCGCAATCGACGACGGGCCAGTCGCTCGCTGCCTTGTCGCCGCCCGCGCCAGCGCCAAAGGCCGACCCGTTTGGCGATGCGCCTGTGAACCTCAAGCCGACGGGTCCGGTCCCGGATGCGTCACCTGCCGATCCGCAGGTTGCTTCAGTCTCGCCGCCTGCGGCAACACCGGCGCCAGCCGCGCCTCTTGCGGCATCGCCACCTGTGCTGGTCGCCAATCCGGAAGCTGCGATCCCGATCGCCGAGCGCAAGATGCACGCCTGGTTCTGCACGGCGTCGAGCCGCATGACCAAGTCGTCGCGCACCGAGCTGAAGGGGCAGATGGCGAAATTCGAAGAGGTGTTCGCAGGCAAGGAGCTGGTCGTACGCGGCTATGCGGACACGCGTGGATCGAACGCGCTCAACGCCGATCTTGGTTCACGCCGCGCGCAGACCGTCGCAAGCTATCTCACGGCGAAGGGGCTCAGCGTCGTCGACGTGCAGGGCGTCGGCGAGTTGAACGGTCTCGACGACAACCAGAACTGTCCCAACCAGCGTCGCGTCGATGTGTGGGTGAAGGGCGGTCCTGCCGAGACGCCCAGCCGCGATTGCGCGCCGGAACCGGATGTCGAAGCTCTCGTCTGCAGCTAAAGCGCGATCAACGTCGACGAAACGCCAGTGGCGACCTCATCTCAAGCAATCCGACTAAAGCGACGCGCTACTTGTCGAGCGCTGGCTCGTCGTCGTCTTCGTCCGGTGTGTCGCGCAAGGTTGGCGGCGGTTTCGCTGACGGACAGCCGGCGGGCTCGACCACAGCGGCGACCAGTTCGGCCGGATCGCCATTCGAATAGTTGTAAGCGAAGCGCCGCGCGAGACGCACGCAGCGGTCGGCCGCGACCGCGGCGGTCACGAGCTCGTCGAGCGCCTTCTTGCCAACCTTGTCGCCCGTGTCGATTAACCAGGCGGGGCGATTGTCTTCGGCGATCGGTGGAATCTCGACGTTCGACTCCGGCGGCAGGATGATCTGGTTGCCGAGCTTGAAGACCAGGCTCGGCTCCGCATAGGCGATGGCGCGCACGACTTTGGGCGCGCGGCCCTGACAACCGGATTCGGCCCATGCGGCGGAGCCTTCGGGCAGGGCGCACACTTCGCGGAGCGCCGACAGCGATGCGCTGGTCGCGAGCATCCACGACTGGTTCGGCAGGACGACGGCGCGGTAAGAGATGCCCGTCGCCGCAGAGCAAGCGACCAGCCCGGCGAGCAGCCCGACCGAATTCTTCTTCACCAGTGCGTAGAGCGTGCCGCCAAGCGCTGCGAGCATCAGCACGGTCGGCCAGATGCCGATGCCGGTCGCGTTCCACGCCTGGTCCCAGATGAAGGAGACGCGTTGCTGCATGTCGCCGAACTCTTCAGCGCCGGAGGCGCGCACCAGGTCCAGCATCTGTGGCAGCGGCAAGATGGCCAGCAGCAGGCCAATCGCGCCGAATATGAAGGCAGAAATCCAGCGGCCCTGCTTCCAGTCGTTGGACGAGAACCAGTGGTCGGCCGCAGCCCCGGCCATCAACGCGAATGCGGGATAGAGGGGAAGGGTGTAGTGGACGAGCTTGGTCGGGGCGATCTCGAACACAATCCACGACGGTACGATCCAGCAGACGAGGAAACGCCAGGCGGCGGCTTCCTTCTCGTTGGCGGCGGTGGTGGCGGCGAGGCGCGGCGCATCTGTTGTTGCGGTCTTGTTGCGCCTGGGCAGGACGCGCGTGATCGCCAGCCAGATGCCGGGGATCAGCAGCAGTGTACCCGGCCAGAACAGAAGGGGCAGGGCGGCGGTGTGCATGCCGATGGGGCCGGCATGGCCTTCGGCTGCATCGACCAGCTTCTGGCCCAGATCGACGCGCACGGCTTCCGACAGGAATGCACCATCGGTCGCGATCTGCACAGCGACATACCATGGCACGGTCATCACGACGAACAGGCTGATGCCGAACCAGTAGAACAGCGGACGCGCCCACGCGTATTTCCGCTCCCACAGGAACAGCGCGCCTATCGTGCTGAAACAGACGAGCGGTGCGATCGGTCCCTTCAGCAGGACGCCGACCGACAGGCACGCCCAGAAAAGTACGCCATGCCACTTGCTGCCGAGCCCTGCGCGCATTTGCGCGAGCGCTGCCATGCCAAGGGTGAGAAAACCGCACTGGGCCGCGTCGGTCTTGCCAATATTGGCTTCGGTGGTCAGCAGCAGCGTCGTGCCGAGGACCATCGCGCCGATGAAGGCAGTGCGGCGCGAGAACAGGGCAGAGCCGCCCCAGAACGTCGCCAGCGCTGCGAGAATGGCGCCCAGCATCGACGGGATGCGGTATTCGGCAATATTGCGAGCGTGGGCGCCGGACGTGACATTGACCGCTGCGGACTGGAGCCAGTGGATCGCTACGGGCTTCTTGTTCCGCAATTCGTCATGATAGCTGATCACCACATAATCGCCCGTCTCCATCATCTCGGAGGAGGCTTCGGTGAAACGACCTTCGTCCCGGTCGAGCACCGGCATGGCGAAGAGGCCCGGAATGGCCAGGATGAACACAAGACCCGCCAGCAAGGCATAGGCCCAGCGGCTTTCGGTCAGCCTGTCAAAATCAGCCATCACGCGTGGAACTATCCCTGACAGGTCATTAGGCGGCGGCCGATTCGACCGATATCCCGCCTGAACGGGCGGACCATAACGGCTCTTTTTGGGGGCGTCGCCGGGTTTGTTCGCCCCGCAGTTGATCACTATGGGATGGGTATGATTGGCCCGCTTGCAGGCCGCCCCTCGCAAGGCGTTCGCGGGCCGGCTATAGGGATGGCATGGATGCGCGCGTCAAGATGGACCGGATGATGACTACTGGCGAAGGTCGCCCCGAATTCAGCGTTGTCTCGCCCGTGCGGAACGAGGCGGAGAATGTCGACGCTCTGGTCCGCGAGATCGCGGTCGCGCTCTCTGGCCGGGCCTTCGAAATCATCTTTGTGGACGACGCCTCGCAGGACGATACCCGTGCCCGTCTTCACACCCTCAAGAACGAGATTCCGCAGTTGCGGGTGTTGGGCCACCGCAAGAATGCCGGGCAAAGCCGCGCTGTCCGCACGGGGGTCACGGCAGCGCGGGCGGGCATCATCGTCACGCTGGATGGCGACGGGCAGAACGATCCGGCGGACATTCCGGGCCTGCTCAGCCAGCTCAACCGGTCGGACGCGCCGATGGAACTTGCCCTGATCCAGGGCCGCCGGGCCAAGCGGATCGATAGCGGGTGGAAAAAGCTGGGCTCGCGACTCGCCAACCGGGTGCGCCGGTCACTGCTCAAGGACGAGAATTCCGATTCGGGCTGCGGCATGCGCGCTTTCCGTCGCGACGCCTACATGCTGCTCCCGTATTTCGATCACATGCACCGCTACCTACCGGCCCTCATGATGTCGGAGGGCATGCGTGTCGAAGAGCGCCCCGTGGGACACCGGGCGCGGCAGCACGGACGGTCGAATTACACCAATTTCGGCAGATTGGCGGTGGCCATTTCGGACATGCGCGGCGTCATGTGGCTGCGCAAGCGGCGCCGGTCGCCCGGTGGCGTGGACGAGATCTGAGGACCCCCGCGTTCAGAGGGGCTGGGCACTGGACAGGGTCGGAGGGCTTTCAATTGGACAGCAAAATCGCTACCGGTTTACGGATAGACGCCATGGAACGGCGGGCAAAACGTTCCGGGCGGGGCGGGCCACAGAAGGGATCACCCATGCGCGTTATCTTCGGGATTTTCCCGCTGCTTGCTATTCCGATCATCATCTACAACCTGATGGCTTTCACCGCGACGGGCGCCGCTGACGCCAGCGGCGCTTCGGCGATCGCCATGCAGCTTGGCAATCCGGCGACCGGAACCGCTGTCTTTGGCGGTTGGCGCGTCACGGGCGGCGACATCCTCATCATCCTCTCGATGGTCTTTTTCTTCGTCGAGATCATCAAATCGACGTCGACTGGCTCCTCGACCATCGCCAACCACGCCGTGTCGATGCTGGTGTTCATCGTCTGCCTGGTCGAGTTCCTGCTGCTCCCCAACTTCCAGACCTCGGTGTTCTTCATCCTCACCCTCATGTGCCTGCTCGACGTTCTGGCCGGCGTGGTTGTGACGATTGTCTCAGCGCGCCGCGATTTCAGCGTTGGCGACAGCCACAACTGAGCGTTCCACGCCGCCTGATGACATTGGGCGGCGTGCGCGTTTCGGTGGCGTCGTTCGAGCTTTTCCGGGAGCGAGCCCATGGGCATCTTCTTCGATCAGGACTGGTTCGATGACCGGTTGAAGGCCGCTGGCCTGACGCGCGGGTCGCTGGCGCAGGCTACGGGGATGACCATCGACGAAGTCGAGATGGTGTTCGCCGACCGGCGCGAACTGGAAGGGCCCGAGGTTCATGCCATCGCTCGCATGCTGGCAGAAGATCCCGAGGAAGTCGCCAATCGTTCAGGGGCGGCCGACCCCGGTTTGCTGGCATCTGGTCCCGTGACGCGATCGCCCCGCAACGAGCCGTCGGCCCCTGCGGGTTTTGTCGTCACGCGCGAGGTGATTGCTGGCCTGCACGAGCGGATGGACAGGCTCGAGCGGATGATCGAGCTGGTGCTCCACAAGCTCGATCGTCGGTAGAGTTCAGGCTTCCGTATCGCAGCTCGGCCGCAGAGGCGTGCGCGCTTCCGGCTGCAGGTAGGCCCGGCGCGCCAGTTTCGCGGGCACGCGCTGTTTGTTCGCCTGTCCCAGAAGATGCGCTGCGAAAGCCGGCGCGAACCAGGGCCGCGCTTCATGCTTGGCCCGTTCCGTGGCGCCTACCGGATCGGCGCGGCGTTCTTCGCCCGAGCCACGCCGGTCGTTGAATCGTTGGCGGCGGTCCTCATTGCGGAACACATGCGGGGCTGGCTCGATGCGCATGCGCGATTAACTGCAAGCACCGCGCCGCGTTCCGTTGGCGACTGTGATCTCTCGGGAATTGCAGTTAACCGCCGTCCTGACGCGCGCGAAGCAATGTCGCCCGGAGCGCTAGGGACGCTTAGTTGTCCCTGGGCTTGTCGGGGGTCGGCGCGAAGCTGCCCAGGGTAAGTTGGGCGAGTTGGCGCTGCATATCCATCATCTGCTGCTGAAGGGCGCGGATCGCATCGATGCCGGTCGGCGGTCCGGCTGGTTTGGTTGCATCGCCTGTGGGTGCAGCGCCTGGCATGCCCGGCATCGCAGACATTCCGTTGGTGCCGGGTGCTCCCGGCGGGCCGGGCACGAACGGCGCGAAGAACTTCATGGTGTCCTCGAACATCGACATGTTCTTGCGGACCTGTTCCTCGAACGCCTTGGCCTTGTCCTCGCCAACCGTGGTCGACATGTAGTCGCGCCACTTTTCCTGCTGCTGGTTGAAAGTCTTCATCGACATTTCGAGATAGGCCGGCAGCATGGTCTGGAAGTTGTCGCCGTAGAATTGGATCAGCTGGCGCAGGAAGGAGACGGGCAGCACGCCCTCTTTCTTGTTTTCCTGCTCGAAGATGATCTGTGCGAGCACGGCCCGGGTGAGATCCTCGCCCGTCTTCGCGTCCTGCACAATGAACTCTTTCCCCTGGCGGGTGAGTTCGGAGAGATGCTCGAGCGTGACATAGGCGCTGGCGGAGGTGTCATAGAGACGCCGGTTGGCGTACTTTTTGATGACGATCCGATCGCCGTGCGCACCGTTGCCCTGCGTCAAAGGTCCATCTCCCGTCGGCTACCCATTCCGGAGCGTCAGACGATCCGGTGGGCGGCACATTAAATCGTTTTCAGATTGGTTTGTAGCACGACTTTTACGCACCTGCACACTCAAACATTGTGCGCAGCACGGGTGCAGCATTTTTTTCCGGAACACGTCTCGCCACGCGACCTGCGCGAATTGTCCCGCTATAGAGATCACCAGCCCGTGATCAGAGGAGACGGCAATGACGAAGGTGGCGCTGGTTACGGGGGGGACTCGCGGAATTGGCCGGGCCATCTCCGAACGTCTTGTGAAGGACGGTTTCAAAGTCGCCGCCAACTATGCCGGTAACGATGAAGCGGCTGCCAAGTGCGCCGAGGAAGTCGGCCTCAAGTGCTACAAGTGGGACGTTGGCGACTATGACGCCTGCGCCGAAGGCATCGCTGCGATCACCAAGGATCTGGGCCCCGTCGACGTGCTGGTGAACAATGCGGGCATCACCCGCGACGCCACGCTCCACCGCATGACGCGCCAGCAGTGGGACGACGTCATCCGCGTCGATCTCACCTCTGCCTTCAACCTCTGCCGTCTGACCATCGAGGGAATGCGTGACAGGAACTACGGCCGCATCGTCAACATCTCCTCGATCAACGGCCAGAAAGGGCAGGTGGGACAGGTGAACTACTCCGCCGCCAAGGCTGGGCTCATCGGCTTTACCAAGGCGCTCGCCCAGGAGAACGCGAAGAAGGGCATCACCGTCAATGTGATCTGCCCGGGCTACATAGACACCGAGATGGTTCAGGCGGTGCCGGCGAAAGTGTTGGAGAGCATCATCGCCACCATTCCCGTCGGCCGTCTGGGCAAGGCCGAAGAGATCGCTGCGTGCGTTTCGTTCCTGTCGGGACAGGACTCCGGCTTTATCACGGGCGCGACGCTCACCGCCAACGGCGGACAATTCATCGCAGGCTGAGGCGCGATCACGCCTGGGCGAGGGCTCATGCGAGGACTCTGGGCAACGCTTCCCGATTCAACGTTAGATCCCTGATTCTAGACGAGTCAGGGTTCTTGCCTCTGCCGCTGAATGGCCCCAACGTGTCCGGCGGGGCTCCTGTTGCGAACAAAGAATCGCCCCCTTTGCCGTGCTCTATGGCGGGGATGAAGCTGATGGACATCAACCCACCTGCGGGAAAAGCCGCAGCCCTGTTACTGGCAATTGCCGGGGCGGCGGGATTCGTGGGCCCTTCGCTGGCCCAGCAACCACAGCTTCCGCCCCCGACCTTCGCCACCACCCGCAGCAATGCCGCCATGATGCTCGACGCCGGCGGCAGCAAGTATGTCGACCTCGGCGCCCCGACGAGCCAGAGTTTCGTGCTCGAACGGCGCGGGTCCGTAGTGCTGCTGCAGCAGGAAGGATCCAAGGAAATCCTCTCCCTGATGCCGGTGCTTGGCCAGCGCGGCGATACTTTCTTCATGGACTACACCGGCCGCACCGTTCTCAAGGTCACCAAGGCCGGTAACGTAGTCTCCTACCTCCACAACCCCGCAGGCGCTCCCGCCGATCCGGCTGGCCGTGTGCCGCCGCTATCGTCGCCCGCAATGACCGCCTCGCTCGATTCGATGCGCGCCAACGCCGCCCATGAACTCAGCAAGCTGGCCGGCCACGACATCGCGATCTGGGGCACGCAGGCTTTCTCGAACGATGAAGCCTGGGCTGCTGACGCGCTCAGCATTCTGGTGCTTGGCGTCAAGAATGCGAACGGCAGCGCCGGCCGTGTCGCGTCCAAGGTCGAGAAGGTCACGGTCCGCCGCGCCAAGGCGCCTAAGGTGACGTTCAAGGACGGCGAGCTGATCGTCGAAGTAAATCCGGATGACAGCTGGGCTGGTCGCGTGACGCCGGAAGAAGTCGCCAGGGTCCTGACCGCTTCCCGCTCGGCCGGTTAAGACGGCCTAGCCGCCGCCGGGCGACCAGTCCTGCGCTGCCATAACGAACCCTGCAAAATCGAAACCCGGCGACACGGTGCATCCCACCAGCGTCCACGCGCCCAACGTGCGGGCCGCCTGCCAGTGGTGTGGCTCGACCACGATCTGCGGCTTCTGACCTGCGGCGATGTCTGGCCCCAGCACATGCGCGATCGGCTGGTCATGATCGCTCGCGGCCACCGACAGCTCCAGCGGGGCGCCCGCATACCAGTGCCAGATCTCGGTCGCATCGACATGATGCCAGTGTGACCGCTCGCCTGCGCCAAGGGCATAATAGATCGCCGTGCCGGCCGAACGCTGGCCGGACGCCGCCTCAACGCGATGCGTCTGCGCGTACCATCCGCCCTCGGGATGCGGCTTTAGTCCGAGAGTGCCGATGACGTCATCGAGGGTCATGGGCTCAGCCATCAGAAATTGTTCTTCCGCTCGCGCACTTCGGCAAACGTCGCGACGGCATCGCCCGCGTGCCCGACAAACGCCTGCAGCTTCTGATCGTCGGCGCGCAGGAACGGATTGGCGCGTTTCTCCTTGCCGATTGTGGTCGGCACCGTTGCGAGGTTCTGCGCACGCTTGGCCCTGACATCATCCGCATATGCGACGAGGTCTGCGTTCTGCGCATCCACGCTGAGCGCGAAGGCGGCGTTCGACGCTGTGTATTCATGCGCGCAGTAGACCACCGTATCGTCGGGCAGGGCGCGCAGCTTGCCGAGGCTGTCCCACATCTGTCCCGGCGTGCCTTCAAACAGGCGGCCGCAGCCGAGCGCAAACAACGTGTCGCCAACGAACGCGATCTTTTGGTCGGCAAGGTGAAAGACGATGTGGCCCAGCGTGTGTCCCGGCGTCTCGATGATGGTGGCTTTCAAAGCACCCATTTCAACAGTGTCACCTTCGCTGACGATGCGATCGGGCGCGGCCCCGATACGATCGACTTCCTTCGGGCCGACAACTTTCGCGCCGGTCTTGGCGACGATCTCCGCATTCCCGCCAGCGTGATCGGGATGCCAGTGCGTGTTCCATATCTGGGTGATCTTCCAGCCTTTCGCGTCCGCCTCGGCGAGGATCTTCCCGGCTTCCGGCGTGTCGATGGCGGCGGTCTCCCCGGTCGAGGGGTCGTGGAGCAGGAAGCCGTAATTGTCCTTCAGGCAGGGGAAGATATGGACGATCGCGCTTGTCACGTGGGTTTACCTTTCCCGTCTGTGTAAGCCCTATATAGGCCGGGTTACGGGCCAGAGGTTAGGGCATGCGCTTCGATATCGACAGGCAGCAGGCCTTCTATGGCTCGGCGCTCGGGCGGATGACGTTCGACATGGTCGACAAGCGGGTTGCCGCGCTATGGCCCGCCGCCGATGGGCTCGATGTGCTGGGAATCGGGCACGCGCATGCGCTGCTGGAACGGTTCCGGGGCGGGGCGCGCCGTGTGATTTCGGCCGCTCCCGCCATGCAGGGCGCGGAACGCTGGCCAGCCGATGGCAAGGGCCTCACCACCCTGGTCGAGGACGAGCGCCTGCCGTTTCCCGATGCGCTGTTTGATCGCATCATCGTCTGTCACGCCCTGGAGGAGGCGGAGAGCCCCAACCGTCTCCTGCGCGAGATCTGGCGCGTCGCCGCGCCCGAAGCGCGGATCCTGATCATTGTGGCGCACAGGCGAGGGCTCTGGGCTCGCGCCGAATCAACGCCATTCGGCCACGGCCGGCCGTACACGCGCATGCAGCTCACCCGCCTGCTTGAGAACGCGATGTTCGCCCCCCAGGCCTCGGCGCGAGCGCTTTACGCGCCTCCGATCGACTGGGGAATCATCACGGCAGCTGGCGATGCATGGGAGAAGATCGGCCGATTCGCATGGTCCGGCTTTGGCGGCGTTCTCATGATCGAGGCGCTGAAGCGGCTATACATCGAGCCTGGAAAAGCCGTTCCGGCTGGGCGGGTCGTCAAAGTACCGGAGAAGCGGTCATTTCGCGATCGAAGCGAAAAAACCTTCAAATAGGTGTTGAAGGTGTGTAAGTGATGCAATATATGTAGACCCGAAGCGGGGATCTCCCGCAGACCTGAAACAGAAAGGGAATGCCCCATGAAATACGTCACCGCCGTCTTCAAACCCAGCCGCCTCGACGCCGTCCTTGATGCTGTGACCGCCGCCGGTGCGTCGGGCGTGACCGTTACAGAGGTTCGCGGTTACGGCCGCCAGCAGGGCAAGACCGAAGTCTATCGCGGCGCCGAATACGAAGTGCGCCTCCTGCCGAAGGTCCGCATCGAGATCGCCGTCTCTGACGCGATCCTCGAGAAGGTCATCGACTCGATCACGCAGGCCGCCAACACCAACAAGATCGGCGACGGCAAGATCTTCGTGCTCGACCTCGAGCAGGTCATGCGCATCCGCACGGGCGAGAAAAACGAGGCTGCTCTCAGCTCGTAAGTCAGACCAAACCAGCCGGAGCTCCGCCTAGAACGGTGCCCGGCAGGCGCGTCGCCCGGACGGAAATGCCCCTAGAAACCGCCGAGCCGGGAGGCTTGGTAGCCCAATCCCCCATTGATCCAGCCACCAAGGTTTTGAACCGCCGGAGGAGACCCCCTCCCGGCGGTTCCGCGCTGTCGGGCGCGCGGGATCAGGGTTTGGCGCGATAAGGGAGATAGCCGCGCTCCACCAGGCGCCGCAGGCCGTTATAGGCCTCTGTCAGCTCTTCATACGCTGTTCTCAACGTAGCGATCTGCTGCACATCCTGCGGCGAGAGCCCGTCAGCTTTCTTCGACATCGCAATCGAGGCGGAAAGCCAGCGCGTACGGGCGTGGGCTGCGGCGACGGCGAGGCGCTGGAACTGTTCGAGATCGGCGGGGCTGAGCGTCTTGGCGACAATCTCGCGGTTGGCGGCGAAGGCGGCGAAGTCGATCTGTTCGAGATGACCACGCAGGGCCCGCTGTTGCTGCGGATCGAGAGCGGCTTCAGGTTCGAAGTGATCGGAGACCTTCCGGACCGTAGACGTCATCGTGAAGGACATGGACGTTTCCTGTTCTGGCCCTGCTCAGAGGGGTCGGGCCAGTTACAGGATAGCGACAACCCGTTAGCAGGGCCTTTTCGGAACTTTACAGTTTTGCGCCTTGCGGCCGTCCTGGCTGTGCCGTTTCAGGCCAATCACCCGATGCGGCCGTGCCGTGGCGGCTTACTGCTCGAGCGGGTTGACCGGCTTCTTCGCCTCGCAGGCGGGGCCCGTGCCTTCCGGGACCGGCTTGTTCAGGCGCTTCAACGCGTCGACCGCTTCGGGCTCGCAGGTGAGATGAGATTGGCGCACGGCTGCGGTGTAGATTTGGACAGCGCGCGCGAGGTCCTTCGGACCGCCACGACCATTTTCCAGCATCGAGGCCAGGGCGACCGGCGCACCCTGCATAACCGGTTCGCCCGCTTTGACGTGGCTGGCGTAGGTCGCCATGTAGGCTTCCAGCATCTGGCGCCCCGCCTTTTCAGCGTCCGGGTTTGGCGGGCTCATGAAGTAGAAGCTCGTAACCACGGTCTGCAGCAGCAGCGGATCAAGTTCATGAATCTCGGAGAGAAGGCGGATGCCTTGCGCCTTTTCCGTGGGATCTGTCTGGTCGGTCAGCGCAAGGCCGAGCACCATTTTTGCCATCGGATAGCGGTCCTTCAGCTTGTCGATCTTCTCGCGGGTTGCCTTCGCTTCCGGGCTGTCGCCCATCGCCGCCTGGATCCCGCCTGCAAAGATCTGCGCCGGCTCGAACCCAGCGGCAGCCAGTTCAGCGACGCTGGGGTGACCATCACCACCGCCGTCCATCGCCATCAAAAACTGCGCGCCACGGTGGCCTTCCTTCGCAAGTTCGATTTCAACCGCCTGGACTTGCTCCGGCGTCACGCTCTGCTGCAGGCGCAGGTCAGCTTCGGGGTCCATGACAGCCAGCGGCAGCCGCCCGGGCGCGTAGGCCCAGTCGAGCCGGTCGCGCAGGAATGTCTTGAGATCGCCATCCGACCTCAGCTTCGGCGCATCTGCGAAGATGTCGGCAAGGGTGACGACACGGTATGGACCCGAGAGCGGATCATTGGCCTTGGGCGCGCCCGGCCCGCAGGCGGAAAGCGACACTGACAACGAAAGAGCGGTGAGGAGAGAAAGAGAGCGTTTCATGTCGACCCCAGGTGCAAGTCTCAAGCCTGCCCCGCTGCAAAACCAAGGCCGCCGGAGCTAACCCGCACAGGGGACCATTCACCCTTGGGACCCTGATTCAGCACGGAAACGGAATGAAGCATTCGCCCGTCAGCCGCACGCCTCACCTGCTGGAGGGTTCTTGCTGAGCCAATTCTGAGGTATGATACTTGCGTACGGGCGTGCTGGGGTGTGCGCGATTTGTTGAGTGATATGGCTGCTGATAGTTTCCGTAGTACGTCTGAGGCCATGAGCGATACGTTTCTGGCCGCACTTGCCCTGAAATGGCGCGAGCTGAAGGATGCCCCTCAGCCGGCCCCTGGGACGTTCCGATTCTTCCCAGCGCGGGAAGCAGCCGAAATGCGCCGCCTTTGCCGGGACGCCGCCGCTGTCGGCATGCCTCCCGAAGCCATTGCCCGCATGTGGCGCTCGATGTGTGGCGATGTCGCTGCCGCGCGCGGCCTGAAGGCGGTCTACGTTGCGGGCGGCGATGTCACCCTGACGCTCGAAGCCGGACGCAGTTATTTCGGTTTCGGCCCCGATCTCGTTCCGCTTGTCGGTATTCGTGATGCGCTCGAGCGCGTCTCGACCGAAACCAGCGCACTGGCCTGCCTGCCATGGCCTGAACATGCCGGGGCCGGCCAATGGTGGCCGATGCTCAACGAGAGCCGCTTTAGCGACCTCATGATCGGCTGTGGTTGGCCCAGCTTGCCTGGCCGCAAGGAGGAGAGCCCGCGTGTCGCCATCGTCGGCCGC
Source organism: Hyphomonadaceae bacterium (assembly GCA_947478925.1). Classification (GTDB taxonomy): domain Bacteria; phylum Pseudomonadota; class Alphaproteobacteria; order Caulobacterales; family Hyphomonadaceae; genus UBA7672. The sequence continues at coordinate 11,452 of CANJXY010000010.1, read as the reverse complement.
ATGCCGATGGAGTCTTCAGGCGACGACGACACGCTGGCGACCGCACATGACGATCAATGGACGGCGGACAAGCTCCTCGGCGAAGTCGGCATCAAGGCTGAAGTCGTGGCGCGCGCCCGTTCGCTGGCGCTGATCCGCATGTCTGAATTCGTCGCCCCGGACGATCGCCGGATCGCCCTTGCCAAGGCCGCGGGGCTGGACGGCCTCCGGGTTATCGGGGTACGGCCTCGGCCCTGAAAGGGGCCTCCCCATGTCTGACCTGCCCAAGCCCTTGCCGCAGCTGGCTGGCGTCAACGCCTATGTCCCAGGCGAAGCACCCAAATACACCAAGGGGCCGAGTTACAAGCTGGCTTCAAACGAAAATCCACTCGGCGCCTCGCCGCGCGCGCGCGCGGTTTACGCCGAACTCGCCACGAAGCTGGAGCTGTACCCCGACGGCCAGGCCAAGGCGCTGAAAGCCGCCATCGCGAAAAAGCACGGCCTCGACGCCAGCCGCATCGTCGTCGGCGCAGGTTCCGACGAAATCTTCCTGATGCTCGGCCGCGCCTTCCTCGGCCCGGGCGATGAAGCGATCAACACGGCCCATGCTTTTGCGATCTACGCCATCATCACGCAGCAGCAGGGTGCGACCGTCGTTGAAGTCGCGGAAGACAGCTTCACCGCCGACGTCGATGCCATACTCGCCGCCGTGACGCCGAAAACGAAGATCGTCTGGCTCGCCAACCCCAACAACCCGACCGGCACCTACCTGCCGTATGACGAGGTCAAGCGCCTGCACGCCGGCCTGCCGTCGAGCGTGTTGCTGGTGCTCGATGGCGCCTATGCCGAATTCGTGCGCAAGAACGACTACGCCTCGGGCATCGAACTCGCCTCGCAGTTTGGCAATGTCCTGATCACGAGAACCTTCTCGAAGCTCTACGGTCTCGCCGGCCTGCGTGTCGGCTGGAGCTATGCGCCCGCGCATGTGGTGGATGCGCTCGAAAAAGTGCGGATGCCGTTCAACGTCAACCTGCCGGCTCAGGCGGCCGCGATCGCGGCGATTGAGGATGACGCCTTCACCGAGGCGTCACTGGCACACAATGACCGCGAATTCGCCCGTGTCAGTGATGAACTGAAGAAGCTCGGCCTCCCGATTATCGACGGCGTCGGCAACTTCGTTGTCGCGGAATTCCCGCAGACCAAAGGCAAGACCGCCGCCGAGGCGCTTGAGCATCTCAAGCAAAACGGTGTGACGCTGCGTGGCCTCGCGGGTTACAAGATGCCTCACCACCTGCGTATCTCGATCGGCACGGTCGATGGCAACACTGCAGCGCTGCAGCTGCTGAGAGAATTTCTGGGCAAGTGATCCGATGGCTGAATTGATCTTCAACCGGATAGCCATCATCGGCGTCGGCCTTATCGGTGGCTCCATCGCGCGCGCCGCGCAGGAAAGCGGCGCTGCGGCGGAGATCATGGTTTTCGACGGCAACGCACAGGCGCTCGCGCGCGCCGGCGAGATTGGTTTCGGCAAGCCCGCAGCCACCATCGAAGCCGCCGTTTCTGACGCGGATGCCGTTTTTCACTGCGTCCCCGTTGGCGCGATGGCGGCGACAGCCCGCGCCAGCATCGGCGCGATGAAGCCGGGCGCCATCCTCACGGACGTTGGCTCGGTGAAAGGCAATGTCGCGCGCGACTTCCGCTCGCTCGGCCGCACTGACATTCATGTCATCCCCGGCCACCCTGTCGCCGGTACGGAAAAGTCCGGACCCGATGCGGGCTTCGCCAGCCTGTTCGATGGCCGCTGGTGCATTCTCACGCCGGAGCAGGGAGGTTCGCCGGACTACGTCGCCGCAACAGATCGCCTTGCGGCGTTCTGGACGGCGCTGGGCTCCAAGGTGGAGCGCATGGACGCACAGCGCCACGATCTCGTGCTCGCGGTCACCAGCCACCTTCCACACCTGATCGCCTACAACATGGTCGCCACCGCCTACGACATGGAGGCCGTGACCGAAGGCGAAGTGGTAAAATTCTCCGCCGCCGGTTTCCGTGATTTCACCCGTATTGCGGCATCCGATCCGACGATGTGGCGCGACGTCTTCCTCAACAACAAGGAAGCCGTTCTTGAAGTGCTGGGACGTTTCGATGACGATCTCACGGCGCTGCGAAAAGCCATCCGCAATGGCGACGGCCAGAAGCTGTTCGACGTTTTCACCCATGCCCGCGGCATCCGTCGTGAGATCATCGACGCGGGACAGGACACGGCTGCGGCAAACTTCGGGCGCGATGTGGACGGCAAGAAACTGTAGCTTTTCGCGCCAAGGGTCTATGTCTGCGCCGCGCGTCCCTCGGCGACCAGTCTCTGCGTTGCCGGATCGAGCGCGTCTTTCAGCGTCTGTGTGAACACATCGCGCTTCAGTCCCGGCGGGATCGGCGGCAGAATTTCGAACACGATCCGTCCCGGTTTGCGCAGGAAGCCTGAGCCTTGCCAGCACAGGCCGGTGTTTAGCGCTATTGGCACGCACGGGACTTTCAGTTCGTTGTACAACAACACGATGCCTGGCTTGATGTCGGCCGGCGTATCGGGCAGTTGCCGCGTCCCTTCCGGGAAGATCACGATCTGCTGGCCACCGGCAGTCGCTTTCTTCGCTGCGGCTAGCATCAACCGCATCGTCTTGGCGCCGCCAGCACGATCGATCGGGATGCCGACGCGCGAGGCATAGACGCCAAACACCGGCGCCTTGAGCAGTTCCTTCTTCAGGATATAGGCCGGGTTCTCCATGAACATGAAGGGGGCGATCGTATCATAGGTCGACTGGTGCTTCATCGCGATGAGGCCGGGTCCCTTCGGCAGATGCTCCTTGCCGCGCACTTCCGTGCTGATGCCGCAGAACAGCCAGAGACCAAACGCCTGCGTGGCCCCAAACAACCTCACCGCGCCAATCGCAAAGCGGCGCGAAAACAGCGCGATCGGCATCGCCAGGAGGCCGAGCACAAGGAGCGTCAGGTAGAACCAGATCGCAAAGAGCAGGGAGCGAATGAAGGTCATCCCGTGCGCCCCTGGTCGAGCGCTGCACCGCGCAGGCCTGCGAGTCTGAACTTGATCCATTCTTCAAGCAGCACCTTGGCGGTAGCGACATCCTTGTACCAGTCGCCGGGATGAACCTTGGTCGACATTACGGCGTGTGGAATGAACGTTCCCTCCGGCATGGCGCGCTGAAGTTCCAGCAACGCGCGGTCCATGTGATACTCCGACGTCACGACGATGATGCGCTTCACCTTCTTGCGGCGCGCCCAATCGGCTACCTCCGCGCCATTGCCCTCAGTCGTGGCCGCGGCCTTGCCCAGGGTGACACAGCAATCGACCTGCTTGATCGGCACATTCGAAATTCGCGCAATGTCTGTCGGCGTCGTGTCGATGTTCACGCCCGAAATCAGCAAGGGCAGATCGAGCGAGTCCGCCAGCTGAATCGCCGTGATGATCCGCGCATCGGCCTTGCCCGTGAGAGCCGCCACCGCGTCGGCGTTCATCGGTGGATCCGGCGTCACGGCGCGATCGGCCCGCGCGACAAAACGCGAGAAATCCCATCCTGCGGCCAGTAGGCCGAGGGTCACGAGGATCACGAGGGCGCGCAGAATGATTCTCACGGGGTCAGCTCATAGCAGAACAGCCGGTTTTCCAAACACCGTGCCCCTAAACCATGTCCGAAAGCGACCGCATCACGGTCACTTTCGCGGCGAGCATAGCCGCCGCCCCTGCAACAAGCGGCGACAGGCCAAGGATCAGCCCGTCCGCAAGCGACAAGGACAGTTGCGGCAGCAGCCAAGCCTGCTCATCCGCCTGCCGCACGGCGAACAGGATGAAAGCCGCAGCACCAAACGCCAGCAGCGCCCCGAGCGCCCCCGCCTGTACGCCCAGCATCAGGAAGCGCCGCTCGAACAATCCTGCAACAAAGCTGTCCTTGGCGCCGGTGAGATGCAGCAGCTCCACAATATCGCGCCGCGCCAGCAGCGTTGCGTGCGTCGCGAAGGCGATCACGGCAACACCCGTCGCCGCGAGCAACAGCACGGCCGACAGCGCGACAAGCCCGATCGTGTCCGTGGCGCGTCTTGCGTCGGCCGACCACATCGCATGGTCATCCACTTTCGCGTCGATCTTTGCTTCATTCAGCTTTGCACCAACGCGCTCGCCAACGCCATTGGCGCCGTGCACTGCTTCTGCTGCGATCAGATGCGGCAAGGGCAAGTCTGCAGGTACGCCGGACGGACCCAGCCACGGCTTCAGCAACTCCTCGGACTCCGCTCGCGTCAGTACATGCGCCGATGCAATGCCCGGCGTCGCCTTCACCAGCTCTATGGCTCGGATGGTGTCAGATTCCGAGCCGCGTACGCGCACGGTGATCTGTCCCGCAACATCGCTCGTCCATTCGCCGGCCGCTGCGTAGGCTGCGCGTGCGACCAGTCCGGAGAAGGCGGCAAGAAAGCACAGCGCGCACACGACGAAGAACAGCGCCGCCTCGCGTGCGTCTTCCTTTGGCAGCAGGGGCGCAGTGGCGCGGCTCAAGCTAGCGCCTCAGGTGAGTCAGGTGGAGCCTGGACGCGCACGACCATTCCGTCGGCCAGGCGCAGGACATCCGCTTTCGCCCGGCGGACGAGCGCCATGTCGTGGGTCGCGATCAAGACGGTCGTCTTCAGTCGCCGGTTCAACTCACGGAACAGGCGGAACAGGCGTTCGCCCATTTCCTCGTCGACATTCCCCGTTGGTTCGTCCGCGATGATCAGGTCAGGTTTCGCGACGACGGCGCGCGCGATCGCGACCCGTTGTTTTTCACCGCCCGATAGCGTCGCCGGTTTCGCGTCGAGCCGGTCGCCCAGTCCGACCCAGGTCAGAAGATCGATCACATCCTTCCGGTAGCTAGCCTCCTGGCGCCCCATGACACGAAGCGGCAGGGCGACGTTCTCGTAGGCCGAGAGGTGGTCGAGCAGGCGGAATTCCTGGAACACGACCCCCACCCGCCGCCGCAGCGGGGCAAGGTCACGTCGCCGCAGGGCGCCCGTATCGACCCCGAAAATCGATACCCGCCCGGTCGTGGGCCGCAGCGCCAGATAGGCCAGTTTCAGCAGTGTGGACTTGCCCGCGCCCGACGGTCCTGTGAGGAAAGTCATGGAACCCGGGCGCAAAGTCATCGAAACATCAGCCAAAACGTCCAAATCGGGCCCATAGTTGAGCCCGACCCGGTCAAACCTCAAAACCGGTTCATCACTGGGAAATTCGTGTTCTGGCATCATACTCCGCGAGGGTTTCCGTCCGCCCCAGCGGATCAGATTCCAGCCCCAATTGGACTATATTAACCGTAAGTGTGATTCCGATAGTGCGATGATCCTGGTCTGTCCCTCCTGCGACACGCGATATTTCGCCGAGGACTCCTCCATTGGTAAGGAGGGGAGGCGGGTACGTTGCGCCACATGCGGCCATGCCTGGCACGCAAAACTGCAGGATGAAGGCGAAACCGCCGTCGCGCAGGACGATACCGGCCTGACCCGCGAGCAGGTTGAGCGCCTGCGCCAGACCGCCCAGGCCAATTCCAAGGCCCGCGCTGGTCCCCATGCCGAATACCGCGCGCGGGAGCATGCCAAGCGCAAGAAGGCTCAGGGACGGGCTGTCACCATCGCCTGGCTCGCCACCGGCTTTGTTTTCCTGTCCATGGTTGGCGTGGCCGTTCTGTTTCGCAACGATGTCGCCCAGGCCTTCCCGCGCGCCGCGTCGATCTACCGGCTGGTTGGTCTGGACGTGAACCGTTTCGGCCTGACGCTGGAAAACGTCACCGCCAAGCGCTCCTTCGACGGCACCACCCCGGTCCTCACCGTCACAGGCGCTGCCGTGAACAACAGCGAAGAGGCGCGCCCGACGCCCGAGTTGCGCGTGACGCTGAAAGACGAGGGCGGCAAGGTGGTCCAGACATGGACCGACAAACTGGCGGTGGCTGAACTAAAACCGCGCGAACGAACCGAATTTACCTCCCGCTTTGAAGCTCCGCCGGTCGAGACCTACCGCCTGACCGTCACCTTCGCGTACTCGGATGGTGAGACCGGCGGCGGCAAGGAAACCCAGATCGAGGCGACCCCGGCCCATGCGCCTGCGGCGGCTCCGCATGCCGCTGCTCCGACCGGCGCCCCGGCCGAAGCGACACAGGCGGTCGCCCACGCTGACGAGCCGAAAACCCCTGCCACGGAACATGCGCCGGCGCCCGCCGCGCCGGAGGCCGGCCATCACTGACCCGTTCGTCCCGCCAAATGTCGATATCCTGCTGACGGTTGCGGAGGTTGACGCCCGTGTTGGCGCGCTCGCAGACCGCCTCGCCCCCCGCCTGTCAGGCCGTCCGTGGACCGGGGTCGTCACCCTGCTGGGCGCCACCCCTTTTGCCGCCGACCTGATGCGCGCCCTGATGTCCCGCGGGCTGGACCTCGGGTTCGACGCCCTCTGGCTGGAAAGTTACCATGATGAGCGCGTGAGTTCCGGGCGCATTGTGGTCCGGGCCGATATCTCCCGCTCGCTCGAGGGACGCGGCGTCCTGCTGATCGATGACGTCTTCGACAGCGGCCGGACCCTTGCCTTCGCCCGCCAGCACCTTGGAGCCAAAGGGGCGGCCGAGATCCTGACCTGCGTTTTTGCCCGAAAACCCGAGGTCGAGGCCGACGGACTGGACGCCTGGGCGTGGGATGCGCCATCGCGCTACCTGGTCGGCTACGGCATGGACGATGCCGGCAAGATGCGTGGCCTGCCGTTTGTCGGCGCCATCAAGGGCGCCTGAGAGGCTCCTTCCCGCGATCAATTCTCTGCATGCGAGAGTCGACTCGTCATCGGCTCCATGCTTCCTATTTTCTCCATCATGCACCACCAAGACGCCCGCATCGAAACCCTGCAAATGCTGCGCGAACGCCGCGAGCGGATTGCGACGGATCTGGCATCTCTCGAGCCGGTATCGCCGGCCCAGGGGGGTCTAACCGCCCGCGAACTTCTCGTCTGGCGTATTCGTCTGGCCGAACTCGACGGGCGTATTGCCCGTTACACGTCGGCCGACTGAGCAAGCGCTGCCCGCGCAAGTCTCCGCAGCTGCTGCGGCGGCTGGCCGAACGCGCGCACGAACGCCCGCCGCATCCGTTCCGGATCCCCGAAACCGACATCGTGCGCCACCACGTCGATTGGCGCGCTGGTATGTTCCACCCTTTCCCGGGCGCTCTCCAGCCGCAGCCGCTCGACCGCCTTGGCCGGGGTTGTGCCGGTCTCGGCCGCGAAGGCGCGGGCAAAGTTCCGGGGGCTCATGTTGGATTGGCCCGCCAAGGTCTCGACCGACAGATCCTCATCCAGCCGCTCGCGCATCCAGCCGAGCAGGGGCGTGAACCGGCCCTCGATCCGCTCGATGTCCAGCAGGGCCGAGAATTGCGACTGCCCGCCCGGCCGCCGATGGTAAACCACCAGCTCCTGTGCTGACCGGCGTGACACTTCCTCCCCGAGATCGTCCGCGATCAGGGCCAGCGCCAGGTCGATCCCCGCCGTGATGCCAGCTGACGTCCACAGTTTGCCGTCGCGTGTGTAGATGCAGTCCGGCTCCAGCTTTGCGTCCGGATAGCGCTTCTGGAAATCTGGTGTCCGGCCCCAGTGCGTCGTGCACCGTTTGCCGTCCAGCACGCCGGCCTGCGCCAGAATATACGCCCCCGAACAGACCGAACAGACGCGCCGCGCTGTCTTCATCGCCGCCTTCACGAAGGCCTGCACGTTCGGATCGAGCATCGCCGTGCGTGAGCCCCATCCACCGGCGATGATCACCGTGTCGTATTTCGGCAGGCGCGGCATCGCTTCCGCCATCCACACCACGCCGGAGGAGGACTTCACGGGTCCGGCGTTCGGCGCGATGACCGTCAGCTTGTAGGGCGGTGGGTTCATCCCGCGCATCGGCATTTCGAACGCGCCGATCGGGCCAGCCGCATCGAGCAATTGGAAGTCGTCAAAGATCAGCACGCCGATGGTGCGCGGCTTCAGCGAACGGGGAGAGGGTGTCTTTGCCATGGAGCGATCTTAGCAGATCGGCATTGGCCGAAAAAGAGGTAACATTGTCATTTCAGCCAGTCGCTGATTGAGGCACATTGGCTTCGTAGAGCGAGGTTCCTCCCCCGATGCCCCAGGAAATCATGCACACAGAAGCCGGAACGACATTCAGAACAGTGTTCGCAATCTGGCCCGGCATGACGCATCTCGACTTCACCGGCCCTCACCAGGTGCTGAGCCGGCTGCCGCGATCGGAGACGATTGTTGCAAGCCCGGACGGCGGTTCAGTGGAGGCTGACGGCCTCACCTTCGGCGGCACGACGCGGATCGCAGACATAAGAAGCTGTGACCTCATCTGTGTTCCCGGAGGTGTAGGGGCGACGAAGATCGCGCAAGACATTGGCTTCACATCGGAGATCCGTCGTCTCGCCGGCGGCGCGCGCTATATCACGTCTGTCTGTACAGGCTCGCTGATCCTCGGCGCCGCCGGTCTGCTCAGGGACAAGCGCGCCGCGTGTCACTGGGCCTATGCGGACTTGCTGCCGCTGTTCGGCGCCACGCACGATCCCGCGCGCGTTGCGCGCGATGGCAACATCATCACCGGCGGCGGCGTGACGGCGGGCATCGACTTCGCGTTCACCGTGCTCGCGGAAATCGCCGGCGAGGATTTTGCGAAGATGGTCCAGCTCGGGCTCGAATACGCGCCTGCGCCACCCTTCGAGTCGGGCCATCCCGACCTGGCGTCGCAGGCGACACGCGATAGCTACGAGCCTATGCGTGCGAAGCAGTTGGCGGTCCGCAGAGAAGAGGCGAAGGCTGCGGCGTTGTTGATGCCTGCCTAGTCGACCTTGTTGATCCGGCCCTTGATCGTGGGCGTGATCGGCGAGTGGTTCTTGAAATAGGCTTCAAGCGCCTCGATGTCGCTGCCGATGTTCAGGCGCCCAGTACCCGACTTGAAGGCGAAGAAGCTGTCGCCGCCGCCCGCGAGAAAATTGTTCGTCACCACCCGATAGGTCTGTGTTGCCACGATCGGTTGTCCGTGGAGCTTCACTGAGCCGGGCACGATCTCGATCGGCTGCCCCGCCGCTTGCTTCCACGTGAAGGTGAAACCGTCCGATACCTGCAGGATATTGTTCCCGCTCGTCTGGTATTGCTGCTTCAGCACCGTCTCGATATCGGCTCCTGTCAGAGAGATCACGACAAGATCGTTGCCGAACGGCTGCACCGTGAAGATGTCGTTGAACGTCGTCTTGCCGCCATCGTGGAAGGGCAGGTCCGAGCGGATGCCGCCCGGGTTCATGAAGCCGATATCCACCTTGTCGGTCTGCCGTCGCGCGGCTTCCAACATCGAGTCCGCGATGACGTCACCCATCGCGCTCTCACCAGTCTGTCCGCCGCGACGCGTGATCGCCTCGGTGATCGCCCCGACCGGGCGCTTCATCAGCGGCTCAGCCTGCTTGCGATAGGCGCTGATGAGGTCGATCTGCGCCTTGTCTTCGGCAAATTGGGTTTCTGCGATCGGAACATCGCGGCCCTTCGCGCCGATTACATCGCCGCTCGTAGGGTCGATCATCAGCGTGATATCGGTCAGGCGCGTGCCATAGGCGCCCGCGCTGGTCACCAACCGGCCATCGACGTTGCAGATATAGATCCCGTTGGTGTGGCCGCTGACGACCACATCCACCGCCTTGTCGAACTTCGGAACGATCTCGGTGATCGTGCCGGTGAGGCCGCGGCAATCATCCTGCGCGTTGTTTGTGTAGCCGCCCTCATGCAGCAGCACGACGATGGCCTGGACGCCCTTGGCCTGTAGCTGCGGCACCAGCGCGTTCACCGTTTCTGCTTCGTCCTTGAACGTGATGCCCGCGCGCGCCGCCGGCGTGATCACGTCAGGCGTGCCTTCGAGCGTCAGCCCGATGAAGCCGACCTTCACGCCGCCGAACTCGCGGATCGCGTAAGGCGGAAACAGGGTTGTGCCGTCGTCGAGATAGGTCGAGGCAGCGAGATACTCGAACTTTGCACCTGCGAATGGTTTCGGGCCCTTGCAGCCATCGACCGGATGGCAGCCGCCATTCTGCATGCGGCGCAGTTCCTGCCAGCCTTCATCGAACTCGTGATTGCCGACCGTCGTGATCGCGAGCCCCATCTGCGACAGAGCCTCGATAGTCGGCTCGTCATGGAACAGGCTCGACAGCAGCGGCGAGGCGCCGATCATGTCGCCGGCTGCTACCATGACCGTATTGGACTTCTTGCTGAGTTCCCTCACCGCCGTAGCCAGGCGCGGCGCTCCGCCTCCGGGAACCGAGCCACGCGTCAGCGGATTGGCGCGATCGACGACAAACACACCTCCCGAAGGCGGATCGAGATTGCCGTGAAAATCGTTGATCGCCAGCAGATGCACCTCAACGGCAGCGCCGCTGACGGGGATGGTCGACGCTGTGGTCGTGCAGGCCGAAAGCGCTAGCAATCCACTGATAGCAAAAAGCATCCTGCGCATGCGAACTTCCTCCACGCTCATCGCAGCGTTAGGGCGAAGTGGTGCGCAAAGGCAAGCCTGCAGATTGGCCGGCCGCCAATCTTGCCGGCCAGGCGGCGACTTGACTAAGGTCGCGGCGTGGTTGGGGAGAGTGCGATGCAGTATGCGCGTTTTCTGCAGCGTGTCGCCGTGTCCGCCGCCGCGATCTGTCTGGCGTTGCCTGCGTTCGCCGACATCAAATCCTTCAACGACGCGATGCAGGCGAAGGACTACAGGAAGGCAGCTGCAGAGGCAGCCTCGACCTGGGCCACGCTGGCCAAGGGCCGGACGGATCTGCCGATCATCGCAAATGAGTTTGGCTTCGCCGCTTTCATGGCGACGGATTACGCAGCCGCGCGCAGGTATGCGACGGCGGCGCTGGCGGGCAACGGGGAAGATGCGTTCCACATCGGCGCCGAGTTGCTGCTGCTGCTTTCGCAATTCAAGCTGACGCCAAATGGCGATACCCGCAACGGACTTCAGACGGCGCTTGAAGCGAGTGCGACGCTGCCCGGTGTCGACCTTGTGACCTTTCTCGGCGTCAATGCACTGACCTCCTACGATGTCGACAACGACAATTAGCGGGCCGCGAAAGTCAGCGCCGCGCTCGGCGAAAACCTGACCGGCCGCGGGAAGGCAAAGCCTTCCGCGGAGAACCTGACATTCGGTCTCATCCGCGCATCGGCCACCTATGTCATTGATCGGAACATGGCGTCATATCTGGGCCTTGTGGCCTTGAACGAAAGGGTTACCGCCGCAATCGACAATGCCGCCAGCTATGAAGAAGCGGCAAAGCTCGAGCCCGCCTTCTGGCAGGTGCGGGCCTGGCAAGCGTCTGCGGCTGAACAACTGCAATCAGACGGGGATTTCAGGCAAGGCTGATGAAGTCGGCGCCAGGCCTAGGGGGCCGCGCG
>CANJXY010000009.1 GCA_947478925.1 Hyphomonadaceae bacterium | reverse complement strand
CTTCAGGTTCACGTCCATGCCCACCGTGTACATGTGGTGCGCCCAGACGAGGAAGCCGATGAAGCCGATCGACACCATGGCGTAGGCCATGCCGAGATAGCCGAAGATCGGCTTGCGCGAGAAGGTCGAGATCACGTGGCTGACAATGCCGAAGCCCGGCAGGATCATGATGTAGACTTCAGGGTGACCGAAGAACCAGAACAAGTGCTGGAACATGATCGGATCGCCGCCGCCCGAGACTTCGAAGAATTTCGAGCCAAAGTTACGGTCGGTCAGCAACATGGTGAGCGCGCCAGCGAGAACCGGCAGTGCAAGGACCAACAGGAAGGCGGTGATAAGCACCGACCATGCGAACAGCGGCATCTTGTGCAGCGTCATGCCCGGCGCGCGCATGTTGAGGATCGTCACGATAAAGTTGATCGCCCCGAGGATCGACGACATGCCTGCGAGGTGGAGCGAGAAGATCACGAGGTCCATCGCGAGGCCAGGGTGGCCCGTCGTGCTGGATAATGGGGGATAAAGAACCCAACCGCCACCGAAGCCATTATTGCCCGGGGGGCCCGGCACGAACATTGAGAGAATCAACAGAAAGAACGACACCGGCACGAGCCAGAACGATATGTTGTTCATGCGCGGCATCGCCATGTCCGGCGCACCGATCATCAGCGGTACGAACCAGTTTCCGAAGCCGCCGATCAAGGCGGGCATGACCATGAAGAAGATCATGATCAGGCCGTGCATCGTGGTGATTACGTTGTAGTTGTGCTCCGTGCCGAAGAACCCGCCGAAAGCCGTTCCGTTGAACAGCTGCAGGCCCGGCTCAGCGAGTTCAGCGCGCATGAAGCCCGAGAACACGAAACCTACGACGCCCGCGCACATCGCGAACACTAGATACAGCGTCCCGATGTCCTTGTGGTTCGTTGAGAACAGCCAACGCGCTGGGCTGTACCACTTAGGATCGTGGTGGTGGTGGTCGTCGTGCGCATGATCGTGACCATGGGCGTGATCGTGCCCGTGACCGTGGTCAGCAGCGTGATTGGCATCGCTCGACATCGAACGGCTCCCTGATCTTATTGCGCCGAAGCGACTTGCGTCGTCGCGCCCGGGCGCGGCAGGCTATCCAGATATTCGCGGCCGCCCTTGGCCGGGTCGGCTTGTGCGGCGGCCAGCCATGCATCGTATTCGGCCTGCGGAAGTACCCACAGTTCGATCGGCATGTTGCTGTGATCCTTGCCGCAAAGCTCGGAGCACTGGCCGTAATAGATTCCCGGCTGGTCGACCTTGAACCAGAGCTGGTTCAAGCGCCCCGGCACGGCGTCGACCTTCAGAGTAAACTGCGGCATAGCCCATGAATGGATCACGTCGCGTGCGGTGATCTTCAGGCGGACATACCGACCAACCGGAGCGACCATCGGATGGTCTGTCGAGAGTTGCTGCAAGTCACCCCGCGTCTCGACAAGCGGACGGTCGGCATCGCCCTTCCGCAGCATGCGGCTTTCGACGACGAACTCTTTGTCCGTGTTCTGATTGTAGGTGTAATCCCAGTACCACATGTTGCCGTAGACCTTGATGTCCACGACATCGGCCTCGGCGACCTGCTCGCCATTGAAAGCGACGTCCTGCTCATACAGCAGCGGGAATGAACCTTTGGCGATCCAAACAAGAATGAGAACAGGCACCACGGTCCAGATGATCTCGATCACCGTGTTGTGGCTGAATTTCTTCGGCACGGGATTGGCGCGCTTGTTGTAGCGGACCATTACCCAGATCAGCAGCGCAGTGACTACCGCGACGATGACCGTAATGATCCAGAGCACTTCGCTATGGAAGGCGTGCACCTTCTTCGCGGTCTCCGTGACCGGCGTTTGGAAATCGATGCCGCCTGGCGTGGGCACAGCCCACGCGGACCCGGCAGCCGCAAGGCTGGCCGCGCCGAGCGCCAAGACTTTGAGGGTCTTTCTCAGCATTTTGTCCACATCCTCCAGCCAGATGCGTGAAACCCGGGCTTTAACGTGATATGCTGCCCATCGCTACCACTCCGTTTCGGACCGCCGGGTGCATAGTGTCGCAGGCGGCGCGATTCGAATTGGTAAGCGCGTGGTCGCTATCAGACGCTCAAGGAGTTGGGAAGATGAGAACCCGGTTTCGATTGGGGATTTCGATTTGCATCGCTGTCGCAGCAAGCCAGGGCGCGGCTTTCGCGCAGGGCGCTGTCACGGTGATTGGCGGCGGTCTCGCGCGGGCCTGTTATGAGGCCGCCGAAACGGGCGACGCTGCGTTGCAGCAAGCGCTTAACGCATGCAACCGCGCGCTGACCGAGGAGACACTGCGCCGCAGGGACAAGGCCGCGACCTACACCAACCGCGGCATCCTGCACATGCGCAACGGAAACAACACGCGCGCCATGTGGGATTACCAGCGCAGCATCGACATGATGCCTGAGCTGACAGAAACCAAGGTCAATCTCGGGGCTGCCCTCTACAACCTAAAACGTTACCCGGAGGCGCTCGCCGCGCTTAACGAGGGGGTCGTATCCACCTCGGGAGAGGCGCGCATTGTCGGCTACTATAATCGCGGCCTGACCCACGAAAAGCTTGGCGACCTGCAATCGGCCTACGAGGATTTCCGCAGCGCACTCGAAATGAAGCCAGATTTCAAGCTGGCCTCAGAGCAGATGGCTCGTTTCACCGTGGTTCCCGCCGCAGCGAGCTGACGCCCGATCCCGACGGGAGCGGCAGGCTTTCCGTTGTATTTGACCGGTGCCCCACCCTATCTTGGGTTGGAAGAAGAGTCTTTGAGCGAGGCAATCGATGTCCGACCGCAGCCTGATCGAGGAAGCCGGCATCGGCGTGTCGAAAGCCGCCAGCATTCTCGATGAGGCGCTCGACGGTGCCGAGGATGGCGAAATCTATCTCGAATCGGTGAGGTCCGAGAGCTTCCTGTTCGACGACGGCCGGCTGAAGTCCGCGTCCTACGACAGCGGACAGGGTTTCGGGCTGCGTGTCGTATCAGGCGAAACCACCGGCTACGCCCACGCCAGCGAGATCTCCGAAGCCTCCCTCCGCCGCGCCGCCACCTCCGCCTCCGCAGCGAAACGCGGACGCCGCGGCGCCCTCGCCGTCGGCCCGACGCCGGTGAATCGCCGCCTCTATGTCGACGTCGACCCCACCGCCGCTCCCAATTTCGTCGCCAAGACCGGCCTGCTCGCCGAGATCGACGCCTGGTGTCGCGCCCGTGACCCGCGCGTCGTTCAGGTCTCCGCGTCCCTCGCCGGATCGCGCACGTCTGTTGAGATTATCCGTTCTGGCGGCGCCAGCGTCGCAGAGGCCCGGCCGCTTGTTCGCGTCAACATCGCTGTGACGCTGGAGAAGGATGGTCGCCGCGAGACGGGCTCGGCCGGCGCTGGCGGCCGCGCATCCTATGAAGAATGGATCCAGCCCGATCGCTGGAAGGCGCTCGCCGAACGTGCCCTGCGAAAGGCCGAGATCAACCTGGAAGCCATTCCCGCCCCCGCGGGTGAAATGGAAGTTGCGCTTGGACCGGGCTGGACCGGCGTGCTGCTGCACGAAGCCGTCGGCCACGGCCTCGAAGGCGACTTCAACCGCAAGGGCTCATCCGTCTATTCCGGCAAGGTCGGCGAGCAGGTGATGGCCAAGGGCGTCACCATTGTCGACGACGGCACGATCGCCAATCGCCGTGGCTCGCTCTCCTTCGACGACGAAGGCACGCAGACCCAGCGTACGGTTCTCGTCGAAGACGGCGTCCTCGTTGGCTATATGCAGGACCGGATGAACTCGCGCTTGATGGGCGTGCCCGCCACCGGCAATGGACGCCGCGAGAACTACGCCTCGACGCCAATGCCCCGCATGACCAACACCTTCATGACCGGCGGCACGCATGATCCCGAAGAAATCGTCCGCTCGATCAAGCGCGGCATCTGGGCTGTCGATTTCGGTGGCGGCCAGGTCGACATCACCAACGGCCAGTTCGTCTTCCAGTGCACCGAGGCCTACCTCGTCGAAGACGGCAAGGTCGGCCCGCCGGTGAAGAATGCTACACTGATCGGTCACGGTCCCACGGTGATGAACAACATCTCCATGGTCGGCAACGACTTCGCCATGGACGAAGGCGTCGGCACCTGTGGCAAGGCCGGCCAATCCGTCCCCGTTGGCGTCGGCCAGCCCTCGCTCCGCATCGACAAGATCACCGTCGGCGGGGCTGGCTGATCGTTCGTCACAGCGACAAAACAGGAAAGGGGCGTCTCCTTCCGGAGACGCCCCTCTGCTTTTTAGCCGGCCCCGATTACTCGGCGGCTTGTGGCGCAGGCGTTTGCCCGTCCTTCGGTTTGTCCTTGAGATGCGCAAGCTTGTTGAGGAACGGGCTAGCAATGCCCAGCGCGACACCGATGCCGATGCCCCATAGGCCCACGTTGGTGAATACCTCGGCATACGTTTTCAACGCCAGCCCGGGATCGAGCACCTGCCCGCCAACCGTCTCCTGCGCGGTCAGCTTGGTAATCTGTGCCTGCACCGCCTGCGCAATCGACGAGCCGAGATACCAAGTCGCCATCATCGTCGCCGCGATCGGCGCCGGCGTTAGCTTGGTCATGGCGGAGAGACCAACAGGCGACAGGAACAGTTCGCCGGTTGTGTGAAGGAGGTAGAGGAGGATGAGGAAGATCAGCGGCACCTTGAACGAGGCATCAGCGTACTGAACGCCCCACACCAGAATTAGAAAGCCCGCGCCAACCTGAATAAGGCCGAGCGCGAACTTGAACGCATCACCCGGATCTTTCTTGTGCCGCCCCAGCCACGTCCACATCGCTGCAAATATCGGCGCGAAGATCAGAATGAAGGCGCCGTTGAAGCTCTGAGTCTGGCCCGAGTTGACGCACGCGCCGCCAATGCAAAGCTGCGATGACCGCTCGGAGAACTGGGCCAGCGCAGAACCCGCGAGTTCGAACAGCGTGAAGAACACCACCGATGCAAGCACTAGGATAATCGCGAGGATCAGCTTACCCGTTTCGGCCAGCGTCGCCTTGGTCACCATGTAGTAGACGAAGAACGCCAGCATCGCCGCCGAAGCGGCGGTCAAGGCAGTGTTTACGATCGGCTCTCGCTGCACCAACAGCCATACTAGGCCCACGCTCAGCAGCGCCACGATGTAGATCAGCCACTCGCGATTGATTGGTCCGATGAGTGGCTTCTTGAGCAACTCGGGATTGGGCGGCAGGCCGAGCTCCGCGGGAAGCTGCGCCGGTCCGGGTGTGAAGAACAGCAGGCGCCGGCGCACGAACACCAGCCATCCCAACAGCATGCCGACGCCAGCTGCGCCGAAGCCCCATTGCCAGCCCAGCTCCGCGCCCAGCCAGGCACAACCCACCTGCGCCCAGAAGGCGCCGAGGTTGATCCCATAGTAGTAAAGCGAGAACCCGCCATCGCGGCGCGGATCGTCCTTGGTGTAGAGCTGGCCGACCTGAGTGGCTAGGTTCGCCTTAAGGAAACCCACGCCCATGATGATGAGCGACAACGCAAGAAAGAACGCGCTCATGTAGAAGGGCTGCTGCCCTTCCACGAGCATCTGGTAGCCCTCGACTGCCGGTGTCTCCGGATTGTCCTTGGGCAGGATAGTCGGCAGCGTAGCCGAGCCTGCATAGCCCTTGATTTCCATACCGCCGCCGTCGGCCGGACCGAACCCATACCGTTGATCTTCAATCACGATCCAGGCCTGGCGCTTGTCCTGCCTGCCCTCGGCCGCGATGTCGTATCGCTGGCCTTCATAGACGAGCACGTTGCGCGCCGGCTCCTGCTCGATCGCCATGGTGAGGTGTCCCGCCACCAGCAGCAGCGCGCCAAACGCCACCGCCTTGGTCGTGCCAAGGTAACGGTCAGCGAGCATGCCGCCGATCAATGGCAACAGGTACACCAGCGAGGTATAGGAGCCGTACTGGCCCGACGCCGCCTCATCTGAGAACAGGAAATGCTGCGTCATGTAGACGAACAGGATTGTACGCATCCCGTAATAGGAGAACCGCTCCCACATCTCGGTGAAGAAGATGATGTGCAGGCCCTTGGGCTGCTTGCGCAGTTGAAGAATGACCGGAAACCCCGTGATCACAGTGATCACGATGCCGACCACGACAACGATATCCATGAAGTCCTCGCCCAATTGCCCTTCGCGGGTCTGAGCGATGATCAACACGCGGAACGCACATGCTCAAGCCCCGTAATCGTCGGAAGGGAGCAAGTTTGTAGCTATTAAGATGAACAGAGGCGCCGAAGCGGCCTAGACCCGTGTTTCGGCGAAGGCGCGCGTGATGTCGCGCTTCCAAGGCCCATGGTACTTGGCCAGCAGACGCAGCGCCGGTGTAACGCCGGTTTCGGCGCTTTCCTGCAGGTCGGCCAGGAACACCGTCTCGTCGTTGCCTGACGCGTTCACGCGCGCCCGGCGCTTCAGGCCATCAGCAGCCAGTTTCACTGCTCCGCGCGCGAGTTCCTGCGCCGTCGTGTTCCGGATAGGCGCGCTGAGGCCGAGCATCGGCACGGCGGATCGCAACGCTTGACGCTCGAACGCATTGAAGCCCTTCATCAGCTCCCACGCCCCATCGAGGGCGACGTCATCATAGAGAATGCCAACCCAGAAAGCCGAGAGAGCACAAAGCGCATCATGCGCGCCAGCATCCGCGCCCCGCATTTCGAGGAACGTCTTGAGACGCACCTCTGGGAAGATGGTCGACAGGTGGTCGTCGAAATCATCCATCGCGGGCAGTTCGCCCGGCAGCACGGGCAATTCGCCCGCCATGAAATCGCGGAACGACAGCCCCGATGCATCGATATACTTGCCCTCGCGCCGCACGAAATACATCGGCACGTCGAGCGCGTAGTCGACATACTGCTCGAAGCCAAAGCCCTCGTCGAACGCGAACGGCAGCATGCCCGAGCGATCCGGGTCCGTGTCGGTCCATACGTGCGAACGATAGGACTGGAAGCCGTTGGTGCGTCCCTCGGCAAACGGCGAGTTGGCGAACAGCGCCGTCGCGAGCGGCTGCAGCGCCAGGCTGACGCGCAGTTTCTTTACCATGTCGGCTTCGGAGCCGAAATCGAGATTGGTCTGCACCGTGCATGACCGGAACATCATCTCCCGACCGAGACGTCCGACCTTGCCCATGTAAGACTTCATGATCCCGTATCGGCCCTTGGGCATCATCGGCGTCTCGTCGAACGACCACAGCGGCGAAAAACCGAGTCCCAGAAAGTCGATGTTCATCGGCTTCGCAATGGCGCGCGTCTCCCGCAGGTGGTCGCCGATTTCGACGCAGGTCTCATGGATGTTGTCGAGCGGTGCGCCCGAAAGTTCGAACTGGCCACCGGGTTCGAGACTGACGCTCGCCAGACCCTTTTTCAAGCCGATAATGTGGCCGCCCTCGATGATCGGCACCCAGTCGTAGTCGCGCGCGAGACCGTCGAGCAGGCCCTTGATCGACGCGACGCCATCATAGGGCACGGGCCGCAGCGAGCCTTCTATAAAGGCGAACTTCTCGTGCTCAGTGCCGATGCGCCAGTCGGACTTCGGCTTGGCGCCGCCTGCCAGACGTTCGACGAGCTCCCGCTTGCTCGCTATGCGCGGCGCTGCCTCGTCAACATCCCGAGTAGGTGTGGTCATGCGCTGCGTCCAGAACTGGCCCTCGCCAGCGAGATAGGTACGCGGGAATAGGTACGCCAGCGTGACGCGTCAAATGTTCGAATTGAGGAGGAAAACTATCCCCTCGATCAGCGGACCTATCCACGCCAGTCGCCCCGGATCGCCTGCCACAACGCTAGAACGGCAACCGCCGCCGTCTCCGCCCGCAGGATTCGCGGCCCCAGGCTCACCGGACGCACGAAAGCCTGTTTCCGGAGCTGCGCGCGTTCGGCGGCAGAGAATCCCCCCTCTGGTCCGATCAGAATCGCGGCCGGGCCGTCGGGCAGCCCGCGCAGCACTTCGTCGGCGGGCCTCGCTCGGCCCGCTTCGCCGCCCCATGGACGCTCTGCGTCGTCGCCGGCCTCGTCCGCGAAGAGCAACACCCGGTTCGTGTCCCAGCCGCTTAGCAACGTCATCAATTTCGCAGCGTCACGTATGGGCGGCACATCCAGCCGCTCGGTCTGCTCGGCCGCTTCGATGGCTAGACGCTGGAACCGATCGACCCGTACCGTTTCGGCATCCGTCCGCTCAGTCAGCACCGGCCGAATCTCGGCGACGCCGAGCTCAACGGCTTTCTCGACCAAAAAATCTGTCCGCGCCTTTTTCAGCGGCGCAAACAGCAGCCAAAGGTCCGGCACGCCCGCATGCTCTCGTGTGCGCGACCCCAACGCCAGTGTCGCAGTCGATTTGGTGCTGGCGCGCATCGTGGCGTCCCACTCGCCATGCCGGCCATTGAAGACTCGCACGTGATCGCCCACTCCCAGCCGCATCACCCGCGACAGGTAGTGCGCCTGATCGCCACCCAGGGCGAAATCACCGCCCTCGACCAGATCCGCCTCAACATACAGCCGGGGTGTCGCGCTCATGCCCTTGCGCTATATCGGCCCAACCCATCTGCCAAGGACTAGACGTGACCCAGACCGACGCCACCCCCACCACCCCCGCTGACGCTGTACACGGATCGTGGGTGAGCCGCGCGCCGGCCTTCGCACGCCCCTACCTGCAGTTGTCACGCTACGACCGCCCGGCCGGGTTCTGGCTTCTGGCGCTGCCCTGCCTTATCGGCCTTGTGCTTGCACGCATCCCGCATGGCCTTGTCGCAGAGGACGGATGGCTCGCGGCCCTCTTCATCGTCGGCGCAATCGCAATGCGCGGGGCCGGATGTACGTACAACGACATTCTCGATCGGGACATCGACGCCAAAGTCGCCCGCACGGCTTTGCGACCACTACCGTCCGGCGCTGTAACGCTCAAGAAAGCGTTGGGGTGGCTACTGATCCAGTGCGGCATTGGTCTGGCGATCCTGCTTTGCCTGCCTGACTTCGCGAGACTGGTAGCGCTGGGAGCGATCCCGATGGTCGCGCTGTATCCACTGATGAAGCGGATCACATGGTGGCCGCAAGTCTGGCTCGGCCTGACCTTCAATTGGGGCGCCATCGTCGCGCCGGCCGCCATACGTGGCGAGCTGACACTGGCGGACGGCCTGCTCTATGCCGGCCTCATGTTCTGGACCCTGGGCTATGACACGATTTACGCCATTCAGGACCGCGAGGATGACGCGCTGATCGGCGTTCGCTCCACGGCGCGACGGTTCGGCGGCAAGGTCAAAGGGGCGGTCAGCGTGATCTATTTCGCCTGCGCGGCGCTCTGTGGCGCTGCAGGTTTCGAAGCAGGCGGCTGGCTTGCGCTGGCACTGCTGACGCCATTCGCGCTCCATCTGGCCTTCCAGGCTATCCGGCTCGATCCCGCCCACAGTCAGCGCGCGCTGACCTTGTTCAGAGCCAATCGCGAAGCTGGCCTGCTCTTGCTGGCAAGCTGGGCCTTCATTGCAGCACCAATCTAGCGGATACTGCGCCAGGCTGGAATTCGGGAGTCGACATGGCGGAAGAGCGCAAGCGTTCGAACACGGGTGTCATCGTCGGCATTTTGACGGCGGTGATTGTCGCCGCTGGTGGTGGCGCAGCGGTCCTGACCATGGGTCAGCAGCGCAACAGCGCGCTGGAGAACCCCGACGCGATGACTGGTACGGATCCGACCGTCGCCGTGCAGTCCGCCGCAGTCACCGATCCCGTGCCGCCCCCTGCACCACTCACCCCGATGCAGCCCGGCACAGCCACGCTGTCGCCGGATGGCTCGATCAGCTTCATCGATGAGTCGCTGACCTTCAGCGCTGTCCTGCCAAAAGCCGACGCCAACGACCCCATCGTCAAGAAATTGCAGGCCGACGCCCAGGCCTATCTCGACAAGAAAAAGATCGAAGCGCGCGCTGACTTCAACGAGCGCAAGAAACAGGGCGCCGTTGAGATGTCGTGGGAAGTTCAGCAGGAATGGAAATACAGCGCCAAGGCTGGCGGCATAGCGAGCCTGGTCGGAACGAATTATGAGTTCACAGGCGGCGCTCACGGCATGGGAAAGACCGACACCAAGATCGTGCGCACTGACACGGGTGAGGAATTGTCCCTTGCCAAGATGCTGCAGGCGGATCGCTCGCCCTCGCCCGCCATCACGATTGCCATCTGCGAGGGCCTCAAGGCTGCGAAGATGAAAGCTATCCAGTCGGCGACGATCCTCGACGAGCCCATCACCTGCGCCGGGCCCACGGCCAATGTGAAAATCGAAGACGCGCATATCGCCCTCGCCCCTTCCACTGAAGCCGAAAGGTTCGGCGGCCTCTTTGTGTACTACGACCCCTATGCAGTCGGGTCCTACGCCGAAGGCGCATACACGCTCACCGTCCCGCAAGCCGTATTCAGCGAAGACATGCGTCCGCAATACAAGTCGCTGTTCGGCGGAACCATACCACCGACGGCCAAGCCTTAACGGCGGGCGCGGAAGAATCTGCGCAGCAGCGTTGCGGACTCGTCCGCCAACACGCCCGCCGTCACGCTTGGCCGCGAATGACATGTCGGCTGTTCGAAGAAGCAGGGACCATGTGCAACGGCCCCGCCCTTCTCATCTGGCGCGCCATAGACCACCCGGCCGACACGCGCATGACTGATCGCGCCGGCGCACATCGCGCAGGGCTCCAGCGTTACGTAGAGCGTCAGCCCGGTCAGTCGGTAATTCCCCAGCTTTGCAGCAGCCGCGCGCATCGCGAGCAACTCGGCATGAGCGGTCGGATCGTGAAGTCTGATCGGCTGGTTGTGCGCCTCAGCCACCACCTCGCCCGTCGCGGGATCAACCAACAGCGCGCCAATGGGCGCTTCGCCGGCATCCGCCGCAGCCTGCGCCAGCGCCATCGCGCGCCGCATCATTTCAAGGTCGAACGCCTCGTCCATGCCGCCCCATAGCATTTCAGCGGCGGGATGCTAGACGCTACCTCCATGCGCATCATCGCTGGCACATTGAAGGGTCGTACCATTCGCACGCCGGAGGGCCGCAACACGCGCCCCACTTCAGACCGCGCCCGGGAGTCCCTGTTCAATGTGCTCGCCCATGCTGACTGGGCCCCAGGTCTTGAAGGCGCCCGCATCATTGACACTTTCGCAGGGTCGGGCGCGCTAGGCTTCGAAGCGATTTCGCGCGGTGGCGCATTCTGCCTGTTCGTGGAGACCGACGCCGCGGCGCGCGGCTGCATTCGCGACAATGTCGAAGCCTTCCAGCTGTTCGGTAACACCCGTATCCACCGGCGCTCCGCCACGGACCTGGGCGTCAAGCCCGCTGGACTCGGCGCTCCCTTCGATCTCGTCTTCATGGATCCGCCCTACGCGCAGGGTCTAGTCTCACTCGCGTTAGAACAACTCACAGCCGGGCAATGGCTGACCCCGAACGCGCTGGTCGTCGCAGAAACCGGCTCGGACGAAACAGCACCCGCCGCCTCAGGCTGGACCGCAGAGGACGAGCGACTCTATGGTGCAGCGCGCATATCGTTCTTGCGCAGGGCCTGACCCTTCGGCAGCGGCGCATAAGGCGACAGCACGAACGCCAGCAGCAGTCCTAACATCAGCAAGTCGATGGGCGCGGATCCCAGCGCATCCGGCAAGCTTATCCGGAACAGAGAAACGGGCGGCGACGATCCCGCGACACTCACCACCAGCAGCGCGCCGATATTGTTGACGAAGTGGAATCCCATTGCAGCGGACAACCCACCCGTACGCCAGACCGTTGCCGTCATCACTAGTCCGAGCACGGATGCGGCCACGATGTAGTAGGCGCCGAACGCTAGGTCGCCACCGCCATTGCTGGCATGAGCGAATCCAAAGCCGAGCGACGGCAGCAATCCCCACACGGCCGGATGCCGCACGCGCGCCGCAAGCTGCTGGGTCAGATACCCCCTGAAGAACAGCTCTTCCCCCGCACTCTGCAGGAAGATCAGGACTGCCAGGGGCACAAGCGATAGCAGCCATGTCTCGATCTGCAGATTCGATCGCTGCGGCGCAGAGCCTGAGAACACGGACAGCGCCATGCCAGCGGCGAGATAGCCAGCTGCCAGCCCCATCCCCACGACAAACTGTCCAAGCCGCGCCCGCCGATCATGCGAGATGATCGACAAAAAGTTGCGCTTGCTCAGCAGACGCGCCGCGGTCCATACGCCGAACCACAGCCCCCAGAACGTTGCGAACAGAACACCGATCGCGATCACGGCGTCCAGATAAGGCAGCGATACGTCGGATTGTCCGGTGACTGACGCCATAGCGTCCCGCGAGGTCAAGCCACTGCGGACGGCTACTAGGCCCACTGCCAGCGTCCACCCCAGCCAGATCCCGACAACGATGACGGCGCCCAGCGCAGTGCGCCATAGCTGCGTCAGTGGACGCGCTGCATCGACCCATCTCTGGAAAGGATGATCCATCCCTAGGATCTCACGGCCTGAGAACGGTCGCGCCAATCGTCTCGCGCGCCTCAAGAGCCCGATGAGCCGCCGCCGCATCCTTGAGCGCAAAGCGCTGGCGCACGTCTGCCTTCACGGCGCCAGAGCGCATCGCGCCCCACAGCGCCGCCGACCCGCGTTCCAGCTCCTCTCGCGTCTTGGTGAAATGGAACAGGCCCGGCCGCGTCATGACCAACGAGCCCCCCTGATTGAGGCGCGCTGGAGCGATAGGATCCGCCGGCCCCGACGCATTGCCATAGGTAATGAACCATCCGCGGGGTTGAAGCGACTTGAGGCTCGGCTCCGCTGACGTCTTGCCGACGCTGTCATAGACCACAGGTACACCCTTGCCACCCGTCAGCTCCCTCACCCGCACCGCCACGTCTTCGCTCGCGAGGATTGTCGCATCGCACCCATACGTCATTGCAAGCTGCGCTTTCTCCGCCGTTGACACGACACCGATCACGCGCGCGCCCTGCGCATTTGCCCACGGCACGAGGATGGAGCCAACGCCGCCCGCCGCCGCCCATACGAGGATCGTCTCGCCCGGCTGAATGCGGCGGATCTCGAACGTCAGCATCCAGACGGTGAGCCCTTTCAGGAACACCGCCGCTGCATCCTCATCAGAAATCGCGTCGGGTATCCGTACCAGCCGGTCCGCCGGCGCATTGCGATGCGAGGCATAGGCACCCCCCAGGCCATTATAGACCACCCGGTCGCCAACATTGATGCTTGTAACACCATCGCCCAGCGCCTCGACCACGCCAGCTGCCTCAACGCCCAGCACAGCCGGCGTTGGCCCCGGATATAGTCCAGTCCGCGTATAGACATCGATGAAGTTTAGCCCGACGGCTGTCTGGCGCAGCCGCACCTGCCCAGCCCCCGGCGCGGGCAAGTCCATCTGCTCGAAAAGCATTTCCTCCGGTCCACCATGCTTGTGGATGCGGATCACGTCAGCTTTGTACATGTAACTATCTCCTGAGCTCGTAGCGCATCGACACCACGCCCGAGCCAAATTCCTTCCGCCCCACGAGCTTCAAGTCGACGATATTCGACAGCCCGCCAAAGGGGGCCGGTCCATGCCCGGCTATCCGCGGGTGCACGAAGAACTCGAATTCGTCGATGAGCCCCATCTCCACGAGCGCGGTCGGCAGCATCACGCCCCCCACATAAAGCCTGTTTCCCTTTTCCGCCTTCAACCGCCTGACAGTTGTTTCCAGCTCACGCCCGCGCACCAGTTCGGCGTTCCAGTCGACGCTCTCCAGCGTATCCGACACCACATGCTTCTTCGCTACGTGGATCGTCCGCGCGAACGGTTCTGTCCACTCGGGCATCCCGTCGGGCAGCACTCCCGACTCCGCGACGGGCCGCCACGCGGTCTCCATCATCTCGTATGTAACACGTCCCAGTATCAGCCCATCCGCCTGCGCCAGAATGTCGGCGGTGTATTGGTGCAGCTCTGCATCCGGGATTCCCACCCGATGATCGCAACACCCGTCCAGCGTGATATTAATGGAACATCGAAGCGGTCGCATGCCACAGTTTGTAGCATCTATCGACCGGATTTAAAGGTTCTCAATAATCCCTTCGAACGCCACGCCCGTAGCACATACAGGCTTGCAGTGTGGCTTCGGACTCATGTCTAACGCGCGTACGCCCAGCACGGCCCGAAGGTGCCATGGACATTGCTGAAATCATCTGCGGTATCGACGAAGCTGGTCGGGGCCCGCTCGCTGGCCCTGTGTGTGCTGCCGCCGTCATTCTCGACCCGACGCGCCCGATCGAAGGCCTCAACGACAGCAAGCAATTGTCCGAGAAACGCCGCGACGTACTCGCGCCGCTGATCCGCGAGCGCGCCATAGCATGGGCTGTAGGCTGGGCCAGTGTCGAGGAGATCGACGCAATCAACATACGCCAGGCTAACTTCCGCGCCATGTGCCGCGCGTTCGAAGGCCTTGCAACCCGCCCAACCCACGCCCTCGTCGACGGCAAGGACCCACCCCCGCTCGGCTGCGAGGTCACCTGTATCATCGGCGGCGACGCGGTGGAGCCCGCCATCTCCGCCGCCTCCATTCTCGCAAAGACCGCGCGCGACGCCCTGATGATGGAACTCTGCGCGCAGTATCCCGGCTACGGCTTCTCACAGCACAAGGGTTATGGCTCGGCCGCGCATATGGAGGCACTGCGACGGCTGGGCCCGAGCCCCGTACATCGCCGCACCTTCGCGCCAGTGCGCGCCCTGCTCGAGCAGCCTTAGTAGGGTGGATTAAACGTGGCGATATCGAGCCTATCGCCGTCCGAACAGCTTCTCGATATCCGATAGCTTAAGCTCGACATAAGTAGGCCGCCCATGGTTGCACTGGCCCGAGTGCGGCGTCGCTTCCATCTGGCGAAGCAGCGCATTCATCTCGTCAGCCGTCAGCCTTCGCCCCGCGCGAACGGAGCCACGACAGGCCATGTTGCCCATCACCTCCTCCATCCGCTCTTTGAGCGCGAGGCCAGCCTCATACTCCGCGAAGTCATCGGCCAGGTCGCGGATCAGGCCCTTCACATCCATCGGACCGAACAGCGCCGGCGTCGCGCGGACAGCAACGGCGCCCCGGCCGAACGGTTCGACCTCAAGGCCCATCTGCTCAAGTTCCGCCGCGCGATCCAGCACGCGCAGCGCCTCTTCCTCCGAGAGCTCGACGATCTCGGGGATCAGCAACGCCTGCCGCTTCACGCCCTCGCCCACCATCTGCGTTTTCATGCGCTCATAGACCAGGCGTTCGTGGGCCGCGTGCTGATCGACAATCACCATGCCATCGGCCGTCTGCGCAATAATGTAGGTCTCGTGCACCTGCGCCCGCGCAACGCCCAGCGGTGGCGTGCCGACCGGGGCGTCATCCGGCGCGGGCTCTACCCGCGCGCTCGGAGAGGCCGCGAAGGCATCGAAGGTTGATGCGCGATTTTCCGACATCGCAGGATAAGCCGTTCCGTCGTCGGTGTCCGACACAACCGGTCTTGCAGGCGACCATTTTGCGCTCTGCGAGCCCCACTGAAGCGACGGCGCAATATGGCTGGTCGCCGCGCCCAGCGTCGCACCTGCAACCGTGGTGCTGGCCCGGTGGCCCGCCGCCGCCAGAGCATGACGTAATGCGCCGATCATTAGGCCACGCATGTTGGCAGCGTCCCGGAAGCGCACCTCCGTCTTGGCCGGGTGAACGTTCACGTCGACCTGCATCGGATCGAG
Source organism: Hyphomonadaceae bacterium (assembly GCA_947478925.1). GTDB lineage: Bacteria > Pseudomonadota > Alphaproteobacteria > Caulobacterales > Hyphomonadaceae > UBA7672. The sequence continues at coordinate 24,161 of CANJXY010000009.1, read as the reverse complement.
ATCGACGAACAGCACCGCCATCGGATGCCGGTCACGCGCGAGAAAATCCTGAAAGGCGGCGCGCAGCACGCCGACCAGCAACTTGTCCTTCACCGGCCTGCCGTTCACGAACAGATACTGGTGCTGCGACGTCCCGCGATTGAACGTCGGGAGACCGGCGAAACCCGAAACCCGCACGCCTTCACGCTCCGCCTCGATCTCAACGGCATTCTCGCGGAACTCGCGCCCCAGCACGGCGCCAAGACGCTTCAGCCGCGCTTCCGCCGGCGTACCCTGCTCGGCCTGTAGCTTGATGATCGCGCGCTCGTCCGTCTCCAGATGGAAAGACACATCCGCCCGCGTCAGCGCTAGCCTGCGCACAGTGTCGGCAATCGCTTGCGACTCCGATCGCTCGGACTTCATGAATTTCAGCCGCGCGGGCGTCGCATAGAAAAGGTCGCGCACATCCACGCGCGTACCATTGCTGGTCAGCCCGCTCCACGGTCCGGGTTTCGGGCCGTGGATGCGACCGGCATCCACGGTGATCTCGAAGGCGCTGTCGGATCCCTTGGCACGGCTGAGGATCGACAGCCGCGAAACCGACCCGATCGACGGCAGCGCTTCGCCCCGGAATCCCATGGTACGGATATCCAGCAGGTCCACATGTCCGTCGTCGTCGGCTGTCAGCTTGGACGTGGCATGCCGCTCGATCGCCAATGGCAGCTCGTCAACCGACATGCCGTAGCCGTCATCCTCTACCATCAGGCGCACCAGTCCGCCGCCCTCGATGCGAACGCGAATGGTGCGCGCGCTGGCATCCAGCGCGTTTTCGATCAGCTCCTTCGCCGCAGCGGCAGGGCGCTCCACCACTTCGCCGGCAGCGATGCGGTTCACAGCGTCCGGCGGCAGACGGCGGATGCGTCCTTCAGAGTGTTTGAGGGCTGATTCGGCCATCACGCACTTTAGCCTTGCCGAACGCCGATTGCAGAGCGTTGGCTCATCTGCACCCACAGCTTTATGGGATCCGCTCAGTCCGTAACCGGCTGGCCGACCATCACGAAGGTGAAATCCTCGGGCTTCATGTATTGCGAGGCGACCCGTTTGAGGTCGTCCAGCGTCACTGCCTCGAAATATTCGTTGCGGTGCTGAACATAGTCCGCGCCCTGGCCGTCCTGCCAGAAACCCAAGAGATTGCTCGCCGTCTTGGCGTTTGAGTCGAAGGACAGAGGGAAGGCCCCCGTCAGATATGCTTTGGCATCGACAAGCTCCGCCTCGGTCGGCCCATCCTTGCCAAGCCGCGCAATGTTTTCACGGATAAGGCGGATGACTTCCTCGGCCTTGTCATTCATCGTCGAGGTCGAGCCCGTCCAGCGCCAGTAATGCGGCTGAATGCTCAGCCCCGTGGCTATGCCATACGTCAGGCCACGCCTTTCGCGCACATCGTCAACCAGCCGCGAGGAGAAGCCACCGCCACCGAGAATGTAGTTCAGGGTGTACGCCGCAAAGAAATCCGGATCATCGCGCCGCACGCCAGGCCCGGAGAACAGGATCAGCGTTTGTGGTTGCGGCAGCTGCTTGATGATCGGGTGAGCCTGCGCAGACTTTGCAACCGCATCCGGCAGGACCATTGGCGGTTGTCCCGTTGGCAGGGTCCCGAACACCAGATCGAGCTTCGGCTTCAACTCCTCGGCCGTGATGTCGCCGACCACTACGACCATCAGCCGGTCGCGCGTCATCAGTCGGCTCTTGAGCGCGATCACGTCCTGTTTGCGAATGCTCGAAACCGTCTCCGCTGTCGCATAGCGCGCATAGGGATGGCCGGGGATCAGCGCGTCATTCATGGCGCGACCCGACACGGATTTCGGATTGCTCTCGCTCTCCTTCAAGCCAACCGCCAGTTCGCGTTTGGCCCGCTCGAATGGTTCGTCATCCATGCGCAGCTTATTGAACGCCAGCCGCATCATTTCAAAACTATCATCAGCCGTAGCCTTCAGCGTCGACAAGCCACACGTGGTCCAGTCGACCCAAACACCGCAAGCGAACTCCATGTTCAGGTCCTGCATCCGCGCGCCATACGCGGTGGTATCCATGTCGCCGGCGCCTTCGTTCATCATGTAACCCAGCACCCAGCCGAGTCCGTCCTTGCCAACGGGCTCCGCAGCGCTGCCGCCCTGCCACGAAACCTGCATCGCGATCGACGGTACAAATGTCTCGCTGACCAGCCACGCCGTAATGCCGCCGGGCGACGTCACCACCTGCACGTTGGAAAGTTCGGATTGCGCGCGCGTAAGCGGCGGCGTCGGCGTCTGCATGGTCTGACACGCGCCAAGCGCAAACACCGCACACAGACTGGCCAGCGCACGCTTCACGGCGTCACCGGCGCAAGCAGGCTGTCGACGTATCGCGGCCCGCGCAGATAGCGGTTCATCGCCGCCTTCACATCTGCCGCCGTCACCGATGCGATGCGCGCATCCTGGTCCACGATCTGGCGGATCGACATGCCGGCCGTCAGCATCGCGCCATACCAATTCGCCATGTCCATCTGATTATCGCGCCGGAACACAGCTTCGGCGGCCAGCATGCTCTTGGCGCGCGTCAACTCCTCGGCCGTCGGCCCCTGATCCAGAAAGCGATTGGTGATCAGCACTGACGCGGCGCGGATATCCTCGACTGACGTGCCCTGCGCCGGCGTCAGATTGATCGCCAGCGTTCCCGCCGCTTCCATCTCACTGCTAGAGCCGTGCGCCATTACGGCTTTGCCGCCCTCGACCAGCTCGCGATAGAACCTGCTGGTCCGGCCACCGGCCAGCACCTGCATACCTACCTGCAACGCCGCTGCATCCGGATGTCCCATCTTCACGCCCAGCCAGTTACGACTCCATGTGGCCTGACTGACCTTTGGATCGCGATAGACGACTTCCGCCGATTCCGTAATCGGCTTCACTGGCGGCCACGCGCGTACCTTGAGATCACCCCGGCGCGGAATGGCGCCATAGATCGCCTCTGCCAGAGGTTTGAGCTCCGCGGCCGTCATGTCGCCCGACACGACCAGGATCGCGTTTTCAGGCCCATACCAGGTACGATACCAGTCAACTGCGTCGGCGCGCGTCAGCTTTGCAACCTCGTCCATCCGACCGATCACCGGCACCGCGTAAGGGTGCCCAGCGAACAGCTTAGCATAGACCAACTCGTCGAGAATGGCGGCGGGGCTGCTGTCGACATTCTGCCGCCGCTCCTCCTGCACCACGCCTCGCTCAGGCAGCACCTCTGTATCGGCGAGTTGGAGATTGACCATCCTGTCCGCCTCCATCCGCATCATCAGCTGCAGGCGGTCTTTGGCGACGCGAAAATGGTAGTTGGTATAGTCCAACCACGTCGCCGCATTGTCCTGTCCGCCATTGCGCGCGACGATCTTCGAGTATTCGCCGGCGGGCCGATCCTTCGTGGCCTTGAACATCAGATGCTCAAGAAAGTGTGCCAGACCCGACTTCCCGCGCACTTCGTCGGCCGAACCGACGCGATACCAGATCATGTGCGTGACGACAGGCGCACGGTGATCAGGGAGGACCACCGCGCGCATGCCGTTCGACAATGTGAAAGTCTGTGGTGACCAGTCATTCCCCAACTGCGCGGTCGCCGGTGCCCCGAGCAGGATCCCCGCAACGAGGAGGACCGCGATGGTACGCAGCAGTCCGGGCATCATGGAAAACCGGCTTGACCTCAAAGTCCGGGCAGCTTGCTTGTCTGCTTGGGCTGAATGATCACTTTGCCACCGCCGGTGATGTCCTTCACCGCGTCGGCTTCGGCGCGCAGGCGTTCAGCCTCGGCGGCCGGATCGATCACGGGCTCGCGGGCCTCACCGCCAAAGTTCAGGATCATATCCGTAAGGCTGCGGTTCTTGCGCAGCGTCTGGCTGTCATCAAAATCGACCTGGGCGCGGACGTTGCGATCGACCGCATCCCCCCCGGCCGAACGAACGAACAGCTTCTCGCCGTCGCTGGCAGTCTGGCCGACGTCGACGCCGAACACCGCCACGCGGGCCTGAGCCTCGGGCGACAATTCCTGCGGCCGGGCCTGGCCCAGCGTCGGCGGACGCAGGTTGTATTCGGGTGGCACCGTCAGCGGCGCTTTCCTGACCACGCGGAACTCATCAGGCCCCCCGGGAGACGCGCAGGCAGCAAGGCTCAGCGCGGTCATGGCGACCAGCCCGATAGTGGAATAACGCTTCACTGGCATTCTCCTGGAGTGTCGTACGTCCGACTCCCAGTCCTTCTAGCGCGCCGGGTTCCGCGAGACCAGAAGCTGATCCAGCAGCAAAACAAGGGCCCCAATCGAAATTGACGCGTCTGCTACATTAAAAATCCATGGGAAACCGACCGGCCAGCCGCCGAGGTTCACGCCGAACCATGGCCCGGTAAAATCAATAAAATCAACGACCGCGCCAAAAACGGCGCGGTCGACCAGGTTTCCGACTGCCCCGCCAACCACCAGCGCCAGCGCCAAAGCCGTCAGCGCCCTTTGAGCGCGGAGAAGCCAGATCGTGAAACCAACAGCAATTGCGAGGATGATGACGAACAGTCCCCAGCGGGCCAGCCCGTCGGCCTGCATGAAGCCGAAGCTTATCCCCCGGTTCCACATCATCGAGAAGTCGATTACCGACGACACCTCGACCCGGCCACAGGGTGCGGTCATGGCGAGGCAGTTCAGCGCGTTGAATTGCGGGTTGCCCAGCACCCACGCCTTGCTCAGCTGATCCAGGACCACAATGCCGATAATGAGGGGAATGCCCCAACGCCACGCGCGGGTGATTTTATCCCGCGAAAGCCAGTCCATCTTCAGGGCCATAACTATACCTCAGAGCTTTCGGTATTCCCGCACCGCTGCAGCATCGCGCGGGGTAATATCCGGAAAAGCGGGATCAGCCGTCGCCGGATCGAAGTATTTCCATGAGCGGGCGCATTTGATTCCTTCGGCGCGAGAGCACCTAACCGCTATCTTATCGCCGGCAACGAGATTCAGCTGCGCTTGGGAAGTGATGAAGAACTCAGCCGGATCAATGCCCTTGCTGAATGCCTCGATCGCGGTCTTGCTCGGAACATCCACTTCGACCGCAGCTTCTAGCGAAGATCCAATTCGCTTTTCGCGTCGTTCGAATTCAAGCGCTGCAGTGACTTGACCACGTATGCTGAACAATTCGTGCCATTCGTATCCCAGAACGGGATCAAGCCAACCTTCCGGCGTCTTAGGGAACTGCTGCAGGTGAATCGACCCCTGGCCCGGATGGCGCAGCTCCCACGCCTCCTCGCAGGTGTAGACCAGCACAGGCGCGAGCCAGATGCAAAGTCGGTTGAACACCTCGTCCATCACGGTGCGGCACGCGCGGCGGCGCAGCGACGACGGCGCGTCACAATACAGGCTGTCTTTCCGGATATCGAAATACACCGACGATAGGTCCACGACGCAGAAGTTCAACAGCGCGTGGAACGCCACCTTGAAGTCGTAGGCGTGGTACGCCTCGCTCACCAGCTTATCGAGTTCTGCAAGGCGATGTAGAACCCAACGCTCCAGGCTCGGCATGTCAGCCAGCGCCACGTGCTCGCTCTCGTTAAAGCCATCCAGCGCGCCGAGCAGATAGCGCATCGTATTGCGCAACTTGCGATACACATCGCTGTTCGCGTTAAACAGATTCCAACCAAAGCTTGGATCGTCAGCGTAGTCCGAAGACGCCACCCAGATGCGCAGGATGTCCGCGCCGAACTTCTCGCAGACTTCCATCGGTGAGATCACATTGCCGAGAGATTTCGACATCTTCTCGCCATCCTCGGCCTGCACGAACCCGTGAGTGACGATGCCGTCGTAGGGCGCGCGACCGCGCGTCGCGCAGCTTTCCAGCAATGACGACTGGAACCAGCCGCGATGCTGGTCCGACCCTTCGAGATAAATATCCGCCGGCCATTTGAGGCCGCGATCTTCCAGCGTAAACGCGTGCGTCGTGCCGCTGTCGAACCACACGTCTAGAATATCGTTGATCTTCTCGTACTTTGCGGGGTCGCGCCCGCCTAGGAAGGCCGCCGCATCGCCGCCGAACCACGCATCTGCCCCGCCCTTGACGACGGCGGCGACAATGCGCTCGTTCACGGCCGGATCGTTCAGGATCTCGCCTGTCTCGCGGTCGACAAACAGAGTCAGCGGCACGCCCCACGCGCGCTGGCGCGAGATCAGCCAGTCCGGCCGTTCCGCAACCATGGAGCGCAGACGTTCGCGCCCGCGCTCCGGCGTGAACACCGTCGCGTCGATGGCGGCGAGCGACAGCTCGCGTAGGGTCTTGCCTTCCTGACCTTTGAAATGATTCAACGGTCGATCCATCGCGATGAACCATTGCGGCGTCCCACGCCGGATCACCGGCGCCTTGGACCGCCACGAGTGTGCGTCGCGCAGTGTCGTGACGCCACGCGCAAGCAGTGCGCCCGCCTCGATCAGTTTGTCCATCACGACCTTGTTCGCTGGCCCATCCTGCCCGCGCTTCTTGCCGTCAACCGTGATGATCTCTAGGCCCTCAAAACCTGGGCAGACGTTGGTGTAGCGCCCGAACTCATCCACAGTGTTGGGGATCGAAACATCGATGCCCCGCGCCTCAAGCGCCTTGGTGTTGGCCATCCAGACTTCGTAGTCGTCCTCACCATGGCTCGGCGCGGTGTGCACAAAACCAGTGCCCGTGTCATCCGTAACGTGCGAGCCGGCTAGCATGGGCACGTCAAAAGCATAGCCCGACGCATTCAGCGGATGCACCAGCGTCATCCCCCGCAGCTGCGCCGCGCTTACATCGCCAACGCGTTTCCAGCTTCCAGCTTTGGCCGCCTTCATCACGCTCTCTGCCAGCTTGTCGGCGAGAACCAGCCTGTCGCCCGGCTTGATCCACGGCTCAAACGCGAGCCCCTGCTCCAGGCTATCGCACTCGTAGACGCCGTAGGAAATTTCTGGATTGAACGAGACTGCGCGGTTGGCCGGTATCGTCCAGGGAGTTGTGGTCCAGATCACAACGCTCGCGCCATCGACACCGCCAGCCTTCACCGGAAACTTCACCCAGATCATAGACGCCTTACGGTCAGCGTATTCGATCTCCGCCTCCGCCAGCGCGGTCTGCTCCACCGGGCTCCACATCACAGGCTTCGCGCCGCGCTTGAGCTGTCCGCTCATGGCGACCTTCAGGAACTCCTTCACGGTCGCAGCTTCAGACGTGTACGCCATCGTCAGGTAGGGGTCGTTCCAGTTACCTGCACCGCCGAGCCGCTTGAACTCCGAGCGCTGGATATCGATCCACTTCTGCGCGTAGTCGCGACACGCCTTGCGGAACTCCGCCATCGGTACGTCGCGCTTCTGCTTGCCCGCCGCGCGAAACTCTTCCTCGACCTTCCACTCGATCGGCAGGCCGTGGCAGTCCCATCCAGGAATGTAGTCGGCGTCGAACCCAGTCATCTGCCGCGTGCGGACAACAAGATCCTTGAGGATCTTGTTCATCGACGTGCCGATGTGGATGTGTCCGTTCGCATAGGGCGGACCATCATGCAGCATGAAGACTTTTGCGTCGCGCTTCTTCGCGTCCGCACGCAACTGGCCGTACAGGTCTTCTGCTTCCCATTTGGCGAGGCGAGCAGGCTCCTGTTGAGGCAGGCCGCCGCGCATCGGGAAGTCAGTTTTAGGCAGGAACAGCGTGTCCTTGTAAGGGTTCGCTGCGTCGTCTTTTTCTGGGCGTGTCATCGGTGAATCTGGGTGTCGCTTGAGTTGAAGCCTGGGGCGGATACGACAGTCCCGGCGGTGAACGCGCTAGATCGCGCCCGCCGGGCCCATAATTCGGATGATGGCGACCCGTTGCATTGTGAGGCTCATAGCAGCGGCGGCCTCGCCCCCGCAAGGACGGCCCTTGCTGCCGCTTCGTCAGCTTTCATAGCTGCAATTAGCTCAACCAACCCCTTGAAACGTTGTTCCGGTCTCAGGAATTTTACGAAGGCCGTGTGCATACGCTGACCGTAAACGTCGCCAGACCAGTCAAAAACAACGACTTCCAGCAGCGCGTCCCGCAGACCGGTGGTGGGCGTGCGCCCGAAACTGGCGACGCCTGGCCGCCACTCCGGCCACCCTTCCGACCGCGCCCAGACCGCATAAACGCCGTGTGCCGGATGCGCGATCTCGCCCAGCTGCATGTTTGCCGTCGGAAAGCCCAGAGTGCGTCCGCGCTTCTCGCCATGCTCCACAATAGCGTCGACGATCCAGCTGCCACCCAGAGCCGCGCCAGCCCCATCCATATCGCCCGTTTCGATCGCCTCGCGGATCCGCGAGGACGATACCTTGGCGCCGGCATCCTTCACTTCCGCAACCACGCTGACATCGAAGCCAAGGTCACGACCGATCGACGTCAGGCTGTCCGCGTCCCCCATCCGGCCCTTGCCGAAGCGAAAATCGAACCCAACGCTAACCGCCCGCGCGCCAACCTCATCCACGATCACGCGCGCGCAAAATTCTCGGTCCGTCATCGCCGCCATGACAGCGTCGAAACGCAGCAGGTGCACCTCATCAACGCCGATCGCATCCAGCGCGATCTGCCGGCGCAACGGCGTCATCAGGCGGAAGGGGGGCGCATCGGGTTGGAAAAAGCGCCGCGGCGCAGGTTCGAACGTCGCAACGCCCAGCGGCGCACCGATTTGCTTCGCTTGTCCGCGTGCGTCCTCGATGACGGCGCGATGCCCGGCATGCAACCCGTCGAAGTTACCCAGTGCGATTGCTGCGCCCTTGCCTATCTCCGTCGGGCTCATCTCAGCTTGGCTGCCACGGTTTCACTCGGCCTTGCCGGAGGGCACCATGACCAGGGCCTCGCCCTTCATGCAGACCTTGCCTTCAACCTCACCCTTCACGGCCAACCGCACGCGATAGCCGCGCTCGACCATCTCTATCACTTCGGCCGTCGAGATCACTGTGTCGCCGATCCGCACTGGCCGCACGAATTTCAGGTTCAACTCCATGAACACTGCGCCCGGTCCCGGCAGGTCGTTGCCGAGGATGGCCGAGATGTAGCTGGCCGTCAGCGCGCCGTGCGCGATCCGGCCCTTGAACTGTGTGGTCCTGGCGTACTCATCGTCCATGTGCAGAGGATTGTTGTCGCCCGAGACCCGGGCGAAATCGGAGACGTCCTGCTCCTTGACGGTGTTCTCGATGGAGACCTGCATCCCCAAAGCGAGGTCGGCGAAAGTCTTGCCCTGCTTCATTCCAAATTTCCTCAAGTGCAGAGCCGGTTCACCACCGGACCGTCGCCGGGTGCATAGAACATAGCCCCGGGTCGTGTGAACCCGCTTTCGCGCCATACGCCTAGTATACGGCCTGAATACAGGGGTTTCAGACCGAGTCTGCTCGTAAACACCCGTCTTAATCCGACATTTCGATCGTGATTCACCAATTTTTCGGGCTCTTCCGTTAAAAGTAGCGATAGCAACCGCCTAGGAGCTTCTGGAATATGGCCGTCGACCTGTCCATGCCCGTCCTCGTCGTGGACGATTATCAGACGATGATACGCATCATCCGAAACCTGCTGAATCAGCTCGGTTTCAAGAATATCGAGGAGGCCAAGGATGGTCGCCAGGCGCTGGAAAAGCTCAATGGCGGCAAGTTCGGCCTCGTGATCTCCGACTGGAACATGGAGCCGATGACCGGCTACGAACTGCTCCAGCAGGTCCGCGCCAGCGACAAACTAAAGACGACCCCCTTCATCATGGTCACGGCCGAATCAAAAACCGAGAACGTGATCGCCGCGAAGAAAGCTGGCGTGAACAATTACATCGTAAAACCTTTCAACGCCGAGACGCTGAAGGGCAAGCTCAAAGCGGTGCTGGGAGAATTCTGATGGCTGCCGCAGAAGCTGCACAAAAGATCCGCGTCGCGATGGACCAGCTCAAGGCCACAGGCGTTCGCGAACGTCCGCTGGTCGAAGTGCTCGACCTTTCCCACCAGATGGCTGACGCCATGACCGCCTTCTTTGGCTCACTCGATCGTTCGATCATCGGTGAATTCAAATACCTTGCGGACTTCATCCAGAAGGCCCGCGATGAAATCTCCGGCCTCCAAGCCAACGACATCAAAGACACCCGCCTCCCAGGTGCCTCCGTCGAACTCGACGCGGTCGTGCGCGACACGGAGCGCGCAACTGAGTCCATCATGACGGAAGCCGAAAAGCTGATGAGCCTGGAGCCGACCGACCTGACGGCATACAAAGCCGACGTCGACGCCGCCATGATGCGAATATTCGAGGCCTGCTCGTTCCAGGACCTGACGGGCCAACGTGTTACGAAAGTGATCTCGACGCTACGTCACATCGAGGAACGCGTCACCAAGTTCGCCAGTGCCCTCGGCGTCACGGACACCGCAAAGTCCGAAACCGCCGACGAAGTCCGCGCTCGCGAACTCCTCCTCAATGGCCCGGCAATGAATGGACCATCGACATCGCAAGACGACATCGACGCGCTGTTCTCGTAACGCGTCCGTCGACAGACTGATCCAAACAAGGAAGGGGCTGCGCCATCCGCGCGGCCCCTTTTGCTTTGGTCCAGTCGCTGAAATGGAGCGCCGGCGCGATCCTCAGCATCACATCCGGCCCCTGCGTCGGCAATGTTGGCAACCGTCAGCGTGAAGCGCGCCGACGCAGACCCAGAGCGCGCTGACACTTCGGAGTGATGCGACTAGAACTCTTGGCCTTTAACCACGATCCCGCAGGATCCGGCCCTTCTGGCGGTCCCAGTCGCGCTTCTTCTCGACATCGCGTTTGTCCGGCGCCTTGCGACCGGTTGCGAGCGCCAGCTTGATCTTCGCCATGCCCGTTGGGCCGAAATAGAGTTCGAGCGGGACCAGCGTGCGGCCGTCGCGGTTCACCGCGCCGACGAGTCGATTGTACTCGCGCTTCTTGACCAGAAGGATACGCTTGCGGGCAGGGTCGTGATTGAATTGGCCGGCGGGCGGATAGGTCGGGATCGTCGAGTTGATGAGTACGATCTTGCCGTCCTCCTCTCGCGCATACGCTTCGGCGATGTTGGCGCGGCCCTCGCGCAGGGATTTTACTTCCGAGCCGGTCAGCACGATGCCGACTTCGAGATCGTCGAGGATCTCGTAGTTGCGCCGCGCCTGCCGGTTCTCGGCGACGGACTTGCGAGCGAGCTCACGCCGCGTCTTGCCCTTGGGGTTCGCGCCGCTGCTTTTGGGGCCCTGCGCCATCAGAGTACGCCGGCTTCCTGCATCGCTGCCCTGATCTCGTCTTTAACGTCCTGGCTCTGTACAGGAACCAACGGCAGCCGTAGCTCGTCCGCACACAGCCCCAGCAGCGACAGCGCATACTTCGCCGGCGCGGGGCTCGCCTCGAGGAACATTGCGCGGTGGAGGCGCGCCAGCGTGTCGTTGACCCGCCGCGCCTCGGCATAATCGCCACGCAGGGTCGCTTCCTGCATTTTTGCGCACTGCGCCGGCGCAACGTTGGCGGTCACCGAAATACAGCCCACCCCGCCCTGCGCGTTGAACGCTACAGCGCTCGGGTCCTCGCCCGAAATCTGAATGAAACCTTGCTTGCAGAGCGCAGAATGACGGGCAACGCGCGACAGGTCGGCCGACGCGTCCTTGATCCCGACCACGTTCGCCAGCTGCGAAAGACGCGCGATGAGTTCCACGGACATATCCGAACCGGTACGTCCCGGGACATTGTAGACGAAAATCGGCAGCTGGACCGCTTCCGTCAAAGTTTTGTAATGTGCATAAACGCCATCTTGGGTCGGCCGGTTGTAATACGGGTTCACGATCAGGGCTGCGTGAGCTCCGACTGCCTTAGCGTGCTGGAGGAGGCCAAGCGCCTCCGCCGTGGAATTGGAGCCTGTACCTGCAATGACCGGAACCCGTCCTGCCACCGTTTTTACGCACAGCTCGACGACGGCCCTGTCTTCATCATGCGACAAGGTCGAGGCCTCGCCCGTGGTTCCGCAGACCACCACGCCATGCGTCCCGGCCCCGATCTGCCGCTCGACCAGCGCCACAAACGCCTTCTCGTCCACCTTCCCATGGCGGAAGGGGGTGACGAGGGCGGGAATGGACCCTTTGAACAGCATGACGGCGGATTTCCTTGGGAGCGACTCGCGGGATAATCATTTCATGAAGCAGTTTGGCAAGCGCCTCCTCCTCGCCGTCACGCTCACTAGCCTTTTAGCGGCCCCTGCGACGGCCAACCCGGCCGCCCCCTCCCTGAAATCACCCCCGCCCGTCTCCTCGCCCTGGCTGGCCTCGCCTGACCTTTCTTTGCTCCTGCGGGCGCTGGATTCGGCGGATAGCGGCGAATGGGGCCAAGTGCGCTCGCTGCAGGGCCGGATTTCGGATCCGGCTGCGCAGGCGCTGGTGCGCTGGCGCCTGGCGACCAACGGCAATGCCGGCATGGGCTTCGGAGAGCTGATGCAGGCGGCCGAGGAGTTCAAGGGCTGGCCTGATTCCAGCCTGATCCTCGACCAGGTCGAGGCCGCCATCCCGCGCTCCACCCTCACCGCCGATGAACGTATCGTGTGGCTGCTGGCGCGCGGCCCACAGACGGGCGAAGGCATCCTCGCCCTCGCCGACGCCTATGACAGCCAGGGCAAGCGCGACGACATGGCGCGCGTGATCCAGGACGCCTGGCGCACCAAGCCGATGTCCACTGCCGCCGTCGCCACGATCCAGTCACACTACGGTTCGCTGCTGTCGGCCGAGGACCACTATGGCCGCGCCGACATGTTCCTCTGGCGCGGCGACACCACGAGCGCGAAGGCGATGTCTTCTCGCCTCACTTCAGACCGCAAGGCTGTCATCGAAGCGCGGATCGGTCTCATCAAGAACGTCAAGAATGTCGACAAGCTGGTGAACGCGGTTCCCGCCGCCTACACCGAAGATGCCGGTCTTCTCTACGAACGTGCGCGCTGGAACGAGCGCAAAGGCAAAGCCCCCGAGGAACTCAACCTCCTCCTCCGCATCAACGGGCAAGCGGCCGCGCCGGTCGGTCGCGACGACATTTGGGTCGAGAAGCAATCGGCCATGCGCCGCATGATCCGCGAACAGAATTACGCGACCGCCTATCAGCTTGCCGCAGGTCACGGTCTTACATCGGGTGAAGCCTTCCGCGATGCCGAGTGGATCGCCGGCTGGCTCGCACTGACCAAGATGGGCGATGCGCTGAAAGCCGAAAACCACTTCCGCGTTTTTGGCGCAGGCGTGATTACCCCTATCAGCATCTCCCGCGCGCAATACTGGCTCGGTGAAGCGCTCAAGGCGCAGGGCCGCATGGAGGAGGCCAACGCCGCCTACGACATCGCTGCCCGCTATCCTTATGTATTCTACGGCCAACTCGCCGCAGAGAAGGTCAAGGACCGCAACCCCGCTGCAGTGATGATCAACTTCGCCTCGCTGCCCCAACCGACCGATGAAGAACGCGCAGCCTTCGCACGCCAGCCCGCCGTTCGCGCTGCCATACTGCTCGCGGAAACCGGCCGCATCGGCACGTTCGAGCGTTTTGCGTTCGCACTCGACGACATGCTGGCCTCGCCCAACGAACATCAAATGCTGTTCGACATTGCGTCCGGCTATCTTGAAATGCGGGCCGCCGTGCGCAGCGCCAAGGCCGGCCTCGGCCGTGGCCTGGTCGCGCCTGACGCCGTGTTCCCGCTCATGTCGCTCCCGCCCTCGCCGCGCACGGGCTCAGCCGAACCCGCAATGGTGCTGGCGCTGGCGCGGCAGGAGAGCGAGTTCAACCACCGCGCCATCTCAAACGCCGACGCTCGCGGCCTGATGCAGATGATCCCGCGCTTCGCCCAGGCGGAAGCGCGCATGGTCGGCCTGCCTTTCCGCCAGAGCTGGCTGACCGATGATCCGCAGTACAACCTGCGACTCGGCCGTGGCTTCCTTGATGATCTCGTCGACAGTTTCGGTGGCTCCTACATTCTCGCCGCCGCCGCCTACAACGCCGGCCCCTCGCGCGCGCGCCAGTGGATCCGCGATTTTGGCGACCCGCGCGCCGGAACTGACCCGGTGAACTGGATCGAGAGCATCCCGTTCTCCGAGACACGCAACTACGTCCAGCGCGTCCTCGAAAACACTGAAGTCTACCGCAACCGCCTCAGCGGCCAGCCCACTGAGATCATACTCTCCGAAGACCTGCGGCGCGGACGTCCAAGTTAACCCGGCGGCGTCCGCGCAATCGCCTTTGCGAACATGTCCGCGTCGACATTGCCGCCGGACAGCACGATAAGTACTGGCCCGCGCGCCGCAAAATACGCGCGATTGTTCAGTAGCACGGCGAGGCCATTCGCCCCGCCCGGCTCGACGACCAGCTTGAGATGGTGAAAAGCAAACGACATCGCATCCAGCAGCTGGTCGTTGTTCGCCGTGAACCCGCCCTTCACGCGCCGCTTGTGAACCTCGAACGGCAGCACGCCGGGCTCCGGCGACATCAGTGCATCGGCGATGGAACGCGTCCCCGGCGCATTCGACACGATCCGCTTCTCGGCCAGTGAGCGGATCAGATCGTCATGCCCCTCCGGCTCGGCGACATAGACCTCCGTCGACAGTGACAACGCCTCGAACGCGACAGCCATACCCGCCAGCAAGCCACCGCCAGACGCATTGCAGATCAGGCTGCCGAACTTGAGACCCACGGCCGCCGCATCGCGCGCAGCCTCCAGCCCCGCCGTGCCCTGCCCCGCCATGATCCAGGCATCGTCGAACGGTCGCACGGTTGTCGCGCCAGACTTGCCAGCGATCTCCGCTGCAATCGCCTCGCGGCTTTCCTTTACACGATCATAGAGTCGAACCTCTGCCCCCCGCCGCCGCGTGCTCTCGATCTTCGATGCGGGCGCGTCCGACGGCATCACAATCGTGGCGTGCATCCCCAGCACCCGCGCCGTCTCGGCCACGCCCTGCGCATGATTGCCCGACGAGAACGCAACAACGCCCTTCGCTCGATCCGCCTCCGCTATCCGGCTGATCCGGTTCCACGCGCCACGCATCTTGAACGAGCCCGTCCGCTGCAGCGTCTCCGGCTTGATCCACACAGGCGCTCCGACGACGGCATCCAGAGCATCCGATCGCAGCAAAGGCGTATGAAACGTCACGCCGTTGAGGCGCTCGGCTGCGTCCTCAATGTCGGCGAAGGTCGGCAGGTCTTTGAGCGGGTCGGTGATCATGGCACGGTTATGCGCCAGACCGCCGTCCGCTATCAAACGAAGTTATCTAACCGATCGTCGAGAATTCCTTCGAGGAGAGCGCCAGCTTCGCCCTCGCCTCGGCATACTCCCGCCGCAGCTGGGCGATGTACTCGCCCGCGCCCATGCGCGTCTTCACCGCGCCGATGCCCTGGCCGGAGCCCCAGACATCCTTCCACGCTTTCGCCTTGGAGCCTTCGCCGGACTGGAAGCTCATCGTCGCCTTGTCGCCTTCGGGAAGATTGTTGGGGTCCATCCCCGCCTTGGCGATCGAAGGCGCCAGATAGTTGCCGTGCACGCCGGTGAACAGGCTGGAATAGACAATGTCCTTTGACGCGCTGGCGACGATCATGTCCTTGTAGCCTTCCATCGCGCGCGCCTCGTGCGTCGCGATGAAGGCCGTGCCGATATAGGCGAAGTCGGCGCCGATCGCCTGCGCCGCCAGAATCTGCGCGCCAGTCGAGATCGACCCAGACAGCGCTAACGGACCGTTGAAGAACTCGCGGATCTCGCTGATCAGCGCAAACGGTGACAGCACGCCGGCATGTCCGCCCGCGCCCGCGCAAACTGCAACGAGGCCATCAGCCCCCTTCTCCAGCGCCTTGTGCGCGAACACCACGTTGATAATGTCGTGCAGCACGATACCGCCATAGGAATGGATCGCCGCGTTCACTTCCGGTCGGGCGCCCAGCGACGTGATCACGATCGGAACCTTGTGCTTTACGCACAGCGCGAGGTCCTCCTCGATCCGGTTGTTCGACTTGTGGACGATCAGGTTCACCGCGTAGGGCGCGATCTTCGCCGCAGGATTGGCCCGCCGCGCCACCGCCAGTTCTTCGTTCAGCTGCGTCAGCCACTCGTCCAGCTGCTCCAGCGGGCGCGCATTCAGCGACGGGAAAGACCCGATCACACCTGCCTTGCACTGGGCCAGCACAAGGTCCGGCGTTGATATGATGAAAAGCGGAGACCCGATCACCGGAATGGAAAGCTGGTTCGCCAGAGAGGCTGGAATCGCCATGAATAGTCCCCGATATGGAATGCCGGCCAACCATACCGGTGCTTTGGCCTGCGGCAATGCCGCCAGAACGTCGCAAACCCCGTCCGCACGGCGCGGCAAACCCTTGACGCCACGCGAGCCGGATGCCTCATGGCTCCGAACCTGAACTGAGGGATTCATGGCAAACGAGCTTTCCCTTTCGGCTGAATTTCCGTCCGCCACCGAGGCAGAATGGCTGGCTCTTGCCGAAAAAGCGCTGGATGGCGCGCTCCTGTCCCGCATCACGACCAAGACCGAGCATGGCGTACCCGTGAAGCCGCTCTACCGCGCGCCGGACTGGGCGCCCGACGCCTCCGGCGTACCTGGCCTCGCACCCTTTATCCGCGGCGCGCGCGCCGCCAACGACACCTATCTGCCATGGGATATCCGCCAGGCTGTCTACCACCCCGATCCGGTCATCGCGGCCGATCACGTGATGGAAGCCCTCGAAGGCGGCGTCTCGTCCATCGAACTCCGGGTCGATGCGGCTGGCGAACATGGCGTCGTGGCCCGCTCCGCCGCCGACATCGAACGCCTCCTGCGCGGCGTGAAGCTCGATCTGGCGCCCCTCGCTCTCGAGGCTGCCGGCGCATCCAGCGCGCAAGGCATTGAACTCGCCGCACTGGTCGCGGCCTCGCTCAGCTCGGGCGTCGCCGCCACCGCGATGATCGCCTTCAACGTCGATCCCATCGGCGCCCTTGCCCGCACCGGCGCGCTGCCCGGCTCGGCGGATGAAGAGATCGAGCAAGCCGCTGCCTTCGCCAGCAGTATCGCTACCCAATTCCCCAAAGCCACCGCCCTCCGCGCCGATAGCCGCCCCGTCCATGAAGCCGGCGGCACCGAAGTGCAGGAACTCGCCTATCTCGTCGCCGCGGGCGCGGACTATGTGCGGGCGCTTGTCATGACGGGCGTCGACGTCGATGCCGCGTGCCAGACCGTACTGTTCACCACCAATGTCGGCGCTGATTATCAGGTAGAAATGGCGAAACTTCGGGCCGCGCGACGCATGTGGGCCCGCATCGCGACCGCCTTCGGGGCCACGGGTCCCGCCAGAGGTATGACGCTCCAGGCCGTCACCTCGCGCCGCATGCTCACGCGCCGCGATCCGTGGGTGAACATCCTGCGCAACACCGCCGCGTGCTTCGCCGCTGGGGTCGGTGGCGCGGACATCGTCACCGTCCGCAGCTTCACCGACGCGATGGGCCTGCCGGGCAAGCTCGCCCGCCGTCTCGCCCGCAATACGCAGATCATCGCGCAGGAAGAATCCAGCCTTGGCCGCGTGGTCGATCCGCCCGGCGGCGCCTGGGCAATCGAAAAACTGGGCGACGATCTTGCCAAGGCCGCGTGGGACCTGTTCCAACAGATCGAACGTGAAGGGGGCCTCACCAAAGCTCTCCAGACGGGTGGCTTTCAGCAAGGCGTCGCGGATGCGCGCGGCGAACGCATGAAAGCCGCCGCCCGCCGCAAGGAGCCGATCACCGGCGTCACCGACTTCCCGCTATTGGTGGAGGAAGTCCCCAGCATCGACACCGTCAACCTGCCCGCCATCGTCCGCCGCGCCGCCGAGGCCTCAGGCCGTGCGCCGTCTGACCGTTCGTGGGCCGCCCTCAAGGCCGCCGCGCACGACAAGGCCACGCTGGCCGATCTCTCGCGCACCACCGACGAAGGCGGTGCCGAAGCCGAACCCTTCTGGCCGATCCGCGTTTCCGAACCGTTCGAGCGCCTGCGCGATCTCGCGGATCAGCGCACCGCCAGCGGCCGCACCCCGCGCATTTTCCTCGCCGCCCTTGGTCCGCTCGCTGAACACGCCGCCCGCGTCCAGTACGCCCAGAACTTCTTCGCCTCCGGCGGCATCGATGTCGCCGATGCAACGCGCGACACAACTTCCCTCGAACGCGCCGCAAAGGCGTCCGCCTGCTCGCTCGCCTGCCTCTGCGGTTCCGACAAGCGATACGCCGTCGAAGCCGTCGAAACCGCCCGCGCCCTCAAGCGCTCTGGCGTTGCCAGGGTCTACCTTGCGGGCAAACCCGGTGATCTCGAAGCCGCCCTGCGCGAAGCCGGCGTCGACGAGTTCATCCATATCGGCGTCGACGTCCTCGCCAGCCTCGAGAAGGCGCATGCGGAGCTGGGGCTGCTCGGCTAATTTTCAGCGCGCGCATGTCGAGTCCGCCAGCGCCATGATGCAAGCTTTGAGCGTGGAATAGAGCGCCTCCGGCACCTTGTCGTGGGCCTCGCCGCCGCCAAGGTCATTCCAAGACCCCATTCCGCCAAACACAGACGCACGACCTGCAGCGGACATGATGGACAGCCGGCGCGGATCGAAACCGGTATAGCGTGCATCGCCCCAGTCAGCCGCAGTCCCGTCAGCTGCGCGATCCAGTTCTGTCAACGCTTCGCGGATCATCTCCACGAAATTGTCGTAGGTTTCCGTGCGCGCGTAACCCTCGATCTCTGTCAGCGCCTGCCGAAAACGCACGACCGCATCGTTCAGACCAAGTCTGGATACATCCGCATCCATCGCCGTTCGCGGCGCCTTTCCCTGCCGGATGAATGTCCACAGCCAGATCGTCCGGTTCGGCTCTTCCTTGTCGCCAATCCTTTCGAACCCTTCCCAAGGCTCGGGCTCACGCTCACCAACCGCCTCGATCTCCGGCGCTGGCCGCCACCGACCATCCCTGCCAGCATCCGAGCGGACACTTCGGTTTGCTGGTTTGCCGCGAGCTTCCGCGCGGTGTGATGCAGCCGCAATTCGCGAAACCGCAGCCTCAGTTTCACAAACCAGTCGAACGGATCGGTCGCCACCACTGGATACGCGGCGCCATCCTCAATTACTGAAGGCGGCTCACAGAATTCGCATGACTGTGTGAAGCGAAACGCATCTCAGCCAGGCCAGAAGCCAGCAATTTCGTCACCAGCCATGAACCGATTGCCCGCACACGTCAGCACCAGATTGGTATAGATATGCCCGTTCCTTACGCCTTCCTTGGCGGCACAAGATCGCTGAACATATTCATCGCTTTCCACTTCGGCTCCACGGGCGGCTCGTCCGCGTGTGGAATGTAGGGCGAATGTTTAGCAGCCGCCGGATCGGGAATATAGCGCGGGCAGTTCGGGAAGATGTCGACCGGCGTTACACGCACCAGCGCCTGCGCGCCGGGAAACGTCTCCATCAGTGGGTCATCGAGCGAGATCGTTGCGCTGCCATTCACCCGCAGCCGCTTTGGCGCCTCTCCCATGCGCACGAACAAAAGTCCCACAGAGGGGTTGATCGCGATATTGCCCAGGCTCTTGAACATCCCGTTGCCATCATAATCCGGCCACACCAAATGGTCGGGCGCAACGACGCGCGCGAACCCAGGCGGTCCGCCTTTGAACGAGCAATCGGGCCTGCCGACCGGGTCTGCCGTCGCAAGAAAGAAGTACTCAAGCGACGCGATGAAAATTGCATCGTCATCCGTGAACGTGCCGCGGCGCAATCGCTCGACGAGCCTATCCGCCAATGGGCGCGAGCCGAACGCGTCCTGCAGTTCGCGATTGCCGTTATGGAACATGGGCATGAGCCGCATCCCGCATCCCGCATCCGGGGAATTATCACGATTGCGCAACTCGCACAGGTGCCACCTAACGCAGACGCGCCGTCGCCCGTTCGCAGTTCTGATACTTGAACGTGTCGCTCACCGCCGTGGGTGCGCCGCACAGTCCATAGTTCGACGCGTTATCCGGAAAGCGATCCATCGGCGCTAGCGCGCTCGCTGGAATCCATCCGGTTGTCGCAGCGACCGCGCCCTTCGTGCCGCCCTCCTGCGTCGTCACCTTTACCCAGTCGCCGGATGTCGCGATGCGCCTCACATTCTGGTCCTTCTTGATCGCCAGCAGTGTCGCCGACGCAGCATCACGCGACTCCTTGATGTCCGTATTCGCCCGCAGGAAGCCGCGCGACAGCAGTGTCGCCTGCACATCGCCCGCCAGATGCTGCGCCAGCCGGGCGCCCTTGTCGGTCCACTGCCCGAAATATCCCTGCGTCGCCGGGTTCGCGATGTTGGTGTCGATGCCATAGCCGACAGCCGCCGGTTTGATGTCCAGCGCGTTCTGGAACATCGTCCACTGGCCCGCATTGTAGAACGCCTGCGTACCAGAATGTCCCGTCGAACCGGATAGCCAGAAATACTGAGCCAGTCCCTTCTCGCGCACGGCATTGCACAGGCACCCGTTCGAATAGACACCAACCGCGATGTTGGCCGGCTCGAACACACGCTTCACATCCTCGAAGTATTTCAGCACCGGATCGCGCATCGCGCCATACGGCCAATCGGCATCGACGCCGAAATAGATCGCCGACCCTTCCGGCTGCCCCGCCGCCTCCGCCATGCGCAGGGCCTGCTCCGCATCTTCCTTGCCCCACGCGTTTTCGAACGTACGGAAGCAGTTGTTGTAATGCTGGAACACGCTGCCAATGCTCAGCCCTTCGCCTAGGATGATCTTGGCTTCCTCCGGCTGCAGATCCTTCTCCGGCAGGCTCGGCGGCAACTGCGAGTAGTAGCGGAACACGGTCCGCACGCCGTGCGCCCGCAACGCCCGCGCCTTCGTGGCGTCGAGACGCACCGCCGTGTCCCCGATCAGCGGAAACTTGCTGAGTGATGTCGTGACCGGCGGCGTTGACGGGAGCGATGGCTTCGAAGGCTTGGCCGACGAACTGCACGCCGCCAGCGTCACCACTGCCGAGGCATTCATAAGGAATCTGCGGCGGCTGGTGATGCTGGTCATGACGTCCTCCCGTGACCCGGTTCTATCTAGCCCGCAGCGGCGCATAGCCAAGATGCATGCCGGCATCAATAATCATGAACTCGCCCGTCACGTGGCGGCTTTCTGGGCCAGCAAAAAACAGGATCGACTCCGCAATGTCTTCCGGCATCGACGCCACACGCAGCGGCACAGACTTCGCGACCGCATCGGCCGTTTGCGCTTCCACATCATCGCCCTGATACTTCGTAAACCAGCCCGACCCGATATAGCCGGGGCACACCGCGTTGACGCGGATGTTCGGCGCCAGCGCCCGCGCAAGGCTCAACGTCATCGTGTTGAGCGCCCCCTTGGTCGCAGCATAGGCGATCGAAGAGCCGATACCCGTCACGCCTGCTATCGACGATACGTTCACCACCGACCCCTTGCCGCCCGCCGCCAGATGCGGCTGCGCCGCGCGCGTCATCTGGTACACGGCGACCACATTCACCTTGTAGAGGTTCAGGAAGTCATCGGCGTTCAGCGCATCGAGGTCGGTATGCTTCGCGAACCTCGTGATGCCGGCATTGTTTACCAGCACGTCCAGGCCGCCCAGCTTTTCCACCGCTGCCGCAACCAGCGCCCGGCAATCCGCATCCTCGGCCACATTGGCCTTCACCGCGAACGCCTCGACGCCCAGCGTCTTGCACTTCGCGACCACATCATTCGCCGCGTCCGCGCTTGAATTGTAGTTGATGCACAGGTTCACGCCCCGGCGCGCCAGCCCGACAGCGGTCGCCGCGCCAAGGCCGGTACCTCCGCCTGTCACGATAGCGCGTTTGCCCTTCATGCTGTTGACGTCGCTCATGTCCTGCTCCCTCTGGCGTTCTCGATCCGCGCCTGACTTTGCCGAACCTAGAGGACCAAGGCAAAGAGGTCACCACCCGGTTTGGAGCTCTCGATCATCGCAACCCCGGCCTCGCCCCATTTCCCCGACAGACGGTCGCTCGATTTCATCCGGTCGAACCTGCCCCTCGCGCCGGTTCCCGGCGTGCCCGAGATTCGCCTGCACAAGGCCGGCCCTGCCAGCGGCCTCTCGCGCCTCGGCGATTCAGAGCCCGACTTCGCCACGCCCTACTGGGCGTATCACTGGGGCGGCGGCCTCGCGCTTGCCCGCTATGTCCTCGACACGCCAGGGTGCGTTGCGGGGAGGAGAGTGCTTGACCTCGGTGCCGGCTCCGGCCTCGCGGCAATTGCGGCTGCGAAGGCAGGCGCGGCTCGCGTCACTGCCGCGGACATCGATCCTTATGCCATGGCGGCCACCGCGCTCAACGCTGCCGCCAACAACGTGACCGTCGCCACGCGCCTCGGCGACCTGACAACCGGACCGCCGCCCGCCATCGATATGGTGCTGGTGGCTGACCTGTTCTACGCCGCCGACCTCGCCGAACGGGTCACTGGATTCCTCGACAGGTGTCTCGCCGCCAACATCGACATCATGATCGGCGATCCGTGGCGCGCCTATCTGCCCCGCAAGCGGCTCAAGCTTCTCGCTGAATACCCCGGCATGGATTTCGGCGACCTTGCCCCCAGCGCCCACGCCACCAACGCCGTATTCGCTTTCTTGCCGCCCGCCTGATGGCCGGCGACTACACCACGCCGCTGGCTTGCCAGAATTCCATCGCCAGACCGAACGCGCGCATGTCGCCAACCGTCGACGGCGCCATCTTGGTCATCGTGTAGGCGATCGTCGTATGCCGATCCATGTCGATCAGGACGAGGTGCCCGCCATAGCCGCCCCAGAAGATGGTGTTCTTGCTTGGCACCGGAATATGCGCCGGCAAGCCAAAGCCCATGCCGTACTTCACCGGCGTCCCGAGGATCATGTCCTGCCCCTCGATCTGAACTTCCAGCGCCTTGCGTACCCCAGCTTCCGACATGAAGCGCTTGCCGTTCCGCCCGACGCCGCCATTGGCGAGAATGGTATGAACCTCCGCAACTGAACGCGCATTTCCCGTGCCGCCCGCTGCCGGGATCTCCGCGCCTCGCCACGCCCGCGTGCGAGTCGCGCCGATATTGTCGACCGGCGGGTTCGTCGCCATGTTGATCACAAACTCGCTTGGCGGCGCGGCCGTCGGGCTCGATGATTTCGGCGGCGGAATCAGCGTCGCAACTCGGGCATCCTCCGATGCCGGCAAGCCAATGTGAAAATCCGCTCCCAGTGGACCGGCGATTTCTTCGCGGAACACTGTCCCCACACTCTTGTCCGTGATCCGCCGGATAACTTCGCCCACCAGATAGCCCTGCGTGATGGCGTGATAGCCGGGCTTTGTTCCAGGCTCCCAGAATGGCGCCTGTGCCGCCAGCAGCGACGTGGCCTTCTCCCAGTCGTAGAGATCCTCGGTGGTGATTTTCTCTTTCCAGCCCGAAAGGCCAGACGAATGGCTCATCAGCTGCGAGACCTTCACGTCCTTCTTTCCGTTCGCTGCGAACTCCGGCCAGTACTTCGAAACCGGCGCATTAAAATCCAGCTCGCCACGGTCCGCCACAAGCAACGCGGTCAGCGCCGTCATCGTCTTGGTGACGGAATAGACGTTGACGATCGTGTCGCGCGTCCACGGCGTGCCGCTCGCCTCGTCAGCAAGACCGCCCCAGAGATCGACGACCGTCTTGCCCTCAAGCGTCATACAGACCGAGGCGCCGACATCGGCGCCGCTATCCAGGTTGGCTTGAAACTGCGTTCGCACAGCAGCGAAGCGCTCGTCTGTAAACCCGTCAACGAAAGCGGACATGGTAACTGACTCCAGAAGTTGTTTCCCTGTTTAGGCTCATGGCTGGATGCGGGGATAGTGGGCGCCCCCGGGATAACGCGCATCATGGAGGATAACAAAAAGGCCGGCGAGATCATCGCCGGCCGTCCTGATTGTGTGTCGCTTGCAGCCTAGTGCTGCTGACCGCCGCCCATACGCAACGCCAGGAACTGCTCCTTGGTGATGAAGCCGTCGCCATCTGCGTCAATGCGGCTCGACCACATCTGCTCCAGCTGGTCGTCCGTAGCATTCGCCTTCATGCCGGCCGGAATCGACGCCAGCCATTCCTTCTTGTCGAGCTTGCCGTCCTTGTTGGTGTCGCCCGCCGTGAAGCGCGCTTCACGCTGCTCTGGGGTCATACCGCCCGGCTGAGCG
>CANJXY010000008.1 GCA_947478925.1 Hyphomonadaceae bacterium | reverse complement strand
GCTCTTGTGCCTGAATTCTTCCCGAACCCCGGGATTGCTGAGATGAACTTCCACGACAGGAATGGTCAACACCTTGAGCGCGTCGTGAATCGCGACCGAGGTGTGGGTATAGCCGCCCGCATTTATGATCAGGCCGCCCGCCTGTCTACGGGCTTCCTGTATCCAGTCCACAAGCTCGCCCTCGTGGTTGGACTGCCGAAAAACCAAAGTTGCGCCTAGAGCCGCCGCAGCGTCCTGCGAGAGCTTCTCAAGATCAGCTATCGTTCCCTTGCCATAGATAGCCGGTTCCCGCTCGCCCAACAGGTTGAGGTTGGGGCCGTTCAGGAGGTAGATGGTCAAGCTCATGGAAGACCCTTTACCCGAACCACGCCCGACGGCCAAAGGCCATCGTGGCGCAGGCGAATGAATAGGCGAATCCTGAAAGAGATCAAATGCCTGAGTGGCGTGCCGAGTTGGTTAAATGAACCTATTTCTCAACGGCGAGGCGACTTCCGTACCGGATGCCGCCACGGTGACTTTGTTGCTCAAGCAGCTCGGCCTGCCGCTGAAGGGCGTTGCCGTGGAACGCAACCGGGAAATCGTGCCCAAGTCCCTATATGAAACCACCGATCTTGCCGAAGGCGACCGGATCGAAATCGTACAGTTTGTGGGAGGCGGCTGATGCCGGACACGACAGTTTCAACTGACGACAAGCTCATCATAGCGGGCAAGGCGTACACCTCGCGCCTTATCGTGGGCACCGGCAAGTACACGAGCTATGCCCAGAACGCCAAGGCCGCTCAAGCCGCCGGCGCCGAGATTGTCACTGTCGCCCTGCGCCGCGTGAACGTGGCAGACAAAGGCTCCGAGCGCCTGATCGATCACGTCGATCCCAAGCACTTCACTTACCTTCCCAACACGGCCGGTTGCTACACCGCAGACGACGCCGTCCGCACGCTCCGTCTCGCCCGCGAAGCCGGCGGCTGGAGCCTCGTGAAGCTGGAAGTGCTGGCCGATCAGAAAACGCTATACCCCGACATGGAAGAGACGCTTGTCGCCGCCAAGACCCTCATCAAGGACGGCTTCGATGTGATGGTCTACTGTTCCGACGATCCGGTTTATGCGCGCAAGCTGGAGGACGCGGGCTGCTGCGCGATAATGCCGCTTGGCTCGCTGATCGGCTCGGGCCTTGGCATCCAGAACCCCGTGAACATCCGGCTTATTGTCGAGCAATGCAAAGTGCCGGTCATCGTTGATGCAGGCGTAGGCACCGCCTCAGACGCAACCATCGCGATGGAGCTTGGCGTCGATGGTGTGTTGATGAATACGGCGATCGCCGCGGCGAAAGACCCGATCCGCATGGCTCGCGCGATGAAGCACGCCGTGATCGCGGGCCGCGACGCCTATCTCGCGGGCCGCATGCCGAAGAAGCGCTACGCTGATCCGTCTAGCCCGCTTGGCGGTCTGATCTAGCCTGCAACTAGCCCTTCTTGCTGACCATCTGGCGCGTCGCCTCGATCAGCGACTCCAGTTCCTGTTGGCCGAAGCCGCCGACGAACTTGCCGTTGATCAGGAAGGCTGGCGTACCGCGCATGCCCGCCGTCTCGAATTCCTTTAGTGAACGGTCGACATGGCTGCTGGTCTCAGCCTTCGCCATGTCCGACTTCCAGCGCGGGATATTGAGACCGATCGACTCCGCGACCTTCTCGAGGATTTCCGGGGTGTAAGCGCTCGACGGCATCTTCATCAGCGCGATGTGCATCTCGCGATACTTGCCCTGTTGGTGCGCCGCCAGCGCCGACATCGCCGCGCGGTGCGAGCCTTCGCCACGCCAGGCGGCTTCCTTAATGATGAGCTTGATGTCGCCCCGGCGATCGTCGACCTGGTTGATCACCCATGGCATCGCCGATTTGCACACGCCGCAATCGTAGTCGCTGAACTCGATCATCGTGATCGGCGCGTCCTTCGGTCCGATAAACGGATCATCCTTGGCGCTCGCGAGCATTGCGGGCCATGCCGTTTCGGCTTGCGCCGTCTGTTGCTCGAGCTGTTTCTTCTCATACGCCGTCTGCATCTCAAGCAGGATTTCGGGCTCGCGCAGCAGGTATTCTTTCACGATGGCTTCGACATCGGCCTTGGCCATCTTGTCGATCGAAGCGGGTGCTTTGCTCTGCCCGGCCTGGGAACAGGCTGCCGCGCAAAGTGCCAGCGTGGTGGCGAGGAAGAGCTTTAGGCGCATGAACGAATTCCTTCCGAGCCGGTTTACCGTCAAGTTTGCCGGATGGGCTTTAACGCAAAATGGGGGCGAATGCCCAGATTGCGAGATCAATGTTCAGTGTCCGGGGTCGGCTGTCCGGGGGTCAGTGTCCGGCGCCCTCCAATTTCAGCGTCATGTCGGAAAGACCGCGGCGTTGCTGGCCTTGCGGTCGGTTGCGCGGGTCAGCAAGCGCCATAATGTCGTCGGCTCGCTGTCCATTTGGCGTATCAAGCGTCAGCTTGTCGCGCGCCCGGCGCGCGAATGTGAAGGCCCGCGCCATATCGCCAGTGATGTAGGCTTCCTCGGCCGTGGCAAGGTCGGCGTCGCCGATCCGGTCCTGCTTGGCATAGCAGACCGCCAGCTGGTTCCAGGCGAACGCGTTGTCAGCTTCGAGCTGCAGGGCATCCATCAGGAGGCCCTCGGCTTCCTTCACCGCTTCGTCTGACTTGGTAGCGATAAGCGAGCGCGCGAGGTTCACTTTCAGAAGGGCTGCGTGCGGCGACAGGTTCACCGACTTGCGGTGCGGGCCGACAGATTCCTCGGCGCGGCCGCTCTCGAACAGGATCTGGCCTTTCAGTTCGTAGAAATAGGGATCGGTCGGATCTGTATCGATCAGCTCCTGGATCATCGACAGCGCCGCCTTGATATCAACGGCGCGATAGGCCGCGATGGCGCGTGCATATTTGGCGGGCTCCGAGGTGTCCGATGCGGGGTAGCGCGACAGCACGCGGCTCGGTGGTCCGATGAAGCCGACCAGTTTGGCTTTCATCATCGCAAGATCGTCGATCGCCTTCTGCGATTGCGGTTGCGCGTGCGCGCTGATTTCCTTCGCGCGTCGCGTGATGGCGGAGATACGATCGCTCGAAATCGGGTGAGAGCGAAAATACGGATCGCGGCGCGATTCCGACATAAGCTCTTCATAGCGGAAGTGCTCCATGAAGCCCGGCAGGCCATCGGCGGATTGGTGAGTAGTCTCCAGTATGTTGAGGCCGAACTGATCCGCGGCGCTTTCCTCCGCGCGGGTGAACTTGAATGCTGACAGCATGCCGAACTGCGATGCGCTGCCAAACAGCGCCAGCGCCGCATCCGGCGCACCCGCGAAAAGAGCGAGGGCGCCGAGGCCCATGGTGATGAGCGAGGTGTTCTGGAAAGCGCCTCCAGCCTGCTTCTCGCGGGTCACGTTGTGGCCAAGAGCCATGTGGCCCGTCTCGTGCGCCATGACGCCCTTCAGTTCTTCGGGCGTCTTGGTTTCCATGATCAGGCCGGTGTGCAGGAATAGGTTCGGCCCCCCTGCCACGAAGGCGTTCAGGGTATCGTCCTGCACGATGTAAATCCTGACGTCTTCCGGCTTCAGGCCCGCGGCCTCGAAGAGGGGGTCGCCATAGTCGCGCAGGATCTTTTCGATCTCCGCGTCACGGATCAGGCCCTGCGCCGATGCCGTCAGAGGCAGCACGGCCATCAGTGCGGTCGCGGCGATGGCGCCCAGAATCCTGCCACGAAGGGCCTTCTGCATAACGCCCATGCGAACGTCTCCTTCAGCCCAAAGCGAACCGGAGGTTAGCCCCGGATATGGCGCAAACAAAGCCTCCGCGCTGCTCAGGGCCAACCTGGAAGATCAGCCCGTCCTGCGCTTGCTCCACCAGCCAGCCTTCTTGGGCGCCTGTCCGTCGGCCGGAGCCGGTTCTTCAGGGGCGCCATGGATGGCGTGGCGCCGGGCCTCGGCCTGTTCTTCTGCAGTTGCAGGGGGAGCAGGTTGAGGTTCGGCAGGCGCAGGCTGCGGTGCGGTTGCGGCGATTTCGTGTTCGGGCTCCGTGGCCGGGGCCGGGGCCGCGATTTTCGCACGTACAGGCTCAGTGACCGGCGTGGGGTCCGCAGCCGGTTCCACGGCTTTCATCGGGGCCGCAACGTCCACGGGCTCGCTCTCCACGGGAGCTGCAAACACAGGCGCCGGCTCGATCGGCGCCGCATCCAGTGCGACCGGTTCGACCACAGTAGCGGCAATCAGGAACGGCGCCGAAGCGATCGAATCCAGCATCTCGCCGCCATCGGCGGCGATATCCGGAATACGGCTGCGTTCCGGGCGCTCGGCACGGTCACGACCACCGCGGCGACGGCGACGTCCGCCGCGTCCACGGCTATCATCACGTTCGCTGTCGTCGCGTGCGACGACTGAGGGGGGTGCATCCTCTCTCGATTCACCGGCATCCGCGTCAGCCGTGTCGCGGCCCCGATCACGTCCGCCTTCGCGTCCACTCTCACGCCCGCCACGCCGGCGGCGTCCGCCACGGCGGCCACGACCTCCGCGTTCCTTGCGTCCCTCGTCTTCGTCTTCCTCGGCGTCGGAACTGGCTTCCTCGCCGTCCTCTTCGTCGTGATCGTGATCGTGGTCATGGTCATGACCTTCGTGATCGTCTTCCTCGTCACCTTCACCGTCGTCGATGATCTCGTCGTCTTCTTCCTCGATCTCATCCGGCGCCGGCGGTGGCAGCGGCTTGAGTTTGCGCAGGTCGATCGGCGTCATCGGCTTGGGCTGGATGACGTTGCCGTCGGCGCGGCCTTCGATGTTGAACTCGCCAGCCTTGAGGTCTTCATCGGCCTCGATGCGGACGGCGACATGGCAGTCCGCCTCAATA
This sequence comes from Hyphomonadaceae bacterium, assembly GCA_947478925.1. Taxonomy (GTDB): domain Bacteria; phylum Pseudomonadota; class Alphaproteobacteria; order Caulobacterales; family Hyphomonadaceae; genus UBA7672. The sequence goes on along the minus strand of CANJXY010000008.1, from coordinate 36,747 downwards.
TCAGCGATCGACGACCGTTTCTCGTTGAGCAGGTAGAGCGCAACTTCAGAGGAGGCGCTGACGTGAACTGACTGGACGCGATCATCCGCGGCGCGGGCCTCGATCGTGCGCAGCAGCTGGATGGCGGCGCTCTCGATGGACCGCATGCGGCCGGTGCCGCCGCAATGATCGCAAATTTCTGACGACAGCTCCAGCACGCCGGCGCGACGGCGCTGGCGCGAAATCTCGAACAGGCCGAACTGCGAGATACGGCCTGTCTGGACGCGCGCGCGGTCGATCTTCAGGCTGTCCTTCATCTTTTTCTCGACGGCGCGGTTGTTTTTGCCGTCTTCCATGTCGATGAAGTCGATAACGATCAGGCCCGCGAGATCGCGCAGGCGCATCTGGCGACAGGCCTCGGCGGCCGCTTCCATGTTGGTCTTAAGGGCGGTGTTCTCAACGTTCCGCTCGCGCGTGGCCTTGCCCGAGTTGACGTCGATGGCGACCAGCGCCTCGGTTTGGTTGATCACGATGTAGCCGCCCGACGGCAGCTGCACGGTCGTTCCGAAAATGCTCTCGAGCTGGTCTTCGACGCCGGTCATCACGAACAGCGGGCCATTGTCCTCATGGTGGACAACCTTCCGCGTATGCGAGGGCATCAGCATCTTCACGAAGTTGCGGGCCTCGGCATACGCCTCATCACCCTCGACGATGATCCGCTCGACGTCCTTGTCGTAGAGATCGCGAACGGCGCGCAGTACGAGATGCCCTTCCTCGTGGATAAGGGCGGGCGCCATGGACTCCATCGTCTTGCCGACGATCTGCTGCCACAGCTTGGTCAGATACTCGAAGTCGCGGCGCACTTCGTTCTTAGTGCGCTTCGCCCCCGCCGTACGGACGATCAAGCCTGCGCCGCGCGGAATGGCGAATTCGGAGGTGATGGCCTTGAGGCGCCTGCGGTCGCCCGCATTGGTGATCTTGCGCGAGATGCCACCGCCCCGCGACGTGTTGGGCATCAGCACGCAGTAACGGCCGGCCAGCGACAGATAGGTCGTCAGCGCCGCGCCCTTGTTGCCGCGCTCTTCCTTTACCACCTGCACCAGCATCACCTGCCGGCGTCGGATCACTTCCTGGATCTTGTATTTGCGCTGGAAGAGGGCGTTGCGGCGGTTCTGCTTGCGCTCTTCGGCCTCCTCGGCCTCTTCATCGCTGACGGTCTCGGCGCCCTCTTCGGCGTCATCGTCTTCCTCTTCCTCGTCGGCTTCGGCGAGCAGGGCTTCGCGATCCTCTTTGGGGATCTGATAGTAGTCGGGATGGATTTCCGCGAAAGCGAGGAAGCCATGGCGGTTGCCGCCATAGTCCACGAACGCCGCCTGGAGCGACGGCTCGACCCGCGTTACCTTGGCGAGGTAGATGTTTCCGCGAAGCTGGCGCTTGTTTCGGGCTTCAAAGTCAAAGTCTTCGATCTGACCATTCGAAACGACGGCCACCCGGGTCTCCTCCGGGTGGGTAGCGTCGATCAGCATGAGCTTGCTCATGTAGGGGAACCTCTTCGTAAGCGCAGGCGGCGCGCGAAAGCGCGGCTCCAGCCTGCGAAATGATGGAATATGCAGGGAACGAGGGGGCTCGGCGTCCGGTCTGGCTGACTGAATCTCGCGAAATCGCGTTCATAATGCCCTGACCATGGAGACAGCTGGATCGCTGACCTCCGATACGCTCGAAGCCGGCTAACGCTCTGGAATGCTTAGGTTTTTTCGGAAAAACCCACGCGAGAGCGCGAAAGACATGTCGCTGGGACCGCCTTGGGACTCACCTATGCACATATTGCGTACGGAGGGGAAGGGCGATGACGGCCCCAGGCCCTTTCATCCACAAATGCGCCAAGTCAGCGATCTTCTATATACCTGAATTGCCTAATGTTTTATTCTAGCCTTGTTGCGCGCACGGGCGTTGGTGCGCAATCACCCCCACGCGCTTGACGCGCCCGTCAGCGTTACCGGTCTCGAAATACACGTCGCCATAGTCATAGACCGTGACATCAGGCCGGGATTCGACGCACCGCGGCTTGCCCAGCGCCGACCGCGCCACGATCTGCTCGACCCCCGGGCCGACCCCGTTGGCCGTCCTGAACTGCTCGTCCTCGGTGATTATCCAGTAGACGCTTTCTTCGGCGCCCACGGTCAGGCCGTTCGCGAACGTGTACGTGGTCGCCGTCGTGTTCGGGATCGAGGCGGTGCGCAGGGGCTGGCCCTGCGCCGCCAGCAGGAGGGAGAGCGGCATACCCAGTTCCACGACGCCGATGCGCTTGCCCGGAACCACAAGATTGTCGTGCAGGTCGGGCGGGGTGGACGCGCAGGCAGTGTTGAGGAGCAGGGCGACGGCGGCAAACCTCAGGCGCAAATGGGTCATGGAAAGCGGTCCCGTGCGCCCCCGGGCAGCCGTGAACGCAGACCACACCCCATTACCTGCCTGCTGTCGAGCGTCAGCACTGATTCCAACGAACAGTTAACGACACAAAGATAAGGCTGAGACCCTGGGCCAGAATGGCCCTTGTTCAAGTCGCTTCCTGAAGGGTGCGTTGCGCGTGCGGGCCTGGCTCCTGACCCTCATGACTTTTCTCGGACTGGTCATGATGACTGGTTCGGTTGCGCAGGCCGCGCCTCCGGCCGCATCTCAGGCTGGCCGTGTCCTGTCGGTCAGGATGGGCGGAGAGGGCAAGGCGACCCGCGTCATTGTCGAATCCGACACCCCCCTCAGCTACCATGTCTTCCTTCTCTCTGCCGGCAGCTACCGCGTCGTGCTCGATCTCCCCCGCGTGCGCTGGTCGCTCAACGGGCTGACGTCCGAGGCAGGCTCCGGCAAGGGCTCGGGCGCAGTCGCGGGCTACCGCTACGCCCACAACACCGCCACCACCTCACGCCTCGTCCTCGACCTCTCCGGCCCCGCCATTGTCGCCCGCGACTTCGCCCTCGCCCCCAAGACCAGCGCGGAGCGTCACAAGATTGTCCTAGACCTCGAGCCGACAACCGCCGCCCAGTTCTCGCAGGAAGCCGTCGGCGACATGTCCGGGCCCAAGCCGGTCGCCGAGCAGACCTCGCGCAAGCCGCTGATCGTCGTCGACGCGGGCCATGGCGGCAAGGATCCGGGCTCGACCTCGAAGACCGGTCTCAAGGAAAAGGACTTGACGCTCGCCGCCGCGCTGGCGCTGCGGGACGAGCTGATGAAAACCGATCGCTACGACGTCGCCCTGACCCGCTCGACCGACATTTTCATCGAGCTGGAGGATCGCCCCACCAAGGCGCGCAATCTCGGCGCCGACCTGTTCATCTCGCTGCACGCCGATGCCGGACCGAAACCGGAAACGCGCGGAGCGTCAGTCTACACGCTTTCGCCCGAAGGCGAGAAACGCATCGATGGCGCCCGCAAGCAGAACGACTGGATACTCGACGTTGAAGTCGATTCCGGCCGACCTGAAATGGTCAACCAGATCCTCGCTGATCTCGTTCAGCGCGAGACCAAAAACCAGTCTGCCCGCTTCGGTGAAATCCTCGCCACCAAAGCCGGCGAGGCCGGCTGGCCCACGCTGCAGAATACCCACCGCAAGAAAAGCCTCTACGTCCTTCTCAGCCCAGACGTGCCCGCCGTCCTGTTGGAAATGGGTTTCATTACCAACGCCGACGACGCAGCGGCGATGGTGTCCGAAGCCAAACGCCTTAAACTCGTGCGCGGCGTTGTCGGCGCGATTGACGCGTTCTTCGACGATCAGACGAAACTGATGGCGGGACGGTAGGTCGGGGCGCGTATTCCCAGTCCGTGAATAGTGGCCCGTCTGGATTGATGCGCCGCCGCGAAGCCTCGATCAACGACGTGATGATAGAGGTCGGCGATCGCAGGTTCCATTGGTCCGCTCCGGGCCCACGTCCCTTAGATCATTCGCGGCTGTCGGAATTGGGACTTTGGGCGGGGCGCGTCCTTTTCAGCCCCAGACCTGCGGCTTGCGCCCGCGCCACGGCGCTTCTTTTTCCAGTTGGGCGGCAAGGCGGAACAACGTCGCTTCGTCGGCGAATTTGGCGGTGAACATCATGCCGATGGGCAGGCCCCTCGCGTCGACTTCAAGGGGCAGGCTCATCGAGGGTTGGCCCGAGAAATTGAATGGCGGCGTGAAGGGGTAGAGGCGGCCCTGCCTCTTGTTGATCTCGCGCGGTTCGACATTCACCGGATCGACGTAGCCGATCTCGGGCACGGGCTGGCCCATGACCGGGCAGAGAAAGACGTCAATATCGCCGAAGGCGGCTAGCGTCTGGTAGTTCAGCATCCGCGTTTCCTGCAGTGAGCGCATGACATCAGCGCCGGTCTGACGCTGACCTGCTTTCAGGATAGCCCAGGTGAGGGGTTCAAGTTCGTCGGGCTCGGGCTGGCGACCAAGCTCATCGGCGAGGCGCGCCATGCCGGCCGCGAAATTGCCGGCAGACGCTGAGCCACGTGAGGCGTAGAGCGCGCGATAGTCGATGCCGAGGCCGCGCTCGATCACCTCATGGCCGAGGCCTTTGAGCAGCGCGGCGGTGCGCTGAAGCGCAGCCTCAATCTCGGGGTCGATCGGGCGGCCATTTGGCGTCTCCGACGAGACAGCGATGCGGAGCCTGCCGGGGCTTCGCTGAACCTCCTCGGCATACGGACGATCCTTGGGCGGCGCAGGATAGGGCGCGTTCGGCTCCGCATAACCCGTCGCATCCAGCATCACGGCGCTGTCGCGAACCGTGCGGCTTACGACGTGATCGACGACATTGCCGAAGGCATAGTCATAGCCATCGGGCAGGTTGGGAACGCGGTCGCGCGTGACTTTCAATCCGACCAGTCCGCAGCACGCCGCCGGAATGCGGATCGAGCCGAGGCCGTCGGAGGCATGCGCCAGCGGCACGATGCCGGCCGCGACGGCGGACGCTGATCCACCGGAGGAGCCGCCAGAGATGTGGGCGGGATTCCATGGATTGCGGCAGGGCCCAAGTGCTCTGCTCTCGGTCGTGCCGGTGATGCCGTACTCGGGCGTGTTGGTCTTGCCGAGCAGGACGGCGCCCGACGCCCGGTAGCGCGCCGTCAGCCCGCCATCCTGCGCGTCGACGAAGCCCCGCGTGTAGCGGCTGCCGGAGGTGCGCGGCCAGCCCGCGACTGGCATGGCGAGATCCTTGATGAGGAAGGGGACACCCTTGAACGGGCCTTCTGGAAGTTTGCCGACGGCATCGCGGCGGGCATCGTCATAGCCCTTGAAAACCACGGCGTTCAGCTTCGGATTGTGGCGCTCGACCCGCGCGATGGCCGCCTCGGTCAACTCGGCGGGCGACACTTTACCTTTGGCGACCAGTTCGGCCAGTCCGACGCCGTCAAAGCTGGAATACTCGTCCATGAGCTCGCCCTCCGGCTGGTCGACCTGCCGGGGCGGGACGCCCTGTCATCGGTCTTAAGTGTGATCGGCCTTATTGCCAAAGAGCATATCGATATTCTAAAAGGGCGCAGCATCAAGAGTTGGGGCGACGCCCAACGCCAACCTGCCGACCGGGCAAGGTGGCGCTCCGAAAGGAGGATGTGGCCGAGCCGGCAACGATACGGATCAAGCCACAAGCGTCGCTTCAGAGTTTAGAGGACAGACGCGCCGTGCCGATCAAGATTCCCGACCACCTTCCCGCCCGCCAGACGCTTCAGACCGAGGGCGTCGCGGTCTTGAGTGAAACGGACGCCATCCGGCAGGACATCCGCCCCCTGCGCATCGGTCTCCTCAACCTGATGCCGAACAAAATCTCGACCGAGACGCAGCTTGCCCGCCTGCTGGGCGCGACGCCGCTGCAGATCGAGCTGACCCTGGTGCGGATCACGGATCACGTCGCGCGCAATGCTTCGCCCGACCACATGTCGGCGTTTTATCGTCCGTGGTCGGAAGTCAGGCATGAGAAGTTCGACGGCTTCATCATCACCGGCGCCCCCGTCGAACGGATGCCGTTCGAGGACGTGCGTTACTGGCAGGAGTTGCAGCAGATTTTCGACTGGACGCAGACCCATGTGCATTCGACGTTCAATATCTGCTGGGCGGCGCAGGCGGCGGTCTATCACTTTCACGGCGTGCCGAAGCACGACCTGCCGGGCAAGGCATTCGGCGTCTACCTGCAGCGCAACTGCGAGCCGGCATCGCCCTACCTGCGCGGCTTCTCGGACGATTTCGCCATCCCCGTCTCGCGTTGGACCGAAGTCCGCACCGAGGATCTCCCCGCGAGCAGCGGCATGCGGGTGCTTGCCGACAGCGCAGAGACCGGGCTCTGCCTGCTGAACGACCCCCAGCGCCGGTCGATCCACATGTTCAACCATGTCGAGTACGACACCGAGACCTTGGATGGCGAGTTCAGCCGCGACGGTGGGGCGGTTCCGGCCAACTATTTCCCGGGCGATGATCTTACCAAACCGCCGCAGAACCGCTGGCGCAGCCACGCCCACCTGCTTTTCGGCAACTGGATCAACGAGATCTACCAGACTACCCCGTTCGACATCCGCGAGATCGGCGCCGCCGCCCCCGGCGTCAGGAACGTCGCGTAGGCGGAAGGATCGTGTCCCTGAAAGATCCATTTGCGCCGTAACCATGAGCTGAGTTTAACCCGGCATGGCCCTGTCATACGGGGGTCCGACGCCTTAAAGTCACCCCAAATCTCGGTGATTCCGGACCTTCCAGCGCCAGACGTCTGCCCGCCACTGCCTGGGGGGCCGGTTCTGTGCGAAGGGACGGACACTTTCGCGCCTGGTCGGTGAATACATGGAACTGTCGATGCCTCGAATGAACTGGAAGACGATCCTGCTCGGGATCGCCTCGGTAATCGGCATCGTGATTGTCGCTGCTGTGGTGTGGTTCTTCCTCGTGACGCAGAACCTGCCGTCCGAAGAGCAGCTCCGGAATTACGAACCGCCGATCATGAGCCGCGTCCACGCGGGTGACGGAAAGCTGGTGGCGGAATTCGCAACCGAGCATCGTGTCTATGTGCCGTCGGAAGAACTGCCGGACCAGCTGATCAAGGCTTTCATCTCCGCCGAAGACAAGACGTTCTACGAACACTCCGGCATCGACCTCTGGGGGATGTTCCGCGGCACGGTGCTGAACGCGCTGCAGGGCAAGCGCATGACCGGCGGATCGACGATCACGCAGCAGGTCGTGAAGAACATGCTGACTGGCGACGAGCGCTCCATCGACCGCAAGGTGCGCGAGGCTGTGCTGGCGATGCGTATCGAAGGCCAGCTGACGAAAGACCAGATCCTCGAACTCTACATGAACGAGATCTATCTCGGCGGACGGTCCTATGGCGTCGGCGCGGCTGCGCTGAATTATTTCGGCAAGTCGCTGGGCGACCTGACGCTCGCCGAAAGCGCCATGCTCGGCGGTCTGCCGCAGCAGCCGGGGCGTGTGAACCCGATCCTCAATCCCGAGGCGGCGATCAAGCGCCGCAACTACGTGATCGGACGGATGCTCGAGAACGGCTACGTCACCAAGGCGGAAGCCGATGCCGCCTTCGCCGAACCGCTGCACGTCGTTGATCGCCTCAACACCAACGAGAACCAGGCCTCGGCCTACTATGTCGAGGAACTGCGCAAGGAAATCCTTTCGCTCGGCGAGAAGCAGAAGCTGGAAGGCATAGGCAGTCGCGAAGATGCGCAGAAGGCCTTGCTCGGCGGCGGCCTTTCAATCCGTTCGACGCTCGACTCCAACCTCCAGCTGATCGCCCAGACTGCGCTGCAGGCTGGCCTCGACAGCTATGACCGGCGTCATGGCTGGCGCGGGCCGCTCGGTAATGTCGCTGTTGATGACAAGTTCGAAGAGAACCTGAAGGCCTTTGCCAACACCGAAGCCAACAAGGTCAAGGTCGCTGGTGGCCGCAATGACTGGCAGCTCGCCGTCGTACGCTCGGTCTCGCGCGAGAGCGTGCGGCTGGGCTTGCACAGTGGCGAGACCGGTACGCTGCAAGCAGATGACGTAAAATGGGCCTCGACCTACAAACGCGCCGGTGGCGCAGGCACGGGCCTGAAGGCGGGCGACGTGATCTTTGTCGCCGGACAGGCGCCGCCGGATATCACTGTGCAGCTGATCACCGAATATGGCGTGCCAAAACAACGTGCTGCCAACGCGGCATGGCGTCTGCGCCAGGTGCCGGCCCTGCAGGGTGCGCTGATCGCGATGGACCCGCACACCGGCCGCGTTCTGGCGATGAGCGGCGGCTATTCGTTCGAGGCGAGCAAATTCAACCGCGCCATCCAGGCCAAGCGCCAGCCGGGTTCGTCGTTCAAGCCGTTCGTCTATGCGGCGGCGTTGGAGACGCCGGATCCGGCGACCGGTCTGTTCAAATGGACCCCGTCCTATCGCGTGCTCGATACGCCTTATGTGTCGTGCCAGACGATCGCGGGCCAGGAGACCTGCTACAAGCCGGAGAACTACTCGAAGGAGTTTTATGGCCTCACGCCGCTGCGCATAGGTGTCGAGAAATCGCGTAACGCAATGACCGTTCGCCTCGCGTCCGAGATCGGATTCGAGAAGGTGTCGGCGATGGGTGTGCGGATGGGCATGTATGACTCGTTGCCGCCGTATGAATCGATGGCGCTAGGCGCGGGCGACACGACCCTGATGCGCATGGCGATCGGCTATGCCGAACTGGTGAATGGCGGCAAGCAGGTTCGTCCTGTCATGTTCGACCGGATCCAGAACCGCTATGGCAAGACCGTCTATCGCACCGACCAGCGCGCGTGCACGGGCTGCAGTGCGGAATGGAAGAATGGACTGCCGCCGCCTGAACTGCCGGACGATCGCGCGCAGCTGCTGGATTCCGTCACCGCCTATCAGATCGTCTCGATCCTCGAGGGCGTCGTGCAGCGCGGAACCGGCTCGACCATACGCTCGGTGGGAAAACCGATCGCGGCCAAGACGGGCACATCGAATGACCAGTTCGATGCGTGGACGATGGGCTTCAGCCCTGACCTTGTTGCAGGCGTCTGGATCGGCTTCGACCAGCCGCACGACATGGGCACAGGCGAAACCGGTGGCCGTCTCGCGGCGCCCGTGTTCCGCGACTTCATGCTCGCCGCCCTGAAAGACCGCCCGGCCGTGACCTTCCGTGTGCCCAACGGCGTCGAGCACGTCGAAGTTGACGCCGACACGGGATGCCAACCGGGGCCGGACACTCGCTTGATTATCACAGAGGCCTTCAAACCCGGTTCTGCGCCGACGGACCGTTGTGCGGCGCCGATCGGGGCGGACGGTTATCGCGTCGACTACAGCAAGATGGGTGCGGGCGACGAGACTGCTTCTTCCACCCACGATGGCCAGGGCCTGACGCCGACCGATCCCAGCCAGCCGGTCGATCCGAACAATCCGAACCCACCGGTCGACCCTAACAAACCGCCGGGCGAATTGACTTTCGAGGACGGCACCTTCTAGACGGCGCTGCTGGACAGTCCCATCTACCGCGCGACCCGCCCGATAAAAGAATAGAGCACGCTATGACGCCTGAAGCCGAAAACATGGTCGAGACGATTCGGCAGTCGGTCAGTCTGCTGCGGAGGCGTCTTTGACTGGGGCTTTGCCGAAAAGCGCCTCGCGGAACTGAACGCACTCTCCGAGCGCGCTGACTTCTGGAATGATCCTCAGAAGGCCCAACCGCTGATGCGCGAACGCAACCGGCTTGAGTCCGGCATGAACGATATCCGCGAACTCGAGCGCGAGGCGAGCGACGCAGTCGAGCTGTGGGACATGGCGGAGGCGGAGGGCGACAAGGGCGCGATCGCCGAAGTGGAAGCCAGTATTCGCGCAGCGCTGCAGAAGGCGAAAGACGCGGAGCTGAAGGCGCTGCTGTCGGGTGAGGTGGACGCCAACGACTGCTATATCGAGATCAATGCGGGCGCCGGCGGCACGGAAAGTCAGGACTGGGCCTCAATGTTGCGCCGCATGTATGTGCGCTATGCCAATGCGCGCGGCTACAAGGTCGAAGAGATCGACGAGCACGGCGGCGAGACGGCGGGCATCAAGTCGGCCACCATGCTGATCAAGGGCGAGTACGCCTATGGCTGGCTGAAGAGCGAGAGCGGCGTGCACCGGCTTGTGCGCATCTCTCCCTACGATTCCAACGCGCGTCGCCACACAAGCTTTGCATCCGTGTGGGTTTATCCCGTGATCGACGACTCCATCGTGGTCGACATCCAGGAGAAGGACGTCCGCACCGACACCTACCGGGCGTCAGGCTCGGGCGGTCAGCACATCAACAAAACCGACTCGGCCGTTCGTCTCACGCACGCGCCAACCGGTATTGTCGTGGCCGTGCAGGCAGAACGCTCGCAGCATAAGAACCGCGCCAAGGCATGGGACATGCTGCGCGCGCGAATCTACGAGATGGAACTTAAGAAGCGCGAGGCCGCGCTGCAGGCCGAGGCTGATTCCAAGACCGAAATCGGCTGGGGTCGTCAGATCCGCTCCTACGTGCTGCAGCCTTATCAGATGGTCAAAGACCTCCGCACGGGCGTCGAAACCTCCGATACCGGCGGCGTTCTGGATGGCGATCTGGAAGCCTTCCTGCAGGCATCTTTGAGCCACAAGCTCGGACCGGAAACGGTTGTGCAAGATCTCGACTAGCGTCTCGGCGGCGTCCGGGCAGATCCAATTGAGGCCAAAAAGCCCAATTTGAGTTCTTGCCGGCCTCCTATTTATCGAATATCGATAAATCCGGGTCAGGCGGCGTGAGTCCGCCCACGAGCGGAGACGGCGTGCATGCGTATCTACTATTCATTTAGTTTGGCGTCAATTCTGACGCTGGTGCTGGCTGCGCCCGCGTTCGGCCAGGAGGCCCAGCCTGCGGCGCAGACCGCGACCCAGCAGGAAGGTGTGATCCCCTATACGCCGGCGGATTTTGCGGCGTCGCGTCCGAACACGGCGCTGGACATGATCAACCGCATTCCGGGCTTCAGCTTCAAGAGCGGCGATGAGGTGCGCGGCTTTGCGGGCGCCGCCGGCAACGTGCTGATCGACGGCCAGCGTCCGACCGTGAAGACGGATTCGCTCGACAGCGTGCTCTCGCGCATCCAGATCTCTCAGGTGGAGCGGATCGACGTAATCCGCGGCGGCGCGCCGGGCATCGACATGCAGGGCCAAACCGTGGTCGCCAACGTGATCGTCAAGACGTCCGACACGTTCCAGCAGGTCATCTCTGCCGGCGGCCTGCTCTATGCCAAGACGGGCGACACCATACCGACTTACGGCTACACGGCGACGCGCCGGATCGGTGAGCATCAGTTTGATTTCAACTTCAGCCGTGGTCTGTCGCTCGATGACTCGGTCGGTTTTGGCTGGCGCACGCGTACGGATGTCGCCACTGGCGCCGTGACGCGGTTCGAAAACGCGGACACGGAAGGCGACGGCTACGTCTACACCGTGCGCGGCGGCTATAAGGGTCCGCTGTTCGACGGGACGCTGAGCGTCAACGGCCTCGCGAGCACAGATACATTCAAGAATGAGTCCCATTTCATCAGCCCGACATCGGACGAACGGTTCATCGATCGCAACGCAAACGACCGCACCGAGATCGGCGTCAACTATAAACGTCCGCTGGGTGACATCCTCGAACTTGAGGTGTTGGGTCTCAACAAATGGGCGCAGGGCTCGGGGGACAGCCTCGGCATCGTGGTTTCCGACACGCAGACTTTCAAGGTGAAGGCCGAAGCGGGTGAATCCATCGGCCGCAGCGTGTTGCGCTACAAGGCTTCGCCCGAACTCTCGTTTGAAGGCGGCGGTGAAGTGGCGTTCAACTATCGCGACCAGAGCGTTGCACTGTTCGACAATGGAACGCCGGTGCCGCTGCCCCTGACCGATGTTCGCGTCGAGGAACTACGGGGCGAGGGCTTTGTGCAGGGTACCTGGCGCCTGTCGCCGGAGCTGTCACTGGAAGGGGGCGTGCGTGTCGAACGCTCGACCATCAAGCAGTCGGGAGACCTCGCCAGGGAGCGGTCCTTCACCTATCCGAAGCCTCGTCTGGCTGCGACCTGGTCGCCAACCAAAGACGATCAGCTGCGCTTGCGCATCGAGCGCGAGGTGGGTCAGTTGAACTTCCGCGACTTCAGCTCCAGCGTGAATCTAAGCTCCAACGTGGTGAGCGGCGGCAACTCCGACCTGCGTCCCGACAAGACCTGGATCTATGAGACGGCTTACGAAAAGCGATTCTGGGATGGCGCGGCGGTTGTTCTGACATACCGCCACGACGAGATTTCCGATGTCGTGGATCTCTTTCCCTTCCTCGTCGGCGTGGACACCGACGCTGATGGCAGGCCTGACGTGCAACGCCTGATCGCGGGACCGGGAAACATCGGCTCGGGCAAGAATGACGTGATCTCGCTCGACCTGACGCTGCCGCTTGCCGGCATCGGCATCAAGGGTGGCGAGTTCAAGGCTGAGACCACTTGGCAAAACAGCGAGGTTACCGATCCGCTGACGGGCGACAAGCGACGCATCTCGGGCCAGCGCCCGAACACCATCAACCTCAACTTTCGGCACGATCTGCCTGACCTCAACCTCACCTACGGGTTTGGCTGGTTCGCTGGCTTCAGCGAGACGGCCTACTATCTCGAGGAAGTGCAGAGCCTGCGCCTGCGCGACTTCCTTTTCTCCTTCATCGAGTGGAAGCCCGATCCGACATTCTCGCTGCGAGCCGAACTCAACAATTTTGACCCTTACAGTTTCAACATCGAGCGCCAGATATTCGATAACTCCCGTGACGTGGGGAGCCTCAGCGAGATCGAAACCGAGCGTCGCAACTCGCAGGTTATGGGACAGATCAGGGCGCGCTGGACGCTTGGCTAGAGCGCATTCCGGCCACCATCTCCGGCCTGCAGAACAGCGATTCCGTGCGCCGGATTGAGCCTGACAGAGACATTCCAGGCGATAACGTCTTCGAAGGCGCTGTCAAAGACAAAAAGCAAAGCAAAATCAATATCTTCTGGGCTGTGGATCAACCTGTCGAAACGTTTGTGTGGCGGTGCACAACTGGGCTAGAAGTCGGGATCATATCCCGGCGGTTCGCCCGCCCCCTGTCCGGACGTTCCCTGCTTGACCGACACCCCTGACGAAACCGCCCCGAAGGGCGATAAAGGCGCGAACGGCGCTGGCGAAATTGCGCCGATCTCCATTACGACTGAACTCAAGAAGTCGTACCTCGACTACGCGATGAGCGTGATCGTTTCACGCGCGCTTCCCGACGTGCGCGATGGCTTGAAGCCGGTTCACCGCCGCATTCTGTATTCCATGTTCGATATCGGCATGACGCCGGACAAGTCGTACTCGAAATCGGCGCGTGCCGTCGGCGACGTGCTCGCGCGCTTCCACCCGCACGGCGACCAATCGGTCTATGATGCGCTGGTGCGTATGGCCCAGCCATTCTCGATGGGCCTGATGCTGATCGACGGCCAGGGCAATTTCGGCTCGATCGACAATGATCCGCCGGCGGCTATGCGTTACACCGAATGCCGCATGACCAAGGCGGCGATGGGCCTGATGGCCAACATCCGCGAGGATGCAGTCGATTTCGTCGCCAACTATGACGGCAAGGAAACCGAGCCGAGCGTCATGCCGGCGACGTTCCCGAACCTGCTGGTCAACGGCGCGGGCGGCATCGCCGTGGGCATGGCCACCAATATTCCGCCGCACAACCTCCGCGAGATCATCGAAGCGACGCTTGCGTTGATCGACAATCCTGCGATCGAGGATGCCGCGCTGCTCGACATCGTGCCGGGGCCGGACTTTCCCACGGGCGGCCTGATTATTGGTCGCGCCGGATCGCGCAACGGTCTGATGACCGGGCGCGGCTCGGTGATCATGCGGGCGAAGACCGAGATCGAGACATTGAAAGGTGGCCGTGAAGCCATCATCGTCTCCGAAGTGCCGTTCCAGGTGAACAAGGCCGGCATGGTCGAGAAGATCGCCGAACTGGTGCGCGAGAAAAAGATCGAAGGCATCTCCGATCTGCGCGACGAGAGCGACCGCACCGGTATTCGCATGGTCATAGAGATCAAGCGGGATTCGTCCGCCGACATCGTCCTGAACAACCTCTATCGCCTGACGCCGATGCAGACTTCGTTCGGCGTCAACATGCTGGCGCTGAATGGAGGCCGGCCGGAACTGCTGAATCTGCGCACGATGCTGCAGGCGTTCATCCGCTTCCGCGAGGAAGTGGTGGCGCGGCGCACCAAGTTCCAGCTGAACAAGGCGCGCGACAGGGCGCACGTGTTGATCGGCCTGGCGCTCGCGGTCGCTAACATCGACGAGATCATTCGCATCATACGCTATTCGGCTGATCCAGATTCGGCGCGCGTGGCGCTGTTGGATCGCGCGTGGCCGGCGATGGACATGGGCCCGCTCATCGGCCTGATTGCGGACCGCCGCACGGTGATGAACGACAAGGGCGAGATCCGCCTGTCGGACGAACAGGCGCGCGCTATTCTCGCGCTGCAACTGTCCCGCCTGACCAACCTTGGTCGCGACGAGATCGGCAAGGAAGCGTCCGGCCTGTCCGAGCAGATCAAGGACCTTCTCGACATACTGTCTTCACGTGCCCGCGTGCTCGGCATCATCAAGGCCGAGCTGGCGGATTATCGCGACCGGTTCGGTGTGCCGCGCCGTTCGGAATTCGTCGAGGCGGATCTCGATCTCGAGGACGAAGCCTTCATCGAGAAGGAAGACATGGTCGTCATGGTCACCCATGGCGGTTATGTAAAGCGCACGGCGCTGTCGGCTTACCGCACGCAGAACCGTGGCGGAAAAGGTCGCGGCGGCATGGAGACCAAGGAAGATGATTTCATCATCCGCCTGTTCTCCGCCGACACACACACCGAGATTCTGTTCTTCTCCTCCACTGGCATGGCCTACAAACAGAAGGTCTGGAGACTGCCGCTCGGCGCGCCGCAGGCGCGTGGCAAGGCGCTGGTCAACATCCTCCCGCTGAAGAATGGCGAGCGTATCACGTCGGTGATGCCGCTGCCGCAGGACGAGGAAGAGCGCGCCAAGCTCAACATCCTGTTCGCTACCAAGTCAGGCGGCGTGCGGCGTAATTTGCTGACAGACTTCCTGTCTGTGAACCGCGCCGGCAAGATCGCTATGAAGCTGGACGACGACAGCGACGCCATCGTCGATGTTCAGATCTGCGCGCCGGAAGACGATGTTCTGCTGACGACAGCTCTGGGCCAGTGCATCCGTTTCCCCGTGGAACAGGTGCGTGTGTTCACCGGCCGGACGTCGACTGGTGTTCGCGGCATCAAATTGGGCGCGGGCGATGCGCTTATCGCGATGAGCGTGCTCGGCAAGATCGATGTCACGCCGGCCGAGGCGCGTGCCTACTTGAAGCGCGCTAACGCTGCACGCCGCGCCGAAGGCGATGAAGCGATTGAGGATATCGAGGCCGAGGAAGATATCGTCGCCGATGGCGAGGAGGCGGCGCCGGCGGCGGACGCCGAAGCCGCCGATACTGAAGGCAATGGCGACGTCGAGCTGACGGAAGAACGCTTCAATCAGCTCAGCGCTGCCGCGCAATACATCCTGACGATCACCGACGAAGGCATGGGCAAGCGTGCCTCTGCCTTCGACTACCGTCGAACCGGCAGGGGCGGCAAAGGGCTGATCGCGCACAAGTTGTCGAAGGGCCAGAAGCTGGTCGCCAGCTTCCCGATCGGCGACGACGACGAAATCATGGTGGTGACAGACGCTGGCCAGTTGATACGTTGCGCCGTGGATCAGGTCCGCATTGCGGGCCGTGCAACACAGGGCGTTCGCGTGCTGCGTGTAGCGGCTGGGGAGCGAGTCGTCTCCGTGGAGAGGCTGGAGGATCAAAGCGGTGACGAGACGGCCGGAAAGACGGGCGGCGGGTGAACCTCGCCCGGTGCGTGGCGCACGCAGTGTAGCCGCGCCAGCGGTTCGGCGCGGCGCGAAGCAGCGGATCGGGCTCTATCCCGGAACGTTTGATCCCATTACGAACGGTCATCTCGATATCATCAGTCGGGCGGTGAAGCTGGTCGACAAGCTGATCATCGGCGTGGCGATCAATGAGGGCAAAGGCCCTCTGTTCACACTGGAAGAGCGCACGAAAATGGTCCTGGAGGAGGCGCGAAAGCTGTCCAACGGCACCGAGATCGAGGCGCGGCCTTTTGATAACCTTCTGATGCATTTCGCCGAAGAGTGCGACGCGCAGATGATCATCCGCGGTCTGAGGGCCGTCTCGGATTTCGAGTATGAATTCCAGATGGTTGCGATGAACCAGCAGATGAACAAGGACATCGAGACCGTCTTCCTGATGGCCGATCCCCATCATCAGGCCGTGTCGTCCCGACTGGTAAAAGAGATTGCGCGGTTGGGCGGAAGCGCCGAATTATTCGTCCCTGAAGCGGTCCATGCGCGACTGCTGGCCAAGTATGGCGTCAAGAAGGGCAAGTGAGATGATTCGACCTCGTCTGATCGCGGTCGCGGTTGCGACCTCCCTGACTATTGCGGGCGTGGCTGCAGCGGGTGCGGCCTGGGCGGCTGGACCGGGCGATGATCCGGCCAACTGGCGCAAGGTCGATCCTGAAAACCTGATGCAGCTGAGTGTGAACGGCAAGGAGATCCTGGTCGAGCTGAGACCGGATGTCGCGCCAGCTCACATCGCGCAGATCAAGAAGGTCGCGCGTGCGGGGGATTTTGATCTCGTGCCATTCCACCGTGTGATCAACGATTTCATGGCGCAGGGCGGCGATGTCGAACTGGCCCATCCGAAAGCGAGGTATCCCAACCTCAAGGCCGAGTTCACCTGGGGGCGCGATCCGGCCAAGCAGAAAGTGACGTGGCTCGGCATGACGCCTGAGGGCGACAAGATCGGCTATTTCGATGGCTTCCTGGTGCAGGGCCAGTCGGACGAGCTAGCCGCGATTTCGTATCCGGCCGTTGCCAAGACGTGGATGCTGCATTGTGCGGGCGTGACGTCGATGGCGCGGGCCGATGATCCCAACAGCGCCGACACCCAGTTCTTCCTGATGCGCCAGGCGCGTACTGGACCGACAGGCCTCGACCAGAAATACACGCCGTGGGGCTGGGCCGTTACCGGGCTAGATGTGATCCGCAGCATCAAGCAGGGCAAGGATGAAGAGAATGGTGTCCTGCCCAAGGGTGCGGCCGATCTTCTGACCAAGGCCGTGATCGTGGCCGACCTTCCGGCCGCGAAACAACCCGCGGTTTACGTGCGGCGCACAGAAGGTCCGGAATTCGCGAAAAAGCTTCCCGAGTTGGCGGTTACCGATCCAAACGAAGCATGCTACCTGCCCCCCGTTGAAGTCATCGTCGAAAGGGCACAGCCGTGAGCGCAGACAAAGAGAATACCCTTATCCTCACGCTGGATACCGGCGTGGTGACGATTGAGCTGCTGACCGACAAGGCGCCGGGGCACGTTGAGCGCATCAAGGAACTGGCGCGCGAGGGGTTTTACGATGGCGTGGTGTTTCACCGCGTGATTGATGGCTTCATGGCGCAGGGCGGCGATCCGACCGGCACGGGCATGGGCGGTTCGGAGAAGGACGACCTTCGCGCCGAGTTCAACGACACCAGCCACCAGCGTGGCATCTGTTCGATGGCGCGTTCGAGTGCGCCGAACTCGGCCAACAGCCAGTTCTTCATCTGCCTCGACAATGCTTCCTTCCTCGACCGCAAATACACGGCGTGGGGCAAGGTCGTCAGCGGCATGGACGCCGTGGATGCGCTGCCCAAGGGCGAGCCGCCGCGAAAGCCTGGCAAGATCGTGTCAGCCAAGGTTGCAGCTGACGTCTGACGCGCCGCAAAGCTGGGCAGTTGGCGCGTGATTCACGGTGGTGAGGACGAAGGTCCGCACGGCCGCAGCGAATCGCGCGACGATGCCTCTAGAGGTTGGCGATGCCCGACATGCAGAAACGACCAGCGCAGCCGTCTCCGTCGTCGCCAAAGGCGGGCGTGTTGACCACGCTCCGCAACTGGTTCTTTGCGGGCGTCGTGGTGGCGGCCCCGTTGGGCATTACCGTCTGGCTGGTCTGGAGCTTCGTCGTCCTCGTTGACGATGCAGTGACCCCGTGGCTGCCGCATTCGTGGAATCCGCAAAGCTGGCTGGGTTTCCCACTGCCGGGCCTTGGCATCGTGATCGCGGTTGTCGCGCTGACCATGCTTGGCGCGTTTGTCGCCAACCTGTTCGGGCAGACGATGGTGCGGTTGGGCGAATTGTTGCTCGCCCGCGTGCCGCTGGTGCGGTCGATCTATTCGATCCTGAAGCAGGTGGTGGAGACTATCGCGTCGAACGATAGCTCATCATTCAAGGAAGCGGTGCTGGTCGAATATCCGGGCAAGGGATTGTGGGTCATCGGTTTCGTCACGAGCCGTTCGCCAGACGTCGAGATTTCAGGCCAGTTCGCAGGCGTGGTCGGCGTGTTTGTGCCGAGCTCGCCAAACCCGGCCATGGGTCAGTTGGTCTATGTGACGCCGGAGCGCATTCGTCCACTCGATATGCCGGTCGAGAAGGCAGCGAAGCTGGTCATCTCTTTCGGGATGCGCTCAGCCGAGCAGGTCGACGCGCTGAACAAGTAGCGTCACGCGTTCTTCGTCGTCCACGCCGCCGTGGCATCGAGAAATTCTGCCAGCACCTCGGCATCCTTGCGGCCTGATTTCGCGGGAACGTGGAAGGAATGGTCTGCGTTCTCAACGAGGTACAGCTTCGCGCGCTTGCCAAGACCGCCGACGACAGGTTTCAGCAATCGTGTTTCGGCCAGCATGTCGTTTGTGCCTTGCAGGAAGAGCATTGGTATCTTCACCTGCGACAGATGCTCGGCGCGGTCCGTTCCGGGTTTGCCGGAAGGATGAAGCGGCCACGCGAAGAAGATGAGGCCCTTCACCCCGTGCAGCGTATCAAGCGCCTGAGCCTGCGATGTCATGCGGCCGCCGAAGGAGCGTCCGCCTGCGAAGAGCGGAAGATTGTCTGCCAGCTTCCTGCCTTGCGCGACTGCGGCGCGGATGGCGGCGTGCGCTATGGCCGGACTGTCCGGTCGCTTCGAACCGCGCTCCATATA
Organism: Hyphomonadaceae bacterium; assembly: GCA_947478925.1. Taxonomy (GTDB): domain Bacteria; phylum Pseudomonadota; class Alphaproteobacteria; order Caulobacterales; family Hyphomonadaceae; genus UBA7672. The sequence goes on along the minus strand of CANJXY010000008.1, from coordinate 17,664 downwards.
GGGAAAATTGAAGCGCAGGACCGCGATGCCGCGTGCGGCTAGGCCTTCGGCTGTGTCGGCCATTCCCTGGTGCGTCATGCCAGCGCCAGCGCCATGAGCGAGCACAAGCGCCGCCTTGGCGTCGCGCGGCTTGTCCCAGAGGGCGGAGACCTCGGTCGCTGGATCGACGCGCAGGGTGACAGGCTTGGTTGGCATTCAGGCTATCTCCCCGTCAGTCGCTTTCCGCCACCAGTTCTGCGATACGGGGCGCGAAGAGATCGCGGGCCCGACGGACAGCGACGCCGCGCGGGCCCTGCAGCGTCGGGTCCGCCATCAGGATGGACTTGGCGTCGGTACGCGCAGTTTCAATGAGGTTGGCGTCCTGCGTGATGTCGAGCACACGGAAATCAGCCGCGCCTGACTGGCGCAAGCCAAGAATGTCACCTGGACCCCGCAGGCGGAAATCGGCTTCCGCTATCTCGAACCCGTCAGTGGTCTTGCGGAGCGTGTCGAGGCGTTCCTTGCCGTTCTCGGTGAGCGGAGCCTGGTAGAGCAAAAGACAGCTGGACGCCTTCTCGCCACGGCCAACGCGGCCGCGCAACTGGTGAAGCTGTGCGAGGCCAAAGCGCTCTGCGTGTTCGATCACCATGATGGTGGCTTCAGGAACGTCGACGCCGACTTCGATGACGGTTGTCGCCACGAGGACGGGAGCTTCGCCGCTGCGGAGTTTTTCGAGCGCCGCGTCGCGATCAGCTGGCGGCATGCGCCCGTGAACCAGTTCGACTGGTGCGTTCACATAGTTTGACAGGACATCGCGGCGCGCAATTGCCGAAGCATCGCCGGCGTCTTCGCTATCGACCGCAGGGCAGACCCAGAAAGCGCGCTCGCCGCGTTCGACGGCGCGCGCGACCGCAGCTATGACGTCATTTATGCGGGTGTCGGGGACGGCGGCAGTCACCACTTCCTGCCGGTTGGCAGGCTTTTCCCGGATGACCGAGATGTCGAGATCGCCGTGAACAGCGAGCGCCATTGTACGCGGGATCGGGGTCGCGCTCATGACGAGCATGTGGGGAGAAACACCTTTGGCGGTAAGTTTCAGGCGGTCGGCGACGCCGAAGCGGTGCTGTTCGTCGATGACGACGAGCGAGAGATCGGGCAGATCAACGTCAGACTGATAGAGCGCCTGGGTGCCGGAGAGGACTTGGACTTTGCCCGAACGGACGCTGTCGAGGATGTCTTCCCGGCCTGCGCCCTTGTCGCGTCCTGTGAGGGCCGCGACGCGAATGCCGAGCGGGGCGAGGAAGCGACCGATGGCTTCGGCTTGCTGGCGGGCGAGCACTTCGGTTGGCGACATGAAAGCGGTGACGCCGCCATCGGCTGCGACCAGGGCTGCTGCAAGGGCGGCGACCAATGTCTTGCCGGAGCCGACATCGCCCTGGATCATGCGCCGCATCGGAATGGGACGGCCCATGTCCGTTGCGACGTCCTTGTAGGCATCCATCTGGGCGCGGGTGGGCTTGAACGGAAGGGCATCGACCAATGTTTTTTCGACGCCGACGGCGCGTGGGATTGCGCGGGAGTGGCGACGTTCGCGGGCGAGGCGAGCCTGCCCCATCGCCATTTCGCGAGCGAGGGCTTCGTCATAAGCGAGGCGCTGGCGGGCGACGACGAAGCTGTCGAGGTCGTAGACTTTCGGCTGGTGCAGGCGAATGAGCGCCTGCTTGAACGTCGGCCAGCCATTGCGCCTCATCAGGTGCGGATCGATCCACTCATCGAGATCGGGAATGCCATCGAGGGCTACGGCCATGAACTTGCGCATCTGCCGCGGCGTGAGATTGGCGGTCATCGGGTAGACCGGTTCGACCTCAGGGAGTTCGTCGTCTTTCTCGGGATCGGCGACGTGATCGGGATGTACGATCTGCCGTCCGCCCTGATAATCGCCAACCTTGCCGGAGGCGATGATTGTCTTGCCGATCTCGAACGTCTTTTCGAGCCACTGACGATTGGCATGGAAATAGGTCAGTGTGATGAAGCCGGTTTCGTCACTGATTCTGACGCGAGCGGGAAGTTTCAGTCGGGCATGTTCGACCTTGTCGACCGTGCCCGTGACGGTAGCGATTTCGCCGATCTGGACTTCGTCGATAGTGTTGCGGTTGCGGCGGTCGATCCAGCTGGTCGGCAGATGAAACAGAAGGTCGAGCCAGGTTTCGCCGTCGATCAGGCGCGCCAGCACCGGACGCAGTTTCGGGCCGACGCCGGGGAGGCTCGAGAGATCGTTGTAAAAGGGAAAGGTGACCGGGTCGCGCATGTGCGCGCGATGCTAGCGGGTTTGGGTGGGGCGCGCGAGGGCGCGTTGCTTACCTCCGCGGGGAACACGGCCAAGAGGCCGCTTCCAGGGGAGATGCCGGTTGTTGCGGCTTGATCAGGTCTCCAGAGTTGGATGCTGCTCGTCCTGTCGGGCAGACCTTCACTCACTGCCACCGCACCCTAATCACGTCGGAAGTGTGCGCAGATCATCCTGCAGGTTGAGACAGCGCGCTGCAGCAGTTCGGTGGACAGCATCTGCACAGCCTGCAGCCAGAGCTGCAGAGGCGACGGGTTTGTTCGTCCGTATGATACGGTTCGTGCGGGGTGCCATGGGCATGAGTGTTGGGTGCACCCGGTGCCCGTGAAACTTGGGGCATTCCAATCCGCCAAATTTTTCGCGCTAGTCTTTGAGATCGTGGCGGAGGTTGTCCGAATTTCCCCTGAAACTGCGCGGGGGCTTTTCGACAAAATGCGGTGCAATTCTAAGCGTGGCGCGCCAACAAAAACGCCTCCGACCCATGGCCGGAGGCGTGATGTCTGTCTGCGGTATTGCCTACTGCTTCGCGGCAGCCTCTTGCAAGGCTTTCTCGTCGTTGGCGCGCTTGATGATGTAGGCGAGGATCGCGTCCGTGGTTTCCTCGTTCAGCATGTTGCCGAACCCGGGCATGCCGCGCGTGGCGCGTTCGCCTGCCCGGACCGGACCGTTGAACTGCGCCTTGAACGGGAGGAGCGAGCTGTAGCGTAGATCAGGCGCCGTGGCGCCAGCGCCCGGAACAGCCGTGACGCCATGGCAGACAGCGCAGTTGGCCGCGAACGCCTGCTCACCGGCGGCGACGGTTTCATTGTTCGCGGTCTGCAGCGGCGGGCTGATCGTCACCTTGCCCGAGGGCGTGGCGGCAGCGACGAGTGCGGTCGGCAACATCGCTGAGCCGCCCGGACGGAAGACGAGTATGCGGGAGTTGTTGGCGCTGACCCCGACGGTGCGGGTCTGGCCCGGGGGCAGGCCGCGCGCGCCAACAAGGATGGCGACCTGCTGCTGGCCGTCGACCATGTAGGTCGAGGGGGCGGCGACGACGCGCGCCTGTGTCGGTGCGGTCCAGAGTTCCTTGCCGGTGCGGCTGTCGTACGCGGCGAACTCGCCATTGTGGTTGCCGGAGAAGATAAGGTTGCCCGAGGTCGCGAGCAGTCCCGAGGCGCCGTATTCCTTGTTGGGGATGCGCCAGACTTCCTTCGCTTTCACCGGATCCCACGCGAGGATGTAGCTGGTGACATTGCCGCGCGGCGGGGCGCCGGGCTTGGTGTAGAGTGAGGCGCCGCCGGCGAAGTCGGTGCCGGTGTTCCAGCCATTCGGGTTGTAGACAAAATTGTCCAGAGCGTCGTAGGCGGCGTTGGAGACCGTGACGGGGATATACACGTAGCCAGTCTCCGGGCTGTAGGCCATCGGATGCCAGTTGTGCATGCCAAGCGCTGCCGGCCAGATGATGACCGGCTTGCCGCTCTTGGAGTAGCGTGCGTCGGGATTTTCGACCGGGCGGCCCGTCGCCATGTCAATGTGTGTGGCCCAGTTGGTCTCGGGAACGTACTTCTCGGCGGACAGGAGTTTGCCGGACTTGGCATCGAGAATGTAGTAGAAGCCGTTTTTCGAAGCCTGCATCACGACATGCTTCTTGCCATCCTTCATGGGCAGGTCAGCGATCATGAGGGGATTGGTGTTGTCGTAATCCCATTCGTCGCCGGGCGTTTCCTGATAGTGCCAGGCGTATTTGCCGGTGTCGGCGTCGAGCGCGACGATGGAAGAGACGTAGAGGTTGTCGCCGCCGCCGGGGCTGCGCGCTTCCTGCGCCCACGACAGGCCGTTGCCGGTGCCGAAAAAGACGAGGTTGGTCTTGGGGTCGTAGACGATCGTGTCCCAGATCGTCGCGCCGCCGCCGAGCTTCCAGTACTGGTCGCCCTTCCACGTCTTCGCGGCTTCGACAAGTTCGGGTTGCTCGTAGGGCTTGGAGGGATCACCCGGCACGGCAAACCAGTTCCACAGCTTCTTGCCGGTTTCGGCATCGAACGCTGCGATGTTGCCGCGAATGTCGTATTCGGCGCCGCCATTGCCGATGAAGATTTTGCCGTTCGCAATGCGGGGCGCGCCGGTGATGGTGTGGTGCGTGCCTTCCGGCACGGTCTTCACCGACCAGACTTCCTTACCCGTCTTGCCGTCTAGCGAAATCAGACGACCATCGAGCGATCCGAAAATGATTTTGCCATTCCAGGCCGCGACGCCGCGGTTGACGACGTCACAGCAGGCGTCGCTTCCCTTGTCGCGGTTCACCTTGGGATCGTATTCCCACAGTTTGCCACCCGTCTTGATATCGTAGGCCTTCACCATGCTCCAGGCGGTGGTGAGGTACATCACACCATCGACGACGACGGGCGTAGATTCCTGGCCACGTTCTGTGTCGATGTCGGAATACCAGGCGAGGCCGAGGTTCGCGACGTTCGTTTCGTTGAGCGCTTCAAGCTTGCTGAAACGTTGCTCGTCATATGTGCCGCCGACAGCCAGCCAGGAGCCGGGCTCGCTGTCAGCCTTGAGCAGGCGTTCCTGGGTCACAGCGGCGGCGCCAAGCGCGTTCGCGGCCTGCGCGGGTTCGGTCGAGGTCGGCGGGTTGTTGCTGCAAGCTACAAGGCCCAGCGTCAGGGCAGACGCGGCCGCTGCCAGCGTCATCAGATAGGCGCGCATGTCCTTACTCTCCCTCGAAGGCCTTTTCGGCCCTTTATCGTTGTTCAAGCGGCTGCGCGTCTCTCCCCCGCATTCCGCCTGGGCACAAACTAGAGGGGTGTGGGCGCGGCGGCAATATGGGCTGGTTTCCCGCGGGCTGCGGCTTTTGGGCGGTCCGGAACACGTTCCCGAGACATGACCCCGCAAGCCGCCATGTGGCCTCCGGGACGGCGAGCGTGGCTAGATTACCACGGCCCGTTCATGTAGCGCATCGAGGGCAGCTTCGGGGCTGTTGGTGTCTGCCATCAGCTGCAGGAAGCTCGCCGGCAGGAAGCCACCTTCGATCATATGGTCGACCAGCTTGAAGTAGGGCTGCCAGTAATTGTTCTCCGACAGGAACGCCATCGGCTTGCGATGCAGGGAGAGCTTGGCCCAGCTGAGCGTCTCGACAGCCTCCTCCAGCGTGCCGATGCCACCGGGGAGGACGATAAGGCCGTCGGCTTCATCGAGGAGCGCCTGTTTCCGCTGGTGCATGTTGTCCGTGTAGCGGTTCTCGATTCCGTCGAGCACGCCTTCGAGGTCGCGCAAGAAGTGGGGCATCACGCCAAGGACCTTGCCACCGGCATTGCGCGCGGACGTGGCGACTGCACCCATCAAGCCGACATCGCCGCCGCCATAGACGGTGCGCCAGCCACGGCTGGCGATCGCCGTGCCGAGCCGTTGGGCGAGCTTGATATAGCTGGGGTCGGATCCAGGAGCGGAGCCGCAGTAGACCGTGACGGATTTGATTCCGGGCATTTTTGTCCTCTTTTTCTGCTTCATAGATGCGATGGTTCGGACCCAGCGCAAAGCAGTTCGCGCGGTCGGGTTGTCCACAGGGCAGAGTTCGTTGCGTTTTCGGGGGAACTCTGGCGTTTCCCCGCTTGCGGACCTACATAGCCCGGCATGGCCATGCATCCGCACGCGAAATCCCCCTCCGACGTCGATGGTCTGGAGACGGGGGATGCAGGGCTGGGCATATCGCTGGCGCGGATCGGCCGGATCATGGCGCGGCCGGAGCTGAAGCGGTGGCGGCTGGTGATGGTTGCAGCCTTAGTGCTGACGCTGGCGAGCAAGGTATTCGCGGTTTACGCTCCGGTGTTCTTTGGGGACGCCATCAACCGGATGAGCGGGCCGGACGCCACGATGGCGGCAGTCATCATGCTGATCGCATGGTGGACGGGCGCCCGGATCCTGTCGTCAAACCTTCCCTATCTGCGCGATGCGCTTTTTGCGCCGGTCAGTCAGGACGCGCAGCGGCTGATCGCTGTGGAGGCGTACGGACACGCGCAGGGCCTGTCGCTGGCGTTTCACCAGACGCGGCGGACCGGGGCGCTGAACCGGATCATCGATCGGGGCGTGGCGGCGCTGGATTACCTGATCCGCTTTTTGGCGTTCAACATAGGACCGACGCTGATTGAGCTGGCGCTGGCGGCGTTCGTGCTGACGACGCGGTATAGCTGGATCGCGGCGGTGATCGCGGTTGTGACGGTCGCGCTCTATGCGGTGTTCACTGCGGTGCTGACCAACTGGCGGACCGAGCAGCGGCGCAAGCTGAACGCGGCGGATACCGAGTTGCGCGCGCTGGCGGTCGATAGTCTGACCAATTTCGAGACCGTGAAGGCGTTCGCTGCGGAGACGCGCGAGACACAGCGCTATGACAGCGCGATGCGGACTTACAACAAGAGCATGGTGGAGGTGACACGGTCGCTGGCGTTGCTGAACGCCGGACAGGATATCATCATGGCGCTGGGTTTGACCGGCGTTGCGGTGATCACGGCGACGGCGACGTTCAACGGGACAGTTCAGGCGGGCGACATGGCAGCGGTGGTGCTGATCATGAGCAATCTCTACCGACCACTGTCGATCCTTGGTTTTGCGTTCCGCGAGATCAAACAGGGCGCGATCGATCTCGAGAAGCTTTATGGTCTCATGAACATGAAGGCCGAAGTATCGGACGCGCCGGATGCCAAACCGTTGATGGTGAAGGGCGGCGAAGTGCGGTTCGAGGATGTCTCGTTTACGCACGATGCGCGCGCGGCGGGAATCGATCATGTCAGCTTTATCGTGCCGGCGGGATCCAAGCTAGCGGTGGTCGGGCCGTCGGGCTCTGGCAAGTCGACGTTACTAAAGCTGCTGTTCCGGTTCTACGATACCAAGGGCGGGAGCGTCCTCATCGATGGGCAGGACGTGCGCGGGTTGAAGCAGGAGAGCCTACGCGAGGCCATCGGGCTGGTGCCGCAGGAAGTGGTGCTGTTCAATGCCTCGATGAAGGAGAACCTGCTCTATGGCCAGCCGGGCGCAACCGATGCCGAGTTGCGCGAAGCGGCGCAACGGGCGCAGCTGCTGGAGTTCATCGATCGCTTGCCCAAAGGCTGGGAGACGCGCGTAGGCGAGCGTGGCGTGAAGCTGTCGGGCGGCGAGCGGCAGCGCGTGGGGATTGCGCGGGCGATCCTGAAGAATCCGGCGATCCTGGTTCTGGACGAGGCGACGAGCGCGCTGGATTCAGCAACCGAGCAGGACGTCCAGGGCGCGCTGGAAGAAGCAGCCAAGGGACGCACCACGCTGATGGTGGCGCACAGGCTATCGACCGTTGCAGGCGCAGACGAGATCATCGTGCTGGACGAAGGCAAGATCGTGGAACGCGGAACGCATCGCGAGCTGTTGGATCGCGCTGGGCTGTACGCGGATCTGTGGAGCCGGCAGTCGCGGGCGCATGAAGATGCGGACGCGGCGGCGGCGGAAGCGGTGCGGGTGGCCTAGCGTTAGCGCCGCAGGGCAATCCTACGGCGCGGGCGACTTCACAGGGTTGAAAGCAGACGGGCCGACGCCGGATTCCTGGTAGACCGCGTCGCCTGTCTTTCCGTAACCGAAGTGCGAGGCGTTCGCGGGTACGACGAAATAGCTCCCTTCGGGATAGAGCGTGCATCTGTCGGGATCGAACACGTCGCCAAAACCGTAGCAGAGCTCGCCATCCACCACCGTGATCACACGCGGATCGGGGTGGGAGTGCGGCATGATCTTTCCACCCTTCGTCATGTGAACGCGGATCGTGTAGGGCGCGGGGGCAGACGTGGCGCCGTCGATCAGTGCGGAAAATGCCCCGGTTCCAGGCCCCATGGAAGTGAACGTCACGCCCTCTGTCCAGGCCGTGTTCGCTGTTGGGAGATGTGCGCAGCCAACGGCTGACGCAGCGAGAGCAATGATGGACAGGCGCATGAAAACCCCTTGTTTGAGGTGAGTCTATCGTGTGTTGGGCGCTGTGTCAGTTGGGCTGGATGAACTGAGTAGGGCTACTCATCGGTGCGGTCGAAGGCCTCGAAAATTCGACCTTGTAACGCGACGCGACGGGCCGCACATCTGGGGGCCGAACCTCACGAAGGATCTCACGCACATGAGCGACGACGTCTACACCCCGCCGAAGGTCTGGACCTGGAACAAGGAGAGCGGGGGGCGCTTCGCCAGCATCAATCGGCCGATCGCTGGGCCAACCCATGACAAGGAGCTGCAGGTCGGGAAGCATCCGATCCAGCTCTACTCGCTCGGCACACCGAACGGCGTGAAGGTGACGATCTTGCTGGAGGAGCTGCTGGCGCTGGGTCACGCAGGCGCCGAGTACGATGCGTGGCTTATCAATATCGGGAAGGGTGAACAGTTCTCGAGCGGGTATGTGGACATAAACCCGAACTCAAAGATCCCGGTAATGGTGGATCACAGCGAGCCGAAACCGGTCCGTGTGTTCGAGTCCGGATCGATCCTGATGTATCTCGCGGAGAAGTTCGGCGCTTTCCTGCCGACGGAGCGTGCGACGCGGACGGAGACACTGAACTGGCTGTTCTGGCAGATGGGCGCGGCGCCGTTTCTCGGCGGGGGGTTCGGGCATTTCTATGCGTATGCGCCGATGAAGCTGGAATATCCGATCGACCGCTACGCGATGGAAGTGAAGCGGCAGCTGGACGTACTGGACCGCAGACTCGCGGAGACGGAGTATCTGGCGGGTAGCGAATATACGATTGCCGACATGTCGGTGTGGCCCTGGTACGGCGCGATGGTGAAGGGTGTCCTCTACGAGGCGGCCGAGTTTCTGTCGGTGCATGAATACAAGAACGTCATTCGCTGGACGGATCAGATTGCCGACCGGACGGCCGTGAAGCGCGGACGGATGGTGAACCGTACGTTCGGCGCTCCGGCTAGCCAGCTGTTCGAACGACATGACGCTTCGGATTTTGACACCAGGACACAGGACAGGATTGGCAAACCTGCTTGAGACGTTGACCTGATACGCGGCGAATGCGACGCGGGCATGGAGACCTTTTTGGTGGGGGGCACATGCGCGCGTTCGCTTTCTGCGTCGGGTTCTGGTGGATTTCCATTCTCTACGTTTTGATGGCGGCGCTGCTGGCGCTGGCGCCGGGGCGCAAGGGCGTGCGCTGGGCGGTGAAGCGGTACACCAGACGCATGGTGCAGTTGATGAAGTTGGTCGGCATCCGACCCGAGGTGCGCGGGCGCGAACGCCTCCCGCCGGCGCCGTTCATCCTCGCGCCGAAACACTCGAGCTATGGCGATGGCTTCCTGATGTATGTCCAATTCGACGATGTCGCGTTCGTGACGGGCGACCACCTTGAGCGGTTTCCGCTTGTACCCAAGGTGCTGGAGAAGCTGGGCGCCATCGTGATCGACAATTGCGGCGGACCGGAAGCGCGCAAGGATCTGGCGCAGAGTTTTGCAAAGGCGGCCGAGGACAAGCGCATCGTATTGATCTATCCGGAAGGTCATCTCTGCAAGGTGGGCGAGCACAAACGCATTCGCGCCGGTGTGTGGCACATGCAGGAAGCCTCGCAATGGCCCGTCGTACCTGTGGCGACGAGCCTCGGGCTGCGCTGGCAGGAGCAGGACTACGCGAAGTACCCGGGTCCAGCGGTGATCGAGTTTCTCGATCCGATCGCGCCGGGGCTCGGCAAAGATGAAATGGTCAAGGCGCTGGGGGATGCGATCCGCCTGAACACGGATCGGCTTGTTGAGGAAGGCCGTGAGTGGGACAGGGCGAATGGAGTGAAGCGGAAGCCTTCGCGTGTCATCGAAGACGTGACTAACTAGTCGGCGACCTGGGCGCGGTCGTATCGGAAGGACGCTGCCAACGTCGCGATTTCGGCGCGATCCTTAGCGGCCATCGGGGAACTGCCGTCGCAGGAGATCACGGTCCCGTGCAGCACGGGGCCGTTGACCAGGGCGATGCCGTACACAAGCATGTCTGTATCTTCGATCGTGAATCTCAAAGACTTGGCGCGTATGCCGGAGCTCAGGACGGGATAGTCGACCGCAACATCGACGCCAGTCGATGTGTATCGGGCGACCGTCGAGTCCCAGAGTGTATCGATGTAGCGGTTCAACGTGTCCTGCGAGGCGAGCGCGAAGTTTGGGGCGCTCATCTTTGTGAGGCGGCAGATTGCCCATGTGTCCGCCGATTTTCTGTGGCGGACCGATTCAATTTCGATTTCGAGTGGGTGTGCAGCGTTTGCCAGCTGCTGCCAGCCATCTGGAATACGCAGATGGCCGCGACCAAACAGGAAGGTGACGTCTTGGCCTGCGACAGCGAAGTCGGAGACGGGCGCCATGGGTGGGCTGGCGGCGGATTCTGGCCCGGGGGGCCTCACCGCCTCCTCGGATTGACCGCAGGACGTGGAAAGGATCGCGGTCGCGAGGGCTGCGCCGAACATTCCCCCTTGCATACGATCGCTCCAGCTAGTTGCGAGTGAGCGCCCATGCCAGTCTTAGGTGAAGCATACGCCGCCGACCCTGTGCAGACGCTGCGCGCTTGCGTATGAGTCCTAGCACGATGCAAAAGCCGAGCAAATCCGGAGAGGCGCATGACCACAGCACACGATTTCAGCTTCAACACAATCGACGGCAAGCTCCTGTCGCTCAGCCAGTTCGCCGGGCATCCAGTCCTGGTGGTGAATGTCGCCTCAAAGTGCGGGCTGACGCCGCAGTATGAGGGACTGGTGCAGCTCTATCATGACAAGCGCGAGAAAGGTCTCGTCGTGCTCGGCGTACCGTCGAACCAGTTTATGGGGCAGGAGCCCGGGACGAACGAGGAGATCGCGACCTTCTGTTCGACGACGTTCGGGGTCGATTTCCCGCTTACGGAGAAGACTGACGTGAAAGGCGACTCGGCGCATCCGTTCTACAAGTGGATGAAGAAGGAGCTGGGCGAGCCGGCGGATCCGCTGTGGAATTTTCACAAGCTGCTGTTTGGCAAGGATGGCAAGGCAGTCGCTGCATTCGGCCCGCGCACGGAGCCGCTGGCTCCCGAGATTGCGCAAGCCATCGACGGTGCGCTCTAGCATGAGCACTGCATTCGATTTCGAGTTTACCAGCATCAATGGGGCGCCGCTGCCGCTGAAAAGCTTCGAGGGGCAAGCATTGTTGGTTGTGAACGTCGCTTCCAGGTGCGGGTTCACGCCTCAGTATACGGGGCTCCAGAAGCTCTACCAGGATTACCATAGCCGAGGGCTCACCGTGCTGGGCGTACCTTGCAACCAATTCCTGTGGCAGGAACCTGCGAAGGAAACCGAGATCGCCGCGTTCTGTGCGGTGACCTATGCAGTGACTTTTCCGATGACGGGAAAGACGCACGTTAAGGGCGCGCACGCCCATCCCTACTTTCACTGGATGCGTGAACAGCTGGGGCGTGCCGCGCATCCCGCGTGGAATTTTCACAAGCTGCTGACTGACAGGACGGGCAAGCCGGTGGCCGCGTTTAAGTCCAAGGTCGAGCCGACCAGTGCAGAGTTACGTGGCGCCATAGAGAAGGCGCTCGCGTGAAGATGAAACGTCTTTCACATCGTTGAGCAAACGAAGCAATGCGGACTGCTGCGTTGCACGAATGAGGATCGGGCCTGAACGATCGCGTTCTGCGGGCGTTGGGGCTCGCTTCTATCGGCGGGATACACGATGAAATAGCATGTCTTCACCGCCTCCGTTTTGGTGGTTCTCCCCATAGGCTTCGGCGCGGAGGTGTTTACTAGACGTCCGGGCTTTCGCGCGGAACGTCCCTGGCGTGAATCCAACGGAGGAGCGGGCGCAGCGGAATAACCCAAGCCATGCCGACGATAGGGAAATAGAGCAGCTTCCAGGCCCAGTGCTCGCTGGCGATGCGATCGCCCACAACGGCGGCCACGGCGATGTAGCCCACCATCCAGACCAGCAGGATCAGCGATCCAATCATTTTGCGCACGTGACAGGCTCCTGCGGCTTTCTCTCCGCTGGTCTTCCGTTCTCACAGGTAGGATAAGCGCGCAATGAGTGACGCCGTCGCCACAGATTTCCCAGTGAATTCCATGGCTCCCGCCAGGGGCGTCGGGCTGGTGCGCGCGTGGCTGCTGCTGATCGCGTTGATGGTCTACCTTATGATCCTGGTCGGAGGTGCGACCCGGCTGACCGACAGCGGACTGTCGATCACCGAGTGGCAGCCCCTGCTGGGCGCGATCCCCCCGATGTCGAATGCCGACTGGCAGGATGCCTTCCACAAATACCAGACCATGACGGCGCAGGGGCAGATCCTGAACGCAAACATGGACCTTGCGGGCTTCAAGGGCATTTACTGGTGGGAATGGAGCCACAGGCAGCTTGGTCGCGTGATCGGCGTGGTGTTTGCGATCCCGTTCCTGTTCTTCCTCCTCACGGGTCGCACGACGAAGAAACTGCTGCCGCATCTGATCACACTGTTCGTGCTTGGTGGCCTGCAGGGCGCGATCGGCTGGTGGATGGTGGCGTCGGGCGTGAACTCCGACCTGACGTCCGTCGCGCCTTACCGCCTGATGACGCACTTCTGTCTCGCGCTCCTGATCATCGCGTACTGTTTCTGGCTGTGGCTGGAACTGGGCGCTACACGGCGCGAAGCGCCGGTTCAGGCCAGGCCGTGGACGAATGCGATCGTCTGGATCGTGGGCGTGCAGATGGCGCTGGGCGCGCTGGTGGCCGGGCTGGATGCAGGGCGCGGGTATACCGACTGGCCGCTGATGTCGGGCGAAGCGATCCCGAGCACGATGTGGACGCTGGATCCGTTCTGGCGAAATCTGTTCGAGAATACAGCGACGACGCAGTTCTTGCATCGCCTGACAGCGTATGGATTGCTCGCGACAGCGGTGTGGTGTGGGTGGAAATTTCGCGCGACGCACTGGTCGCTGTTCCGGTTGTTCGGCGGGCTGGTCGTCGCGCAGGCGGTGCTGGGCATTGCAACGCTGATGCGAGCTGCACCGCTCGACATGTCGCTGACGCACCAGGCGCTGGGCGTTGTGGTGCTGCTCGCGGCGACGCGGCTGGTATGGACGCTCAGTGGATCAAAAGCCTCGACCTGACAGCCAGTCCGAAACCGCTTTGACAGCAACCGGCAGCAGGTCCGGCCGTTCAATGTAGTAGTGATCTGCGCCCTTCACATCGACGTACTGCTTGTCTTTGGACGCGACCGCTTCGAACAGGCGTTGCGCATGGCTCGGCGTGCAGGCGAGATCGGCGGTGTTGTTTATCACCAGCACCGGCACGCTAATGCGCGCGGCATTGAGGAGGCCGTTGGCGCAGCTGTCGTCATAGCTCCATTGCGACAGCCAGGATCGAAGTGTCGTGAAGCGGGCAAGGCCGACCGGGCCGTCATTCGCGATGCGCGGGTCGCCGAGATAACACGTGTAGGGACGGCGGTCGGATGGATCCTGTGTCGGGTCGGTCCAGCGCACATCGCACATGGTGCCATTGACGACGAAGGGGCGCTCGGCATTCGGCTCGCTGGCGGCTTTCAGGTCCTCAAGCGTCGCCTTCACACGCGCCGTGATACGGCGATTGCGCGCGATCTGCGCCGCACGGAAGCGGGCGACAAAGGCGTCGGTGTAAGGTGGCTTCGCGGCGTTCGCGGCAAATATGTTCAGGTCGTTGCCGCGGTCGAACGGATGGTCTTCATCGCGGATCGACGGGTCCATCCACTCGGTTAGCGTAACAGAGCGGCTGATGTGGGCGGCGAGAAGCATGACGCCGTCTGCGGGTTGCAGCTTTGCGCCGATCAGATCAGCCGGGTCGCCCGCAGGCGTGTGGGTGATGGTCGGTCGTTCGGCCTGGTCCTGATAGAAAAGCGCCAGTGATCCGCCGCCGGACCATCCCCCCAGGATCACTTTCTCATATCCAAAACGCTGCTTCAGGTCCGCAATGCAGGCGCCGAGATCGAGTACGCATTTCTCGAGGATAAGCGCCGTGTCATTTCCGCGGTAGCGCGTATTGCAATAGATGACGTGATGACCTTCGCGAGCGAGCGCCGTCACGAGCGGCAGGAAGGATCCGCCGCCGATCGGGTGACTGAAAAGGATGGCTGTCTTCGAGGTCGTGTTGTCGCGATGGATACGCATGCATTCGACGAAGACCTGACCCGACGGGCCGCCATAGACCTCCTTCAGGACGCTGTCTTCGGCATAGACGTAACCATAGGGTTCGCGGATCAGGGCCATGCGCAATCAGTCTCTCGATTTGCTCGTTCCTTTGAGCGCTACGACGAGAATAGGGGCGGGCAATCGCAAGTCCATGCGGAGCGCATCTGCGTGACAACGCAAGGACGCGACGACAACCGGATTTGCAGGTGGCTAGACTGCACTGGCCAACATGTTTCAAGCTGGCGGCAGCCAGGATCCACTGCGGAGTTTCGGATGTCGCAAAGCCCGAACGGCATACATCACCTCGCTTTCATGGCGGGCGATATCAAAAAGCACATCGCCTTCTTTTCGGACGTGATGGGATGTCCACTCGTGGCGTTGTTCGACATGCATGGCGTGCCGGGTGGGCTGCATGCCTTCCTGCGTCTTGAGGATCACTCGTACTTTTCGATCGTGCAGTTGCCGGCGGTGGACCAGATACCGATCGAACTGGGCAAGACCCATGCGGGCAATGGTGCGCTGCCGAGTGCGCCTGGCACGCTGCAGCATCTGGCGTTCAGAGTGGCCACGGATGCAGATCTCGTCGCGATGCGCGATCGCATCAGAAGTCACGGTGTGAATGTGCTGGGCCCGATCGATCACGGCATGTGCAGGTCGATCTATTTCGCGGGACCGGACCAGATGACGTTGGAGGTTGCGACGTCGCACGCCGCCATCGACCCAGACAGCTGGATCGATCCGTCCGTGCTCGCGAAGGCGGGGATTTCGGGAGAGGAGGCGGCGCGCTTCCGCGCTCCGGCAGCCTATGCGGGGCCGAGCCCGGTTCCGCAGCCGGCATATGATCCGACCAAACCGCACATGGCTTACCCCCAAGAGCTATACCTGCAGATGCTCAGGGCGCCGGACGCCGCAATCACCGCAGCTGGCTCCTATCCCAATCCACCGGTGGCCCCCCGCGGCTGATTGGCCGCTTCATCGCTTTTGTTTGGTCGTGAAGCGAAGTTTCGCGTTGGACTCAGATGAGGTTGTCCTGGTCTCGCGGCGCAAGACAGTGGACGAGGCGATGGTGTTCGTTGGGTTTCAGGACTGAACGCGCCTAGCGCGTCGATGCCTGCGTCTGATAGCGGATCGTAGCGTCGCTGTTGGCCGGCACGGTCAGGCGGAAAATCGGCTGGCCATTCTTTTGCGCGACGGGATGGTCGGCTTTCACGATCTCCTGACCGCTGAACACATAGACACGCATCTCGACTTGCACGGCGTATGGCTGGGCATTGTTGATTTCGATGCGGCTGACCTCGCTGATGCTTGCGCCCTTGCGGTCGCCTTTGCCGGGCATGAAAGGAAGCGGCTTGCCCGGAGCGATATCTCGCGTTTCGATGACCTGCCGGGCTTGGACGGCAGCGCCGCCCGGAAAACGGAACTCTGTTTCTTCGTTGATGGCGAGGTCGCGCAAGTTGGTCTGGCCAGCCAGAAGACGTTGGGCGGATGCGCCTGAGCCAGCGGATTCGAAGACAGCCACGCGGCCAGACGGGAGTGGCAGGCCGAGATTGTTCTTCTTGTCATTCACGGTGCGCAGGATGATCGCCAACGGCGCATAGCCTTGCGCGGAGTTCGCTGAGTAGAACGCCTCGTGGATCTTCGTGATCGGCACGTCGTCCTGGTCCAGCATGCGGACCTGTTTCGACTGGCGGCTCGCGACTGTCGTGCGATCAGGCACGCGATAGAGCTTCAGATCGCCGAGGTCTTCCTGTTCGGCGCTCTTGGCGCCGGCCATCACGGCTTCGGGGGCGGGGGGGGGAGGGGGAGGAGGGGGTGGGGCTGGGGCTGGCATGGCCATGGCGGCGCGGCCGTCATAGCGGTAGGGGTCGAAGCCGAGGGGGAAGGCGCGTTCGATGTAGACCGGCTCGGGCGTGTCGCTGGTGGAGCCCTGCGGCCAGCAGCGGGCGAGGATGGGCTGGCCGAGGCTGATGGGCTCGATATAGCCCGTGGAGCGGTTCAGCTTGCCGGCGACGACCTGGACGCGGGCATTGGCGAAGCCTGTGCCATTGCCGTTGGCCAGCGTGAGCCAGGCGCCGAGATCGAGCTTCTTGCCGGAAGACGACATGTCGGCGGTGTAATCCGCCGCCCAGTCAAACCCGCGCGAGAGATAGGATAGCTGCACCACCGCCTCGATCGGCTTTTCGGTGCGCGTGAGCACGGACAGCGTCGGCTTGGCCGAAAGGCCCGTCGTGTCGGCATCGAAGCTGAACGTCTCCGGCATGCCGGAGCAGCGCAGGGCCTCGACGCCGTCGGGTGTCTCGAACACCACGCCGCCCCCGGCGCCCGACCTGACCTTGCCGTCAACCCGCGTCGTCTTGCCGGTCGCGGGATCGGTGCGGGCGAGCATCACGCGGCCATCGCGGTCGGCGGCAGCGTCGACCAGCGCCGAGGGGCTGAGCAGGGCGGCGTCGCGGTTTTTCTCGATCACGCCGGACGGCAGGCCCGTCACGATCGCCGAGGCGGGTTCGATGCCATCCGCCACCCCTTCAAAACGCAGGCGGTGCTGGCCGGCGGGGATGGTGACCCGACGGGTTTCGGTGATGAGCGCAAAGCCGTTCAGGTTGTTGAGATTGAAGCCGCCCGCCTGGCGATACGGGTCGCGATAGACCGTGACCGAGAGGTCTGCCGGCGGGCTAGCCGCCACGTCCTGCGCGAGAGCCGCGGGGACCGTGACGAGGGTGGCCAGGGCGGCGCTGAAGAGGCCAAGCAGGTGTACGGTGCGCATCAGTTGGACTGCACTGTCTGGTAGCGGATGTTCAGCGTGTCGTTGGCCGGGAGGGTGACCTTGAAGATCGGCTGGCCATTCTTCTTGCCGGGCGTCACGTCCGACCTCGCGATTTCCTGGCCGTCATCGAGATCGATGCGAACCTCGGCCTGCACAGGATAGGGGCGGGCGTTGCTGAGTTCGATCCGGTTTACCGCGCTGACGGTGCGACCGGACACGCGCACGCCGGGGATCGGGCGGAGGGCGGGGCGGGTGCGGGTGATGTCGACGCTTTCATTGACCTGCCGCGCCTGGATGTCCGGGCCGCCCGTGAGGCGCAGTTCGGTTTCCTCGTCGATCGCAAGATCGCGCAGCGTGGTCTGGCCGGCGAGGAGGCGCTGGGCCGCTGCGCCGCTTCCGGCCCGCTCGAACACCATGACGCGGCCAGAGGGCAGCGGTATGCCGAGTTCGTTCTT
>CANJXY010000007.1 GCA_947478925.1 Hyphomonadaceae bacterium | reverse complement strand
CGAAATGATCCCGCTCTAGGTCTCAACTCTCCGCGATAGACCCGAACGTGCCGAAGATCAGGCGCCTGCCGTCGAAGGGCAATTCCAAGTTCTTCACGCGCGGGTCGGCCATCACCTTTTCCCAAGCGTCGTCGTGCGTGGGGTTTTCTCTCCAGATGGTCCAGCTGATGGCAACCGTTCCGCCAGCCGCTCGTCTCAGCGTCCGCGCCAAAATGCCAATTGACTGGCTACGCAACAAAATGCGTTCGGTGCGCGGCGGCAGGGCGCATGCCACGTATGAAAAAGCTGGTGACCGCCATGGCGCATGCCGAGCCGGGCCCCCGCAGCGCTGTTGCTCGACGCGAAGTAGCTAACGCAGAAGTTCGACTCGATCGCTCAGGCGCGCTGCTGGCGCGCGTAGTGCGAGAACGAGATCAGGCGCTGGTTGCCTTCGTCCCACAGGGTAAGGCCAGCGCAGCGGATGCTCTGCCAGAGGCCGAGGCGGCTGATTTCGCGCAGGGCCGGGTTATGCTTCAGCACCTTGTGCAGGCGATAGAAGGGGATGCGGGCGCTGGCGTGATGGACGTGGTGGATGCCGATGTTGGCGGTGAGCCAGCGCAGTACGGGCGGCAGGTCGTAGTGGGAAGACCCGCGCAGGGCTGCTTCGGTGGCGTTCCACTCATTGCCCCGCGCCCAGTAAGTCTCCTCGAACTGGTGCTGGACGAAGAACAACCACACGCCGGTCGATGCGGCGATCAACATGCTTGGCAGCCAGACAAACAGCAGTGCATCGAGACGGCCGACGAGGATGAGCGTGGTGATGACTGCGGCGAGGACAATGTTGGTGCCCATCGCGCTTACCCAAGGGCGCCACCCTTCCTTCATCACGCCGTGCGGCAGGCGCTGCTGCAGAAAGAAGACGTAGAACGGGCCGACGACGAAGAGCGTGATCGGGTTGCGATAGACGCGGTACCAGAACCGGCTCGCTGGTGTCATCGCGCGGTATTCTTCGACCGAGACGGTTTTCACGGCGCCGAGCTCGCGCCGGTCGAGATTGCCAGAGGTGGCGTGGTGGATGCCGTGGGTACGGCGCCAACAATCATGTGGGGTGAGGGTAACGACGCCCACGGCGCGGCCGACCCAGTCATTAAGCCAGGGGCTGCGGAAGAAGGCGCGATGGCCGCAGTCGTGCTGGATCAGGAACATGCGTACCACGAAGGCGCCGCCGGGAATGGAAAGCAGGAGACCGGCCCACCAGTAGCCGGCCGCGACCAGGAACGCGCCCGTGATCCAGATCGCCGCCAGCGGAAGGGCGGTGACTGCGACCTCAAGTATGGCTCGTCCGAGAGACGCCTTCTGGAAGGGCGCAAGCATCTCGCGCAGGGCGGCTTGGGTCGGGACGTGCGCCATCGGATCGGAATCTCTCTGCACGGATGGAAAAAGGTATAACTGACAAGGCGGCCAGTCCGGCGAACGTCACCAGACAGTGATAGGCCAGCTTCACTGGCGCGGGCAGAGCCCTCGGGCAACTAAACTACGCTGTTGCAGTCACGCACGGGAGGCGTTGCATTCGCGTAATATGGCCGCACGGGAGACCCTGTTCACGGGCAGAATCGCAGTTGAACTGTAAAAGATTAGTAACGGTGGCGGATCGAATCAAAGCCCGTCAAACGTGCCCTCGCAGGCGGACGGATTACCTGACTTGTAGCCGGTCTGCAGCCACCGCATCCGCTGGGCGGACGTGCCGTGGGTAAAGCCCTCCGGCTGGACCCGCCCGCCTGAGCGTTTCTGCAGGGTATCGTCACCGATGGCGTTGGCGGTCTTGAGGCCGGCTTCGAGGTCACCGGCCTCCATGGCGACCTTGCCATCGGACACCTTCGCGGCGTTGGCAGCCCAGACGCCGGCATAGCAATCGGCCTGGAGTTCCAGAGCAACGGAGTAGCGGTTGCCGTCGGCCTGGCCCATCGATTGTTGCGCCTGCTGCACCTTCTGCGACGCGCCGGTCATCGTCTGGATGTGATGGCCGAACTCGTGGGCGATGACATAGGCCTTGGCGAAGTCGGCGTCGGATGCGCCGAGCTCAGTAGACATCTGCTGCCAGAAAGATAGGTCCAGATAGACGGTCTTGTCGTTCGGGCAGTAAAACGGACCCATGGCAGCCTGGCCAAAGCCGCAGCCGGTGCTGGTGCCTTGATCGTAGAGCACGACAGCCGGCTTGGCGTACCCTTTGATCTGTGTCGCCCAGACATCGTCGACGTTGCGACCAATGACATCGACGAAGAGGCCTGCATCGTCCTTGGGCGTGCCCATGGTGCCGCGCTGTTCGGCGCCGCCGCCCATGTTGAGACCGCCCGCGATCGACGCGGTGGTCGATGGATCGATGCCGAGGAAAACATAGGCCAGCACCGCAACGATGCCGACAATGCCGCCACCGCCGGCGATTGCGCCACCGCTAAGGCCGCGCCGATCCTCGACGCCTCCACCGGTATCTCCGCCTCTCCAACGCATGTTCGCTCTCCCGCGACTAGGACGCCAATAGGCCAGAATGCGCGGGGGAAGGAAAGGATGCAGGCGGGCCCGGCTGCCATCAGGCGATTGCAGCGCTGTTGGCGGCGCCGCCAAGCCAGTCCTTCACTGTTTTCTGCATCGAGGCTTCCCACCGCCGGGCGCGATTTTCAATCTCCTGCCCCGTGGTGTGCAGGCCAGCGAAGGTGAATGATTTTGACGGTTCGTTGATGCGAAAGGCAGGACCGCCGCTCTGGCCCGGAAGGGAGTCCATATCGTAGAGCAGGCCTGTGCCGGTGGTGCTGACGATGCGGCCGAGGCCTTTGCGCAGGACTATGGGTTGGCCATCATAGACGGGATAACCCGCGAGCGTGAGCTGCGCGGCGCGCAGTTCAGGCTCCGACATTGGCGCTTGCGAGAGGACGTCGGGGATCGACTCCGGCTTTGTCCATTTGCCCAGCGCGTCCGTAGTCAGGTGAATCACCGCAAAGTCGAAGGCCAGCCGCGTGGGATCGTTGGGGCCGGCGCAGGCGACGTATTGCGGCGGGCATTGCACGCGCGCGCCGATGGCTTCAGCGCCTGCATTGCCTCCGGTCGTCACTCCGACGTGCGCGACGATGCTGGTGGCGTAGGCTTTCGAGTTGAGGCGATAGACATTGTGTGCGGCAGTTAGGATCACGTTCGGCCGGATAAGGATGCCTGAGCCGATCAGGAATTCCCCCGGCGCCTTGATACGCATGCAGACGAGCGGACGCCATGGCGCGTTTGCCGTGTCGTTGACGATGACGCTGTCGTCATTACCGATAACGGATTCCAGACCCGTATCATTCGGTGGCGCAAAGCCCTCGAAATCGAACGGCGCTGCAGGCGTCTGCTGCAGGCTGGCCATGCCCCTGCTGCGCTGTTCCTTCCAGCCGCTGATGAGGCCGCGCATGCGTGCTCCTAGTTCTCGTCGGTCTTGTCGTTGGCCGCGTCGGGATCGACCTTCGGCGCATCGCTGACATCGGGCGGTACAAGTTGGGCCGAGCCGGACGGGCTGGCGGACGCATTGACCTTCGTGCGCACGGCCGAGCCGGCTGCGTTATCGAGCACGGTGATCGAGAACATGCGCTGGGTTTCATCCAGAAGCGTGATTTGCGCTTTCTGCGCAGCTGCTGCGTCTGTGTCACCGGAGACGGCGGCGCAGAGGGGTTGCTGGATGAAGTCCATGATCGTGCCGGCTTCGTCACCATTACGGTCAACGGCGGTGCCATCAAAGCTGGCAAGGGTAGCGCCGAGTTCAGCGAGCGCGATGTTGTGTTCAGTGGCAGCCGCGGAAGCTTCTTTCTGGGCTTCGTCGATGGCGGCATAGCGCTCCTTTTCGGTTTGATACGTTCCATTGACGGCTTTTGTCAGATCAGCTTGGGCTTTGCTGAGCTTGGCCGCAGTGCGGGCGGTCAGACCGGAATGGTAGGCCTCCTCCGCCTTCTGCCGCGCCTCTTCGGCTTTCAGGAGGGAGACCGAGCTGTTGTCGTATTGGATACGAAGGCTGAACACTTCGCCGACGCCCTGGAAGAAGCCCTTGATGATATCAAGGGGGATGGCGACGACCTGCAGCAACTCGCTGTCCTGGCTGATACCGACGACGGCGGGTATGCCGTGCACCAGATCGACGCGCGCTTTGGCCGAAGCGAAGACGCCGCCTGGCAAGTTCATCGACATGATCGGGGACTTGTTCGGCATCATGATGAGGCGCGACTCGTCAGTGATGTCACCGACCTTCACACCGATCAGATAAGGCGCAGGCGCGCGATAGCATATCGAGCTGGCACAGGCGTCGGGCGCGACCACGTCGCGTTGCGACACCGGGCGGCGCGTCACCTTGAAGAGCGGCGCGATCGTGATGCGGACATAATCGGGACGACTGGCCAGCTCATGGCATTGGCGGATATTGTCATCGCTGCGCGCCGCATCGTTGCAGCCGAGGAAAACGAGCGCACGCGCATGCAACTGCTTGTCAAGCGCGGTAAGTTCTCAGGCGACGCCGAATCGCAGCCTTCATACTCGAACGGATCGATGAAGGTCTAGAACAGTGTGGCGTTGGCGAGCGGGTTGATGAGCAGGTTACGCGTCTCGTCGCCGCTACGCTTCTTGCCAGCTCCCGAAATGGCGCCGATGCTCTTGGCCAAGGTCGCGAGGATCTTGCCGGCCTTGCCATCCGATGTGGCGTTGATGTGCGTGAGCAGACGCGTCTGCGGATTGACGACAAAGAAGTAGCGGTTTTCGGCAAACAGGCTCGACGAGGTGTTGAGGACGTAGTTGGCTTCTGAGTCACCGATCAGGAAGGGCTGGCTGATGCAAAGGCCGAGAGTGCCGGCGCTGGCGATCAGCTCCACCTTAATCACAGCTTTTGGCGCGGCGTATTGCAGGCCGCTCGCCATCGCGCCGGCGCCATAGTCGACATGGCTCGAACGAACCGACTGGCATGCGGCCAGACACGTCATCGCAGCGATCGACACCCAGAGTTTCAGCATTGGCCCCCCCCGGAACAGTCGGACCATAGTCCCACACTGCAAGACAGACCAAGCCCTTAGACACGGCCGGTCGCTCGAAAAGCGCAGCGCATGGCGTTGTGGGCAAGACGGTTCCCGTGACCAAGGCGCCTAGCGCGCTCGAAGCCCGAGATGTAGGCACGTTTTGCGATTGAGCGTTGCAGGGGAGAAGTCGCGTGGCGCATTCCATCCGGGTCGGCGTTGGCGGCTGGAGCTTCGATCCGTGGGACGAGACGTTCTACCCGGCGGGGCTGTCGAAGGCGAAGCAGCTCAGCCATATGAGCCGCACGCTGACCGCCGTTGAGGTGAACGCGACGTATTACTCGTCGTTCAAGCCGGACACGTTCGCGAAGTGGCGCGACACGGCGCCGGATGGCTTCGTGTTCAGCCTGAAAGCGCATCGCTTCTCGACCGTGCGCAAGACGAAAGAGGACATGCAGAAGTCGACGGGCATGTTTCTCGATCAAGGGATCACGCAACTCAAGGACAAGCTCGGGCCGATCAACTGGCAGTTCCCCGCGACGCGGAAATTCGACGAGGCGTATTTCGGTACGTTCCTGTCCGTGTTGCCGAAGGAGAAGGACGGGCTGCAGCTGCGCCACGCTCTTGAGGTGCGCGGGCAGGGGTTCGACACGCCGGCCTTCCGCGACCTGCTGACGAAGCATTGTGCGACGGTGGTCTATGCCGAGGATGATGAGTTCCCAAAGGTGCGTCACGAGGGTTCAAATTTTGCCGTTGCACGGCTGATGCAATCGCAGGCGGACGAGCCAACCGGCTATGGGAAGAAGGATATTGATCGCTTCGCGAAGCTGGCGACGGGCTGGTCGAACAAGCAGGACGTGTTCGTGTTCTTCATCTCCGGCGCCAAGGAGCGCAATCCCGCTGCCGCGATGGCGTTGCAAGCCAAGCTGGGGATTGCGCCGAAACTCCCCGATGAACCGGCGTTGGTGAAGAAAGCGGTTCCTAAGAGGGCTGCCGCGAAGAAAGCTCCGGCGAAGAAGAAGTGATGCGGCTCAATCAGGTCACGGTTCCACTGGTCGACTATGAGGCGAGCGTGGCGTTCTACCGGACGCTGGGGCTCAAACTGATCGTCGCTGCACCGCCCCGTTATGCGCGGTTCGAAATGTCGGATGGAGATTCAACCTTCTCGATCGAGAAGGTTGAAGGCTGGACAGGCGGCGATTGGCCGGGGATCTGGTTCGAGAGTGACCGGCTGGATGAATTGGTCGCGGAGCTGAAGGCCAAGGGCGTTGTGTTCGAGAGTAATCCAGAGACGATGAGCTATCTCTGGCGCATGGCGCAACTGCGCGATCCGGCAGGCAATCGCATCACGCTCTTTCACGGGGGCGAGAACCGTTTGAACCCGCCTTGGCGAGTGAAGCCGGACGGGTGAAGTCTGGCGCGTGAAATAGTCAGCGGATTTTTTCCTGCAACCAGACGGTGATAGCTGCGCGTTTCTGCGGGGAGCTCTTGCGCGCGACTTCCGTGGCGACGTCGGCGAGCGATACGGATTTGAGGTGCGTGCGCCACGCCATTTCGGCCTTGCCGAAAGCTGCGTGAATTTCGCACGGGCGGCGAAAGTCACTATTTGGGGTCACGCACGGACCCTGCTGGCGGATCTCGGAGCAGCGGAAGGCAGGCTCCTCTCCTTCGATTGCTTCCACAATGTCCCACAGTGAAATGTCCGCACTCGGCCGCGCGAGTCGATAGCCGCCTGCGGCGCCTCGGAGGGATTCGACGACGCCAGCGCGCGCGAGCGCCTGCATGTGCTTGGCCATGTAAGCGGGCGCAAGCGAATGAAATTCGGCCAGCGCGTTTGCGGGCAGGCCCAGGCCAGGCGGCAGGGCCGCGAGCAATGCGCAGGCATGGGCCGTCCACTCGACGCCCTCGCTCATCTTCATCGGATCGCCTTCATCGGATCATCAGGGACTGATTGTTATTGCGGACACTTAGCATCCGGATTAAAGTGGATACAAGTTGTCCGAATAAGGAGGTGGCTGTGACCGCAATATCAACAGGCAAGGTGAACATTGTCGGTGGCGGGATCGCCGGTTTGATCGCGGCGGTGGAACTGGGACGATCGGGCGTTGCCGTCGAGCTGTTTGAGTCCGCAGCGGATTTGGGCGGACGGGCGCGGACGAAAGCGGCGGACGGGTTCTTCCTCAATCAAGGACCGCATGCGCTCTACAATGGCGGGGCGTTAAAAAGGGCACTGGACAGGCTGGGCATCGCTTACGCAGGCGGACGGGGCATGGCGCGGTCGCGCAAGGCAATCTGGAAGGGCAGGCTGCACTCGCTGCCGGTGGATGGCAAATCGCTGATGCTGAGCAGTCTGTTTGGCCTACGCGACAAGGTTGTATTCGCACGGGTGTTCCAGCGGTTGGTGAAGGGCGAGCGGGCCGAGGGCTCGTTCACGGACTGGTTAGATGCGCAGACATTCTCGCCAGTGGTGCGTTCTTCCCTCGAGGCGCTGGGGCGGTTGTCGGCCTATGCGAATGGTTCGGATCATGTGTCGGCTTCTGCGATGTTGGTGCAGATCCGCATGGCGCTGGGCGGCACGCTGTATCTCGACCATGGCTGGGTGACCTTCATCGCCGGGCTGGCGCAGGCGGCGCGGGAGGCCGGCGTGACAGTGAATGTTGGCGCGCGCGTTGAGCGGGTTGAGACGGATGCGCATGGGTCGCGTGTGGTGCTCGCTGATGGACGTGTTGGTGTTGGCAACGCGACGATCCTGGCGGTGGGTCCACACCATGCAGCGGCGCTGGCTTCTGATGTGGGATCGCTGCAGGCGGAAGCAAGGGAGGCCAAAGCGGTGCGCGCAAACACGCTGGACCTTGCGCTGAAGCGTTTTCCGGAGGGCGCGGGCGAATTCGCGCTGGGTATCGACGGGCCGTTCTATTTATCGCTGCACTCGGGCTCGGCAAAACTCGCGCCAGAGGGCGGGGCGGTGGTGCACATCGCGAAGTATCTGCCAGCAAGCGAGGGGCCATCGCGTGATGCGATCGCCGAGCTGGAGGCGATTGCGGATCTCGTCATGCCGGGCTGGCGTCCGCTGGAAGTAATGCGGCAGGAGCTGCGCGGAATGACGGTCGCGAACGGAATGCCGCGCTGGGATCGCGCGCGGCCGGGCGTGGCACTGGCGGATGCGCCGGGCCTATTCATCGCCGGCGACTGGGTTGGCGCAGAAGGTATGATCGCTGACTGCGCGGCCGCGAGCGGCGTTGAAGCTGCGAGCGCCGTGCATGCGTGGTTGAAAGCCGGGGCGGTGAAGTCAGCGGCGTAATTGCTTGACCAGCTTGCCCGAGATCACGTCGGTTGGGTCTTCGAAGCAGCGACCGCGCATAAGCACGAAGTCGGTGGGGAAGTCGTCGCTGGTGAAGGCGATGATGAGGCGTCCCCAGTTGCGGGTTGTCCGGCCATAGTCGTCGTTGACCGTGACCGGGCAGATCAGCGTGTTGTCGTCATCATCATCGTGGCTGACGTCGGACTCGGTCCAGAAGCCTTTCAGCGGGCCGGGTCCGCCGAACTCGCCGGCAAGGCCGTCGATGAAGAGCAGGCCGATGTTATCGCCGAACACCGTTTCATACTTGAGTACGCCATACGGGCCGGCTTCCACGTCATAGGTGATCTTGCCGAGCGTGCGGCTCTCCCATGTGACGGGATCCGGAGCGGGTTGGGCGACTGCCGCGCAACCGACAAAGAGCGCGGTGAGGGCGAGAGCAGCGAAGCGGGCGAGCATTGTAGTCCCTCGTGAGTTGAGCCTAGCCGTGCGGTAGCGAGCTGGCGGACGCCACGGGCACCGCGAATTGTTTGGGCAGCAGTGTCCACCATCGGGGGCCGGATGAGTTCATCCGCTCGGCGAAGGCGCCGGCCTCTGCGCCCGTGCCAGCGAAGATGTCGCCGCGGTTGGGGCCGCGACGGATGGCGCCGCCAGTGTCCTGGGCAACGAGCAGGCGCTGGAAGGGGCCGCCGCCGTAGTCGCCATTGACGAAGACGAGTGCGCCATAGGGATGGAAGGCAGGGTCGACCGCGATCGAGCCCATCGGCGTGAGCGGTACGTTGGCCGCGCCTTTCGGTCCGGCCGTGTAGTCGCTGATCGTTTCTTCCTGAAAGAAGACGTAGGACGGATCGGCGTTAAGAGCGGACTTCTGCGCGCCAGGATTGAGATCGAGCCAGGAGCGGAAGTTCGACCAGGTGGGGCTGGGCAACTGGCCGGAATTGCGCAGCGCGCCCAGCGCAGAACTCCACTTGTAGCCGTTCTGTGCAGAGAATTGCGCACGGGCTTCCGTTCCGTCGGCGAAGTGCAGGCGGCCGGAGCCCTGAACCTGCAGGTTGTAGACGTCGGCCGGGTGTGCGTACCCGATGATCTGGCCGAGATAGGGCGTGATCGCGTCGCGCTTGGGATAGGGAATGATGCGATCGCCGTTGAGCTTTCCGTTCAAAGTGCGTGGCGCGCCGCGAAGGGCTTCGCTGTCGAAGGCTTCAGCGAAGGCGCCAAGATCGACGGTGACCATGTCGGGCGGTCGCTTGAGCAACGGCTCCGTGAAGGGCGGCGCCCATTCGCGGCTCGCCTGCACGACGGGTTCGAAATAGGAGGTGAGCTTTGCTTCACCGGGACCATTCACATACTGTGGGTCGAAGTAGGCCTCGAAGAACCAGCGCTCCTGCCCCGGCTGGATCGTCAGCGATGCGCTGCAGGCGGTGAGCCAGTCGCCGATCTTGCCGCCATAGCGGCCGCCCGTCAGCGCTGTGTCAGGCGTGCGGTTCCGCCAGTTGTCGCACTGGCGCTTGAATGCGGTAAGCGCTGGCACGAGATCGGACATGCCCCAGCCGGGGATGCTATCGAAGGCGACGGGCGCTAGGACGAAATCCTGCGGCACGGGCGGGGTCATCGGCTTTGATGGCACGGTTGAGGGCAAGCGCGGCCTGGTGGTTCCCGCGCCATAAATCGGCGCAGGGCTTGAGGACGCACACGCCGTCAGCGTGAGCACGACCGAGAGGGACAGGACGGCGCGGCCGATCATTCGCGTCTCCGAAACGAGTTCCGTTGGTTGACCCGGGGGGGTATGAATCAGGAGCATGTTAGCGCGAAATTATGGCGCTGACCTCTCCCACCTGCGGTTCAACAGCAGCTTAGACGAACGCCTGGTCGGCATTGGCCCAGTCGAGCGCACCCATGAACGCATCGACATAGGCTGCCGCCTTGGCGCCGAAGTCCATGTGGTAGGCATGCTCATACATGTCCAGCGCGACAAGCACCTTGCCGTCTGCGACCGTCATCGAATGGTCCGCGGCCCACTGGTTTGTCAGTTGTCCGAGGCGGGGCGACCAGGTCAGGAGGACCCAGCCGGATCCGCCGCCAAGCGCCTTGCCCATGCCGAGGAACTCGGCGCGCCATTTGGCGTGACTGCCGAAATCCTTTTCGATCTGTCCGCCGAGGCGCGCGCCGGGCTGGCCGCCGCCCTTGCCGAGGCAGCTGAAATAGACTTCGTGCAGGATCATGGAGTTTGTGGCGATAAGCTCTTCGCGCTTGAGGCCGTTTAGCAGGAAGCCCGGGGCCGTCGCCATGTCGAGTTTGGCAAGTTCGCCGCGGATCGCGCCGATGCGGTTCACGGCGCCGACATAGTTGTTGTCGTGATGGCTGACGAGAATCTTTTCAGAGAAGCCGGTGACGGCTTTCGGATCGAACGGAAGCGGTAGCGGCTTTGGCGCGCCAGCGGCAGGGGTCGCAGTCGCGGTGATGTTCTGCGCCGTGGCGCATCCGGCGCTTAGGATTGCGGCGCCGGTAGCCAGCCCCGCGAGCATTGCATTGCGGCGATCGAGATTGAATGACATGGCCTGCCTCTCCCATTTGAGAGCGCGGATCATTTCGTTTCGCGCGCATCGACCACACTAGCGCGAAACAGAGGCGAAGGGAGCCCTAGTCCCGTTTCAAGGCTGCGGCGGCTTGAAGTCAGGGCGGGCCTGGGCGGCGGGAACGTTGGCGACGATACCGGCCAGATTGCCCTCCTTGCCTGCGGGAACCAGCTCGTAGAAGCCCGTCAACTTTACGCGGACAACCACCGGGCCATCGGCGAAATTGGAGAACTGCCAGCCCTGGATGCCATCGAAGGGGGCGGTCAGCGCACCAGCCTGTTTCAGGCCGCGGGCCTGCTTGTAGGTGGCGACGTTCATGGGCAGTCCGGCCCCTGGCGTGGTGTGGCCGTGGAAGTCGTATGCGACATCGTCCGGGTTCTTCGCGCCGATGACCTCCCACTCGTAAATGACAGTCGCGCCCTGTTTCATCGCGACCTTGTATTCGAGTTCCGATCCCTTGGCGCCGCCGAGAAAGTCGGTGAGCGGAATTTCGATCACATCGGTGCGTGGCGGGGTTTCGGATTCGCGGGCGAGCGGGCCGCTGGCAGAATTCGCGTCGATCTTGACCTCGGGGGGCGCCCAGAGGCGGGCGACGCCGGTGAGTTTGCCAATACCGAGTGGATCAGAATGGAACTCTGAGGGCATGATGAAGCCGAGCACGACGAGCGCACCGACGAGGATGCCGCCGCCGGTGATGAGGGCGAGTGCGCGACCCGAGACGTTGAGTTGGACGGGTTTGATTTCCGCTTGCGTGTTTGCTTCTTCAGGCATCAGGCGCCTCCAGCAAGAAAGTAACCCGCGAGCTGTTCGCCCGCCAGCACGATGCCGGCGAGGAACATGAGCGCGTTGGCAAGGATGGCGTAACGGCCAAAGCTCTTGGTCGTCCGCCAGTATGTCATCACGACGAGGATGAGGGAGAGCGCAATGAGCTGTCCGATCTCGACCCCGATGTTGAAGGAGATCAGGTTGGGCAGGAGGCCGTCCTTGTTGAGGCCAAGTTCCTGCAGCTTGGTCGCGAGGCCGAGGCCGTGAAACAGTCCAAAGCCGCCGACGGCGATCCGGTTGTCGAGCTCGAAGCCAAGCTTACGGAAGCCGCCCAGATTCTCGAACGCCTTGTAGGAGACCGACAGGCCGATGATCATGTCGACGAGGTGCGCCGAGACGCCGAAGTCGAACAACACGCCGAGGATCAGCGTGGTGGAATGGCCAAGCGAGAAAAGCGTCACGTAGAGAAGGACGTCCTTCAGGCGGTAGAGAAAGAAGATCACGCCGGTGAGAAAGAGCAGGTGATCGTATCCCGTCACCATGTGCTTGGCGCCGAGATAAAGGAACGGGAACGGATCGGCGCCGATGGTGTTGCGCACGAACTCCGCATCCTTGCCGCCGATGGCGTGCGCGAAGGCAGCGGGGGCAATGAGGCTGAACGCCAGAAACACGAAGAGAATGTGGCGGTTGCGCATCGGGTCCCGGACAGCGTTTCGTTTGTCGTAGGGGGAGCGGCGTACCGGTGCAACTGGCATGACTGTGCGATCCCACAGGTGTGACCTACTGGGCTGGATGAAGATGCAGGCTCTGACTACGTCAGGCGATGTGGTGCGCATCAACGGGGTCATTCCCGCCCGAGCGCTTAGGGGCGGAGAGCAGGAAGGCAGGAGCCAGATACGCTGACAGTCGTGTACGCAGCCCCGGGGTCCCGGGCCTGCGGCGCTGTGCGCCTTCGCGCGGAATGACAGGAGAAGTGTGCCAGAAGTGCGCGCGATGCGTACTGACTGGATCCACGCCTGCGAGGGGAGCGCGGTCAAGTGGCCGTTTCCAGTCAGTAGGCCGATTGTTTCGGCCTGATGTGATTCCTTGAAGGGACTGTCGCTCGTCTTTCGGGTCAGCGCTTCGCGCGTTGCATCCGTGTGCCAATCACGGGTGTTGCGGTTGATGAGGTCACTACTCCTCATGCGTGCGTTTGCGTCCTTGTCGTGGGCCCGATCATACGGCCCTCCGGGATGCCGGCCGGTTTGGACAACGTCAATCCGCCAGCATTTTCGGCTAAGCCCCTGTCATCACGGGAGAAGCTGTTTTGCTTTCCTCCGGTTCTGCACGGGCGCTTTCTAACAAATGTTGGACATCCAGCCGGCTTCGGCTGCGTATGAAGCGGGACGAGCACGGAGAGCCTGACATGGAACTGGTTCGGGGGACTTTGGCCGCGGGCCTGGTGATGGGCGTCATGGACGCGCTCTGGCTGATGGTAATCGCACGCAAATGGATGCTGAAACAGCTCGGCCCCCTGATGAAGGAGCCAATCTCGTGGGCGCCGGCGATTGCGTTCTATGTGCTGTACTCGGTGGCGCTGAGCTTTTTCGCTATCGGCCCGGCAATGGCGGCGGGTGGCGATGTGCTGTTGGCGTTGGGGCTAGGAGCGTTCCTGGGGCTGGTGGCGTACGGCACCTATGACCTGACCAACATGGCGACGCTGAAGGACTGGCCGCGTGCGTTCGCGCTCGTCGATATCATCTGGGGGCCGTTCGTCTCCGGCGTGTCGGCGGCGGCCGGCACGGTGATACTCAAACTGTTCTGATCATTCGGCCCACTGGAACACATCGTTCAGGCTGACGTCGAAGACGTGGGCGATCCGGAAGGCAGCCTCGAGTGAGGGGCCATACTTGCCAGCCTCGATCGCGGCGATGGTCTGGCGCGTGACGCCGATACGTTCGGCAAGATCGCTTTGCGTCATCTCGCCGTTTTCGAAACGCAGGCGACGGATCTGGTTGGCGATGGGAAGCTTCGCCATGACCTAGTAGCCGCGCCTGAACATGACGATCTGCGCGATCGCAACGACGACGGAGGAGATGACAATCCCGAGCATGGCGAAGTTCACGATGTCGACCATGTCGACGCCGGGCGCGTGCGTGGGAATGAACAGTGCCGCGGTGGCGGCCATCAGCGTATAGTAGCCAATGGTATGCGAGCGGGCCTGGATCATCTTCTCGCGCTCGTCGCGTGGACCACGGCCATCCTTTGGCGTCGTGACGGCGGCGAGAAGGGTGAGGGCTACCTGCAACAGGACGAGTGCGATCAGGGCGGCGAGCGCAAGATGAAGCGCTGCGGGGGAATAATGCTTCACCAGTCCGCCAAAGATCGCGCCGTAATAGGCGCCGAAGCTCAGCAGCACGGTGACCAGCGTGATCCAGGCAAGTTTCTCGCGGAATGACATGCGGCCTCGAAAAGTGACGGAGACGTACAGAAAAAGGGACTCGACATGATGTATGGAATCTTTTACATCATGTCTGATTTTCTTGTCACGCATTTTTCTAAGCTCCGCAACAGAAAAACTCCGATTCCGGAGGCGGAGAAGCTTTGTCCCCAAGGAGGACTGACATGCATCTGAAATCGTTCGTTGTTATCGCAATACTGGCCGCAGGGTCGGCGCCCGGAGCGTGCGCCCAGCACCATCTGCACGGCGCGCAGGCAGCTATTCAAGCAGCTCCTGCTTCGCAGCCCGCACCGCAGGGCGAAACGGTAAGCCTGCAGGGCGACCAGTCGGTGTGGATCAAGAGCGCTGAGGTTCACGCTTTCTACGACCTGTCTGTCGCCTCGCTCGGCAAGAACGCCGGCAAGGTCGACGCCGTGGCTTATCGCGACAAATCGTATGCGATCTTTCGCGCATTCGGGACCAGGATGGGATCAGGCCCCGATGCGATGGTGGAGCACCTCAAGGATATTCCGCAGCAGATGGTCAGTATCGTGAAGGACAATCCGAAGGTGCTGGACAGCTATGACAATTTCATTGTCGCGCTGATGGGACCGCAATAGGTAGCGGTAAGTCCGCCCTCGTCCTTCGAGGCGGCCCTTCGGGCCTCCTCAGGATGAGGGGCGAAGCGCTACTGCCCGCCCGCGTAGATCTTCACGAGCTGATAGAGGAAGATGCGGCCCTCCATCAATTGCTTCACGCCGACGCGCTCGTTGAGGCCGTGGGCGTTGGTGGTTTCACCGTCGGCGAAGATGCCTGAGACACCGTAGGTGGGGATGCCGGCTGGCGTGAGGAAGCGGCCGTCGGTGGCGCCCGTCGCCATGGCGGGGATGACAGGAATGCCGGGCCACATCTGCTCGGTGAGTTTCTCGATCGGGCCGAGAATTTCCGGCGTGAGCCGTGGCGGCGCGCCCGGCGTTTCGGGCGGGTTCTTTAGCGTGACCTTCACCTTCTCGTTGCCGATGGCCGCCTGCAGCTTCTGCTGGATTTCTTGCTGAGTGTGACCGGGGAAGATGCGGCAGTTGACGTTGGCCGTCGCGCGCTGCGGCAGCGCGTTGGGCGCGTGGCCAGCCGTCAGCATTGTGGCGACGCAGGTAGTGCGGAAGGTCGCGTTGTAGCTGGGGTTCACAGTCAGGCGGCGGATGGCGGCGGCATTCTCGCCGTCGGCTGCATCGCGCATGTCCTGGCCTTCCTGACCGGGCGTGATCGCGCCCATGCGGCGGAAGAAGCCGGACGTGGCGTCGTTGAACTCGATGGGAAATTCGAGCGACTGCACTTTCATCAGTGCGGCGCCGAGTTCGTAGATCGCGTTGTCGGGCACGGGACGGGAAGAGTGACCGCCGGGGTTGGTCACTTCGATCGTGTAGTCCTGATAGAGTTTCTCGCCCGCCTGGACCCCGTTGAAGATATACTTGCCGGATTTGTCCATGCGGCCGCCGGCGCCTTCATTCAGCGCGAAGGCGGCGTCGATAAGATCGAGGTGATTCTGTACCATGTAGTCGGCGCCGATGAATTCGCCATCGGTTTCCTCGCCACAGTTCAGCATCATCTTGATTGAGCGGGCGGGGCGGTAGCCCTCTTGCTTGAAACGGACCATCGAGTCCGTGAAGATCGCGGCCATCGCCTTGTCGTCGCTGGCTCCGCGCGCGTAAAAATAGCCATCTTCCTCGGTGAGCTTGAACGGGTCGCGCACCCAGTCCTCACGTTTGGCTTCCACCACATCGATGTGTGCCAGCAGAAGGATGGCCTTCTGCGAGGGGTCGGTGCCGGGAAGAATGGCGACGAGGTTGCCGTCCTGCTGACGGCCGGGGCCGGGGTTCACGAGGATGTGGAGGTCGCTTTCGGGATAACCGGCGGCGACGAGGCGCGCCTTCATGCGCTCGGCCGCCAGCGTGCAGGAGCCAACGGAGAAGGACGTGTTGGTCTCGATCAGCTCCTTGTAGAGGTCGCGGAACTCCGCCTCGTGCGCGCCTGGATCACGCGAAGCCGCTGTCGCGCCGGGCGCCGCGGTCGTCGTGCAGGCGCCGAGCGCGATGGCTGCGGTGGCGGCGAGAAGGCGAAGGCGCATGAGAGGTTCCTGAATCTGTCGACCGCGACATGACCATGCCATGGGGAATGCGCCAAGTGTGTTGGCCTGCGGCGTCTAGGGCCAGCTCGAGATGATTGCGCCCGCAACCAGCGTGCCGAGCAACAGGTGGATGAGATCCATCGCGAGGAGGCCAGCCTTCTCGGGGCTGTACACGAAGTTATAAAGGCGCGCGGGCACGACGATGAAAAGCCACAGCTGGGCGCTGATGAGGAGGCCGGCCGCGAGATTGTCGACACGCGCGAGTTTCAGGATGAGGGCGAGGCCGATGGCAGTGAGGACTGGCATGATGGGCGAGAGCGCCATCTTCCACATATGCGGCTTGAGCTGGTCTTTAGTATAGCCGGACTGCTGCATCCATATTTTCGAGAGCCCACCATAAATGGCGGCGCCCACGGCATAGATCGCGATCGCGGCAACAAGGATGGCGAGCCAGTTGTCGCCGACGATCATGGCGGTAGGCGTGTGGTCGATTGGCATGCGTGCTTCCCCGTTTTGGCCCTGTGCGCCGAGGCTATGCCTGATGATTCAGAGAGTCCATTTCGCGTTAGGGAAGCATGTTATTTGCGTGAGAGCAGCTTACGCAGCAGGTCGAACCAGAAGGGCGCGCCCTGGGCTGCGGCCACCATCGTGATCAGCCAGCCGAGGATGACGAACTGCCACGGATCGCGAGCGGGGTCGGGGCCGTAGACCGGCTGGAAATCCGACGTGTATTTCGCGATCACGGCGTCGTCGGTCTTCGGTGTTGCGACAAGCGTAGCGGCGACCGGCTGCGAGACGGGCTGCGCGACGGGCATGACGGCGGCGGGTGCGGGGTTGGCAGGCGCGGCGGCGACCGGTGCGGCGGGTGTCAGTATCGAGGCAATGCCCAGCGCCTGCAGGCGCGTCTGGACTTCGAGGGTGACGTTGGCGTTGGCGAGCGCACGACCGCAGGCGGCGGCTTGTGACGAACCTTTCGCGCCCATGATGCTGTTCTTGCGGCTGTCGACCTGCTGCGCGAGGTTGGCCATCCATGGCCACCCGATGGGCAGGACGTTGATGCCCTGCTTGCACTCGTAGAAGGTGAGCAGCGTCTGGAAGTCGCCCGCGTTGAGTTTGCCGGCCGGGGCCGCGAGCGTGTTGGCGTCCCCTGGGGCGGCGCCAGATGTCGTGTTCAGCGTGGCGAGCGTATTCTCGCTCGTGCTGTAGACCTTCTCGGCGAGCTCCGGCACGACGAGCGCGAACTGTTGGGCGAGCTCGGGCCGCGCCATCAGGTATTCCACGATCTTGATCGGGCTGACGTTGAGCAGCACCGTGACGATGGCGGCGACGGTGTAGAGGCGGAAGCGCGTGGCGACGCGGAACTCCTCCGATGTCGTATTCATCTGCGCGTTGTACCAGGACGCGACCGCAGCCTTGATCTGATCTGGATTGCGATCGGCGCGGAAGACGTCGGGCATGGCGAGGCGCAGGCGCTGTTTCAACTTGCCTTCCTGCAGCGCGAGGATGGAGTCGGGCAGAGCGCAGATGGCGTCGTCGTCGCCGGAGTTGTTCGGCTGGATCGCGGTCGCCATTGCGATCGCGAAGTCGTTCTCGTTGATGTAGGTAAGACTGCGCACCTTCTTGCCGGCGGTCGCAATGCGCGGATGGCGATAGACGCGATTGAAGATGCGATCCTGGTAGGTGTCGTCCTGCAGCATGGAGCGGATGCAACGGCGCAGGCTGCGCGAACGGGCGCGGACGAGCTGGGCGACGAGTTCCTGCACGACGCTGACAAGGGCGCCCATCGTCAAGAAGACGAAGAAGAGTACGACAACAATCGCGACGAGATTGCCCCCGAACACGTCATACCCCCTTGCGCCACAGGTTTAGTTTGGTCCCACTGAAGCATAGCCTTGGCAATGCGCGTACGGTAATTTACTAAAGTGGGCAGGACAACGGGGGTTGCTGTGTCTGACGAAGACCACCTCGGCCTCGAAAAACTGCAGATTGCAACGATCGACGCCATCGTCGGCGCCTTCGAGTGCGCGCGACCGTTTCACTACAGCCGTACAGCTCGCGCATCAGGCGATGCCGGTGGCTTCAGTTACGGGACACATCAGGTTTCTCACACCAGCGGCAACCTGCATGCCCTGCTTGAGAGCTATTGCGACTGGACCGATCCCAAGCCCGATCCGGATTTCGCGGCGCGTGTGCGCAAGCGGTTGAAGGATGTTTATGTGAGGCCGAAGCCGACCGGCAAGGCCGATATCGCCAAGTGGGAAGCCGAAGTCGAGCCCAGGCGGGTGGCTCTGCTGAAGGACGCTGATCTGAAGAGTCTCGTCGAGTTGTGCGCGCAGGATCCCGCCATGCGAAAGGCGCAGGATGCATTCTTTGCCGCGCGCTATCTCAAGCCTGCGATCAAGCAGGCGCGGGCAGCCGGCTTCACCAAGGCGCTCAGCGTGGCGGTTGCGTTCGACAGCGCGATTCATTCTGGTCCAGGCTGGTGGGACAGCCACAAGGACGACGTCGACACGATTGTCGGCGCCCCGGCGAGCAACGCCAACGAGACGGCGTGGATCGAGGCGTACATCACCTATCGCCGCAACTGGCTGATCCAGCGCGCGGATGAGAATCCGGAGAAGTACGGCATTCTCAAGCAGACGCTGTACCGGCCCGACACGTTCCTCAATCTGGCGAAAGCGACCAACTGGGATCTGGTGCTGCCTGTAAAGGCGCACACCTACACGATCACGCCGTGGGACGATTTTCCAGACGACTATTTTCCCGACCCGGTTGAACGGGCAGCGGGTGGTGAGTTCGGAGAGCTGGGACTGAGCTCCGCTTACGACGGCCGTGCGATGTTCGTGCAGAAGAGCCTCAAGACGCTGAAATTCCTGAACCCCAGCGCGACGGCTGATGGCATTTATGGCGGACAGACACGCACGGCGGTCGAGGCGTTTCAGGAAAAGCAGGGCCTGCCGCGGACGGGCAAGGTGGATGCAGTCACCTATGAGCGACTTTGCACGCAGGTGAAACTCGCGCTGGCGGAGCGGCCCGATCTTTCCAGCGGTACACCGGATGGCCTGCGCAAGATGGATGATCCGCCGAAAGGCCGTACGCCCTACGCGTCAGGTACGCTGGCGGCCGGCGTCGGCGCGGCCACAGTGGCGCTGGGCGTCACGGCGGAGGGCAAGGATGCCACGACGCCAACTGAGCCGGCAGCGCAGCCGGGCGCGCGCGTGGCGAAACCGGTGGAAGCGCCGACCACAGTCGTCGTGCCGACGCCGAAGCCGACGAAGACCAGCGCGTCCGTAGGTGTGCCTACCGAGACAGGGCAGCTGTCGACGCCATCCTCATGGTCCGATCCGCTGCTGGCGCTGAGCATATCGGTTGGCTTCGTGCTGACCGTTGTGCTGGCGGCGTGGTTCTTCCGCAAGACGACGCATATGTGAACTATGCGGTTACATCGTTTCGGATCAGCCTGATGAAAGCGGAAGTAAAGCAAAAGGCCCGCCGGTGAGGGCGGGCCTTTCGAGTTGTTGCGTCTGTGAACCTACAGCTTGCCCGTCAGTTCCGGGACGATCTTGAAGAGGTCGCCGACAAGGCCGTAGTCCGCGATCTGGAAGATCGGGGCTTCTTCGTCCTTGTTGATCGCTACGATAATCTTCGAGTCCTTCATGCCCGCGAGGTGCTGGATGGCGCCCGAGATGCCGATGGCGACATAAAGAGCTGGGGCGACGACCTTGCCGGTCTGGCCGACCTGATAGTCGTTGGGGGCATAGCCAGCATCGACAGCGGCACGCGATGCGCCGACACCTGCCCCGAGCTTGTCAGCGAGCGGCAGGATGTACTGGTTGAATTGTTCAGCCGAGGCGAGGGCGCGGCCGCCGGAGACAACGCGCTTGGCCGACGCCAGTTCGGGACGATCCGACTTTGACAGCTCTTCAGAGACGAACGCCGACTTGAACGGGCCAGCCGGGGCAGCAATGGTCTCGACGGCTGCTGAGCCTGCGCCATCGGCAGCCTTGAAGGCGGCGCCGCGGACCGTGACGACTTTCTTCGCGTCCGACGATTTGACGGTCATGATTGCGTTGCCCGCGTAGATCGGACGTTCGAAAGTTGAACTGTCATGCACGGCTGTCACTTCAGACACCTGCATAACGTCGAGCTTGGCGGCGATGCGCGGCGCGGCGTTCTTGCCGATGCTGGTGGCCGGAACGAAGAAAGCGTCGTAGCTGGCCATCATCGGGACCACGAGCGCCTCGAGCGCTTCAGCGAGGCCGTGGGCGAGCGTGGCGCCATCGGCATGGATCACCTTGCGGACGCCAACGAGTTTCGAGGCGGCCTCGGCGGCAGCGCCAGCATTGTGACCGGCGACGAGCACGTCGATATCGCCACCGAAGGCCGTGGCGGCGGCGACTGTCTTTGCGGTGACGTCGTTGAGTGCGGCGTTGCTGTGTTCAGCAAGAACGAGAACGGCCATGATCAGATGGCTCCCACAGACTTGAGTTTGGCGATCAGCGCGTCGACGTCGGCGACTTTTTCGCCGGCTTCACGTTTCTTGGGCTCAGTGACTTTCACGACCGACAGGCGTGGAGCGACGTCGACACCGTAGTCTGCGGGCGTTTTCACGTCGATCGGCTTCTTCTTCGCTTTCATGATGTTCGGCAGCGAAGCGAAGCGCGGCTCGTTGAGGCGCAAGTCGGTGGTGACCACTGCGGGAGTCTGCAAGGCGAGCGTCTGCAGGCCGCCGTCGACTTCGCGAGTAACTTTCAGCGTGTCGCCATCCTTGGAGACGGCGGAGGCGAAGGTCGCCTGCGGCCAGTCGAGCAGGGCAGCGAGCATCTGACCGGTCGCATTCGAGTCGTCGTCGATTGCCTGCTTGCCGGCGATGACCAGGCCGGGTTGTTCAGCCTCGACGATGGCTTTGAGGATCTTGGCGACGGCCAGCGGCTCAACCGCAGCGTCTGTCTGGACGAGGATGCCGCGATCGCCGCCCATGGCGAGACCGATGCGGATGGTTTCCTGCGCCTGGGCAGGTCCGATCGAGACGATGACGATCTCGGTGGCGACGCCCTTTTCCTTCATGCGGACGGCCTCCTCGATGGAGATCTCATCGAACGGGTTCATCGCCATCTTTACGTTGGCTAGGTCCACGCCCGTCTGGTCGGCCTTCACGCGAGGACGAATGTTGTAATCTATCACCCGTTTGACGGGTACGAGCACCTTCATCGGTGGGTCTCCGGTTGGTATCGGACGGTCAGAACAAGGCTCATGGCGCGCGGGAGATCTGCGCCGGCGAACCAGCGGCTTCCCGGTAGCCGCCACCCGCACGAGAATCAAGTTTTCCGATGGTCCAGAGTACAAAAAGCGTCGATTTGGCGCTAACCAACCGGAAACGGGGGGCTCGCACCAGCGTTGACACCCCGGTGCGAGCAAGGACATTCGCTCCAGAGGCCCTGAAGGACTCGCTCTGCCCGATGGGAGGGAATACGACATGCGCGATCGGCTCTGGGGTGTGACAGCCCTGCTTTGTCTGGGTCTTGCGGCCTGCGCCACGGAGGCAGGCGGCGCTGCCCGGACTGCAGGCGAAGCGGCGCGGGGGTTGAACTGCAACTATCTCACCGAAGCCGAGGCGGCCGCCAGCGCGGGCGTGCCCAATGTCACCCATGCGGGCGTGCGGCTGGTTCCCCAGCCTCCGGCGTCGACCGATCCCAATGACGCCATCGCCCAGCGCGCCAACATTCCACGTTCGGCCCAGCCCCCGCTGACGGCGAGCCAGAAGCGCATCCTGATGTGCGGGTATGAACTGGACGCGGCGAACGCACGGATGCCTTTCTCGCTGTTCGTGCCGGACAGTTATGATCACACGCACCCCTGGCCGCTGATCGTCGACCTGCATGGTGCGGGCGTGACCCCGCTGCAGCAGATGCTGTTCGATGGGACGACGGACTTTGCGCAACGTGACGGCTATATCGTCGTGACGCCGATGGGGTTCTCGACGTTCGGCGGCTGGGGTCCGCTGCGCGGCGAGCCGAAACTGGTGGACACGGCCGACATCAATCCGGCGACGGGCGTGAAATGGGCGACGCATGAATTGTCGGAGCTCGACGCGCTGACGCTGATCGAGAAAGTTCGCGCGACGTTCAATGTCGATGCCGACCGCATTTATCTGATGGGCCATTCCATGGGTGGATACGGGACCTTCTTCCTTGGAGCCAAGCACAACGCCCTATGGGCGGGCATCGCGCCGATCGCGGGTGGCGGCGTCGGGCCCAATGCGCCCGCAGAAAAGCTGAAGGCCGTGCCGGTGCTGGTGATGCACGGGTCGGACGACAATGTGGTCCGCAAGGAAAGCTCGCGTATGTCGGTGCGTGAGCTGCAGAAGGCGGGCGGGCAACACATCTATCTGGAATTTCCAGGCAAGGACCACGAGTTCTGGGTTCGTCGCGGCCGCGAAAATCTGGAGAAGGTTTTCGACTTCTTCAGTCTCGTGTCGCGTCGTACGAATGTCGGCCCGATCCCGGATGCAACGCCGCAATGAGACACTGGCGCGCTGTCGCTGTGATTGGCGGCGGCAATCGCGTTCTGCGAAACTGAGTTACGTATCTTGCCTGAGGAGACTGCATGGCTACCGAGTTTGACGACGCTTTCTACGCCCGTGCCGACGCCCACATTCAACTGTCCAACGACCAGAAGAAGGACGCCGCGCCCGACATGGTGAACGCGTCCATGTTGTTCGCCTCGGCACGGTTCTGCGCCTTCCTGTCGGCGGGTGGGTTTGGCTCTGGGACTGCCATGACGGCGGGCAAGCAGGAGATATCCGACTATTTCGTCGATGGGTTCCGCCAGATGCTGAACGCGCATCTCGAGGACTATTCCCGGAATTTCGATGCCTACATGAAGCCACCCACGCCGTGAGCGCAGGGCGTCGGAGATCATGAACGAGACCGGTAGGGTGGATCGGGCCGCTCACGCCGCGGTCGGTTTTCGCGCATGAGAACACTGGTTTTGCCGGCCGGGTTGGGCGAAAGATCGTCCCACGACCCGAGTGGCATAATTCAGGAGTTCCCATGGCCGATCAGTTCAACGACGCGTTTCATGACCGCGTGGCCGCCCATATCAATATGTCCAACGACCAGAAGAAGGCGCCCGGCTTGTCGGCCAATGAGGTAAATCACTCAATGCTGTTCGCGTCAGCGCGGTTCTCCGCTTGGCTGTCTGCTACCAACTACGCATCCGGGGACGCGATGGCGGCGCAAAAGAAGGAGATCGTCGACTATTTCACCCAGGGCTTCCGCGAGATGCTGGAAAGCAATGTCGACGACCACATCAAGAATTTCGACCGGTTCATGAAGTCGTAGGCGCCCTGATCCGGCGCGTTTGTCCTGACTGGGATCACCGCAACAACAAGCGCCCCTGACAAGGGGCAACACAGGAATGCACAAGATGGCGGGACGGCTGGACGGTAAGGTTGCAGTGGTGACGGGCGCTGCGAGCGGCATTGGCCGTGCGACGGTGGACCTGTTCATCGCCGAGGGCGCCAAGGTGATCGCGGCGGATCTGCAGGAAGACAAGGGCGCGCAGATCGAGCATGCGCACAAGGACGCAGTAAAATTCGTGCGCTGCGACGTGATGAACGAAGACGAGATCGCGGCCGCTGTGAATGCCGCGAAGCGCGAATTCGGCAAGCTCGATATACTGTTCAACAATGCCGGCACGGGCGGCGCCCGCGACATGGCGGACGGCGTGACGGCCGAGGGTTTTGACAGCGTGATGCACCTGCACGTCCGCGCGGCGCTGTTCGGCATGAAATACGCCGTGCCCATCATGCGTGAGCAGGGTGCCGGCTCGATCATATCGACCGCGTCGATCGCGGGATTGCGCACGGGCTATGGCCCGTTGCTCTATTCGATCGCCAAAGCGGCGGTCGTCCACATGACGCACGCGGCGGCGGCGCAGCTTAGCCCGGAGAAAATCCGCGTGAACTGCATCTGCCCCGGCATGATCGCGACCAACATCTTCGCGGCGTCGCTTGGCATCCCACGACAGCTTGCCGAGACGCGTATCGATGCGCTGGCCGAGGCTAGCAAGAACACACAGCCAATCCCGCGCGGCGGGCGCGGTGCAGACATAGCGGAGGCGGCGCTTTATCTCGGCTCGGATGGCTCCAGCTTTGTCACCGGCCATGCCCTCGTGGTAGATGGCGGCATCACGCTCGGGCCGAATGACGCTGCACGCATCGCGACGTTCGCACCGGTGTTCGGCGCGCTGGGTGTCGACGCCGAAACACTCGCTACGTTGTTCACGCCACCCAGGCCAGCCTGAGGCTTTACGTCTCTGCGCGAACACATTGTCTGACGGGTGAAAGGACCCACATTTAGCTCATGGTTCCAGGATTTCTCCGCCGCCTCCTGTTGTCGACCGGGCATGCTGACCTGCAGCCCGAGGACGCGCGCCTCGCTATCGCCTCGGTGCTGGTGATGGCGGCGCGGGCGGACGGCGCATACGAAGC
Source organism: Hyphomonadaceae bacterium (assembly GCA_947478925.1). Classification (GTDB taxonomy): domain Bacteria; phylum Pseudomonadota; class Alphaproteobacteria; order Caulobacterales; family Hyphomonadaceae; genus UBA7672. The sequence goes on along the minus strand of CANJXY010000007.1, from coordinate 26,435 downwards.
CGCCGAGGTGGCCGAGATCGACCGCGCGCTGATGGCGCGATTCAAGCTGACGGCTGGACAGGCGCGCGGCCTGCGCGAAGAGGGCGAAGCGGCCGAGGCGGAAGCCATCGACATCTTCCAGTTCAGTCGCGCGATCAAGGCTGCCGTACCGCTCGAGGATCGCGTCGGCATCATTGAGGAACTCTGGCGCGTCATCCTGACGGACGGAATGCGCGACCCCCTCGAAGACTCGTTGATGCGCCAGATGGCTGACAGGCTGGGCCTTTCGCCTATGGAGTCTGCGCTGGCCCGGCAGAAGGTGCAGGGCGGGGGGAGTATTCAGGCTTAGGTGAGCGCTAGTCCCTTCGGCAGCATTCAGATGTCGGCGTGATGAAGTTTTCGTGCCATGTTCCAGCTTCAGCGATCTGCGATAATTCGCCCGTCGTCAGGTGATCGACGCAGACTATCTCGATGCCGATCCCCCGGAAATACAGGCCCTGCACGAAGTCAATTGGACTGTGCGGACTGGCGACGCCGGGCGTCATGTCCCGGAACGGGCGATGACCGATGCTGAAGCGTTTGACGACATCTTCGGGAAAGTCGCTGAAGTTGTCTGGATCACGCGATCCGATCGTGGCCACTGTCTCCGTTTCGGGCGTGAGCAGTGTTGTCGGCGACTCAAGGTAGTCGCGGACGAAATCGGCGATTTCGTCCGCGAGACCCATGGCTACTGCGCGGGCGGCGCAGCCGGAGCGGCACGCGCAGCCGGATCGGCTGGCGATGCATACGCCCCCTCCGGCGGCTTGATGCCTTTCAGGTACTGGTCGAGGAACGCGACATAGGCGTTGGACGCCGTGATGCGGTTTTCCTTGCGGAGGAAGCCGTGGCCTTCATCGGGGAAGATCACGTATTCGACGGGTACGCCGTTCTTCTTGACGCCAGCGACGAGTTCGTCGCTTTCAACCTGAAGCACGCGCGGATCATTCTTGCCCTGGATGACGAGCAGCGGCTTGGTAACCTTGTCGGTGTGGAACAGCGGCGAGATACGGCGCTGACGCTCTTCGTCAGTCGCCGGATCGCCCATCTCGTCATAGAGCGAGTCCTTCTGCGCGCCCCACCATGGCGGGATCGCCTTTAGCGTGCGCACCCAGTTGGTGACGCCAAAGATGTCGATGCCGGCGGTGAACTCTTCTGGGCGGAAGGTGAGTGCGGCGGCGACCATGTAGCCGCCATAGGAGCCACCCATAATGGCGATCTTCTCCTTCTGTACGTAGTCGAGCGTCTGAAGGTATTTCTTGCCGTAGACCACGTCGTCGAGATCGACCTCGCCATGCTTCTTGTCGTCCATATGGAAGAAGGTTTTGCCGTAGCCGGACGAGCCGCGGTTGTTCACGCGCAGCACGGCGTAACCGTGATTGACCAGGTGCTGGTATTGCGCGGCGTAGCCCTTGCGGTTCTGTCCGCCCGGGCCGCCGTGAACGTCGACGACGGCAGGCACGGGGTGCTCGGCGCTGGCGCCCTTCGGTTTGAACAAGATGGCCGGAATGTCCAGTCCATCGAAGCTCTTGTAGCGGACGACTTCGCCGTCAACGAGTTGGGTTTCGTCTATGGCGGGGTTGAGGTTTTTCGTCAGGCGCGTGGCGAGGCCTGTGGCCAAGTCCGCTGCAAAAACGTCGGCGGGCGAAGTGTCGGAGGCGACGGTGAAGGCGATGTGTGTTTCATCGCGGTCGAAGCGGACATTGCCAATGTCACCTGCGGGCACACCCGCAAGCGTCAGCAGTTTGCCAGTCGTCTGGTCGAGGATGTTGAGCTTCGTGGAGGCGTCCTGGTTGATCGCGGTGATGCGGTAATGGCCTGACCGTGAATAAGTGACGTACTGCACATCCCAGTCGGCTTTTACCAGCTCGGCCTTCGTGCCCGTCGCGAGATCGTGCGTCCACGCTTCCGTGAATTCGCCGAACTCGTCGGTCGCGTAGACCAGACGTTTGGAGTCGGGGGTAAATTCGTAGACGCCGAATGCGATCGTCTTGTCGTTCGGAGTGATCAGGACGGGTGTCTGTTTTGCCGGCTTGGTGAGATCGGCAAGATAGACGTCGCTGTCGGCGGAAGTGGTTTCCTTGCTGAGTGCGAGCCACTTGCCGTCCGGTGAAATGGCGGCGGGGGAGAAGCCGGAGTTCTGGAAGACGAGTTTGCGCGCGAAAGTGGTGGCGTCGTAGGCATAAACGTCGAATGCCTGCGGGTCGCGCTCGTTCGAGATCAGCCAGAATGTCTTGCCATCGCCGCTCCAGCCGAGGAAGTCGGCCTTGTGCTTGTCGCCGGGCGTCAGGTCCTTCAACGTGCCATCGGCTGTCCGCACGTAGATGTGGGTCAGTTCGTCGCCGCCGCCGTCCGTGGAGACGAGGACGCGGTCGTCGCTCGGGAAGTAGCTGATGGCGAAGACCGCAGTGGTGGTCGACTGCGTGAGCGGCGTCGCCTCACCGCCACCAACGGGTAGGGCGGTTGCGTTGAAGACGCCGGACTTGTCGGTTGCCAACAGCACGTTCTTGTCGTCGATCGAGAAAGCGTATTGCGAGGCAGCAGCCATCGACACGGCGGTCGTGTCGAAGAACGCCTTCGCATCATACGTCTGGAGTGGCGGGGCTTTTGCTTCCACCGCCACTGGCTGGCAAGCGACCAGACCTAGCACAGCCATCGAACCTAATAGCGCACGTCTCATCAGGAAGCCCTCCACATAGCGGGCGCATGATGAGGAACTCTCAAATGGGTAGCAAGCGAAACTCTTAATCGCCGCTGGCGTTGGCGGGCGCGTTCGCGGCTTCGGTGATTTCGCTGAGGCGGAACCAGTCAGTCTTCTCGAGGCCGAGCTGATAGTCGAGCCAGTCGGGCACGATCTTGGAGGCGCGCGAGCCGCGCGTGTTGGACAACACGACGATGCCGGCATCCTGCGCAGGCAGCCAGGCGATCTGCGCAATATAGCCCTCGACGCTGCCGGAGTGGGTGTAGAGCGTATTGCCGGCGTAATTGTAGGTACGCCAGCCCAGCGCATAAGACGTATCCTTCACCGGCGTTTTCAACGAACGCTGGCGCGCCGTTTCGGGCGGCGTCGAGATGCGCTTGCGATGCGCTTCATCTAGCACGGCTTGCGGTAGCACGTCGGGGCGATAGCCCATCTGCGCGATCAGCCATTTCGACAGGTCGGTGATGCTGGCGTTGACGCCGCCTGCGGCGGGCACCTTGTAGTAATAGTCTGTCACCGGCACTGCGACCCAGCCATCGCCGACGCGCTTGTGCGGGCGCGCCCAGTTGCCGGTTGCCATGAGATCCCGCTGGCCGACGGACGCCGTCTTCATGCCGAGCGGGTCGAGGATGCGGTTGCGGAGTTCGGTGGCGTAAGTCTTGCCGGTAGCTTTCTCGATCAGGGCGGTGATCATGTTGAAGGCGACGTTCTGGTACGTGAAGCACTCGCCAGGCGCGCAGGTCTGCTTCACGCGGCCATAGGCGCTGAGGATCTCCGACGTCGGTGTGCCGGCTTCGAGCATGTTGTCATACGCGTAGGGCGGCAGACCGGTGCGGTGCGAGAGCACGTCTTCGAATGTCACGTGCGCCGCGTCAGCGGGACGCTTGAGCCTGAACTCCGGCACCAGCGATGTGACGCGCGTTTGCAGATCGAGCTTGCCTTCTGACTGTTCGAGCACGGCGAGCGTCGAGGCGAATCCCTTCGAGAGAGATGCGATACGGAACACCGTGTCGGACGTGACCTTCTCCGTGCCGCCCGCCTCGCGCACGCCATAGGTGCGCATCATGACAACCTTGCCCTGCTTCACGACGGCAACCGCCAGGCCAACGAAGTCCGGCGCGGTGGATGCGCCGTCGAGTTCGGTTGCGAAGTTGCGGAGGGCTTGTGCTTCCTTGGTGAGCTGCGCCGCGGCGGTTGCGGGCGCTAGCAGCGCCAGGGCCATCGACAGACCAAAAGCAAGAAATCTCAACGCGCGTCCCCCGCAACCTGGCAAAGTTCAACCGGGATAACTGACACAGAATCCGAACCGCGATCCTTGTCCATAGAGGTTAATCCCGAACTAGGCGGGATTTTGTTCCCTGCCGGGCTAACTGGCGCTGCCTAACTGCCGAGTTCCACGCGCACTTGCATAAGCGCTTGTCCCAGAAGGTTCAGGCCTTGCCAGTTCCCGGGGTCGAGCGCGGCGGGATCGTCCTCCGCCAGCCCGATGCCCCAGATGTAGTCCTTGGGATTTGCTTCGGCGAGGATCGTGTCGCCCGTGTCGAGGAGGCGGCGGCGGAGGCCGGCATTCTGGCCGAACTTGGCGCGGTTGCCGGCCAGGACGAGCGTGAAACGATGCTGGTCCCAGATCGCCTGTTCGAAACCCAAGACGTGGCCGCCCATAAGCTTGTGCTCGTGCGGGCTATCGCTGCGCATGATGCGCGCTGCCATCGCCATATCCCCGAACAGCCGGGCCTTGCCCGCGTGCATGAACTGTTCAGCGCACAGATAGTCCATGCCATCAACCATGAAGCGCGCCGGATGGAACTGGCTGAACGGCCCCTTCATGAAGAGAAGGACTGTCTGAGGGGTGGCCTGAGGCATGGCCTAGCGGTTGGCGCCAGGAACCCAAAGCACGTCATCCGCCCCATTGGCGTTGGCCCGGCGGGCGGCAACGAACAGGAAGTCCGACAACCGGTTGGCGTAGGCGAGGGCTTGGGGTGAAACCGTCTCGCCGGGCGTGGCGGCCAGCTGGGCGATCAGGCGCTCGGCCCGACGGCAGGTGGCGCGGGGTACGTGCAAATGGGCTGACAGGGCTGAGCCGCCTGGGAGGATGAAGCTGTTGAGCGGAGGGATAGCCGCGTTCATAAGGTCGATTTCGGTTTCCAGCCGTGTCACCTGCGCTTCGACGATGCGGAGGGGCGTCCAGCCGAGCGGCTTTTCGCGCTCAGGCGTCGCGAGATCGGCGCCGAGATCGAACAGGTCGTTCTGGATACGGCCTAGCATGGCGTCGAGTTCAGAATCGGCGCCGGCATGGAGGCGGGCGACGCCGAGGGCAGCGTTGGTTTCATCCACCGCGCCATAGCTTTCGACGCGGAGGTTCCACTTATTGACGCGTTCGCCTGTGGCGAGGCCGGTCGTGCCGTCGTCACCCGTGCGCGTATAGATCTTGTTCAGGACTACCATGACGCGGAGCCTTCCACCCGGCCGAGGCCGTGGTCAATGGCGCGCGGTTTAAGCGGTCAGGCGTAGGCTTCGTGATGGCCGGACAGCGGCTGGTTCAGGAGATCCAGCGAGGGGCGCGGGGCCAGACGGAACGGGATGCGGCGGCGATCAGCGAGCCCGGCCTGGCCGGTCGAGAAGCGCCAGCCCTGGATGGCCGGCGCGTTGTCCAGCAGCGCGTGAATGGCGTGTTCCTGGCCCGAAACCGTCATCTGGCAGACGCCGTCGAGCGTCAGGATCAGATCGGCTTCCAGCGTGGCGTCAAACCTGCGAACGCGCTTGTTCAGCCGGTCGAGCGCCCATTCAGCATCAGATTCGCCACGAACGAGGGCTTCGAGGGCGTTGGACAGGCCCTGCGCTTCAGCTTGAAACCACGACCAGAAGCGACGGCTGTTGGCGTCTGAATCCTTGCGCGAGAACATGCCCGACCTCCAACACACCCGACCAGAGCCATGATGACAGACACAGCTTCAGGTCTGGGAAATACGTTCGAATCAATTTGATGGATCCAACCCGAACGTGAGGTGAACGAAGTCTGTTGCCCGTGAGCAACGCGTGCAGCCCGCATCGCGCACCTTCAAGATCTGATGCGCGAGCTTCGGCTGCATTCGTCCGCATCCGGACAACCCGCTGTGGATGTTTCGACGCGGTTAAGTCCCGCTCCGCTGCGCCCCGCGAGAAGCGTGGCCGGAAGTAGCAGGCTGCATCTACTGCCCGCGTGCAGGAGGGCCGGGCGGGGAGGCGGGCGCGATAGGCATGCAGGTTGAGGTAGTCATCCCGGATCCAATGGGTCGGGTCGGTGCGGAAAAACGAGAGCGAGGTGATCGCCATCCAGCCGCATCGGAAGTTTCATAAGCGGCCAGCGCCGCATCCGTTCCTGCACACGCCCTGGCCTATCGGGGCCGATGTCGCGGCATTCCAACGGTGTGCTGTTCTCAAAAAAGCGCGATCAGCACCTTCTGCACACGGACGAGAAGGCATGACCATAGAGCGCCAGCGATATCGCTGGACCCTACCGAAAAGCGCCGGCCGCCAAGCCGAGCCCGCACAGCAGCAAGATGGCGATGAACTGCACCAGCACGCGCAGGCGCATCAGCTTGTTGGAGCGGGAACGCGCCTGATCGTCAGTGCGGACAAGATTGGCCACACCAAACGCAAGGACGATGAAGACCACCCCGATCGCGATGTAGACGCCAATGGCGAGATACTTTTCCATGATGTCTTTCTACGCCTGAACCGGCCGCGGCGCCAGAAGCGGGGATGCGGCGGATGGGATGTCAGAACCAACCAGATCGGCTTGCCTTCCTAGCGGCTGCCGTCGGGGGCGAAGCGTTCGTCGGTCCAGACGAGGTCGCGGAAAGAGAGGGCTTCGCGCAGGGCCGGGATCAGGGCGCGCCCTTCTTCGCCGCCGCAACCGGCGCGATAGGTCAGCGTCTTCTGCTTTCCATTTGAAAGGCGGGCAGTGACGGACACGGTTGGCGTGCCCGCGACGCAGGAGAGGTGGTTGCTGGAGGTCTGATTGGGTTCCAGCGTCCAGAAGCTGGCCTGGTCGAGGGCGGCTTGCGCCGCGGTCCAGGCGGATGCGCGCAGCTGGCCTTCGGTGACGCCGGTGGTTTTCACGAAGCGAACGCCGTTCAGCAGGTATGAGCCATCCGGGTGCAACGTCATGTCGTAGACGGGGCAGGTCTGGTCGCACGCGCCCTCGGTCAGGACGATGACGGGATCGCCCGGACGCGCCGAGCCGACGCCTTTTTCGGATGCCGTGCAGGCGACCAGGCCCACCGCGAGGGCGAGCCCGGCTAACATGTGACGGGAGCCAGTAACCATCATGCGCGCCAGTGTAAGGTGCGTCGTGACTGCTGGCGAGGGTCAGCTCTTCTTCTGGAACTTGAAGAGGAACTGGTCGGTATGGCGACGAATGGTAGCGTCGAAAACCATGGCGTGGTGATCGTCTTCCGGGTTTGCCAGGACTTCGCTGCGGCCAAGCATCTTCAGGCCGGCCGATTGCGCGGCGGCGACAACGACCGAGGGGTCGATGCGGTGCAGGGTTTGCGCGATCGTGACCGAGGCGCCCGGATCGGCGGCGTGGTCCATAGCGATAAACAGGCCGCCTGGCTTGAGCACACGTACAATCTCGGCGTAGGTCTTCTCGTCGTTGCCGAGGCCGCGCGAGTTTGGCGGTGTGTAGTAGAGTTCGTGGGGGCCGAGGATCCAGAGCACGCGATCGACCGAGCCGCTGGCGACCTGCTGCAGATCGTCGAAGTGCGACTTCAGGATCTCCGCATTCTTGAGTCGGCCAGCATCCGTGCGGGCCTTGAAGGCGGCATCGCCATAGGCGAATTCTGGCGGGTACTGGACGACCAACTTGCCCGTTGGCCCGATGGCGGTGGAGATGATCTCCGAATACCAGCCCCGGCCAGCTTCGAGTTCCAGCACGTTATCGCCGGGACGGAGGTCGGCGAAGGCGAGGACTTCGGCGGGCTTGCGTGCTTCATCGTCCTTGCGGTCAGCCTCGGGCCGGCCTGGATCGGCGAGAATTGCCGCGTAGGCAGCGGCGGCGAGGCCCGGTTTCTGCGGCGGGGGCGCCGATGCGCAGGCAGCAACAATAAGGGCGAGCGCGCTGGTCGCCGCGATGATCGAACGTTTCATGGTGTGTCCTCCCCGGTGAGTTTGCGCGGACTCCAATGTCGGTTCGCGCCTTCACCCAATTACTCAGATTGCGGTCTTTGGCAGTCTTACGGTTTGCGATAGCGAATCAGGAACTGGTCCGTCTTGCCCTGGATCGCCTTGTCAAAGACGCCAAGCGTGTGATCGTCGGTGGCGTTAGCGAGCAGCGTGCTCTCGTCATCCTGTACAAGGCCGGCAGCTGTGATCAGCGGTTTGACGATCCCCGGATCGATGCGGTGCAGGTCGTTGCCGGAGGTATCGGGTGAGCCGGCCTTTGCGACGTGGTCCATGACGACGAATACGCCCCCCGGCTTCAGGATGCGAGCGATCTCGGCGAACGCGGCAGGCGGCGCGCCCATCGGGACGTTGCCGCAGGCAGCCTTGCACCACATCTCGTGGGGACCCTGATACCAGGTGACGACATCGACCGATCCATCAGCGGCATCGAGCTTGTCAAAGGTCGACCACGATACCACGACGTTGGCGAGGCGGCCGTCCTTCAGACGCAGTGCGAGCGGATCCTTATAGAAGCTCTCGAATTCCTTCGGGGCCTGCATCACGACCTTGCCGGTCGGACCCACAGCACGGGAGAACAACTCGGTATAGTAGCCAGCGCCCGCTTCCATCTCGAACACGGTATTGCCTGGCATCAGTTTCGAGAAAGCCATCACTTCGGCAGGCTTCCGGTTGGTGTCCTTGGCGGCGTCTTCCGGCAGGCGCTCGGGCGTCAGGAAGGACGCATAATCGGGCGCGGCGGGGGCAGGCGGCGGCGCGGGAGTTTCAGCGACGGGTGTTTCGACAGGTTTCGATTCGCCACAGGCGGCTGCAAAAGCCAGCGCCAGTATCGATGCGCCAGCCACTTTCCAGAAATGAGCCGTCATTCGCTTCTCCCCTTGTCGTTCGCAGTATCGAAAATCGGGGGGACCATACACCGAAGCCGGAACGGAGCCAGCCCGGGACGGCATTGCCATTCCCGCACCGTCGCAAATCAGCGCAAAATGGTCGCCGGGCTCACCCGAAGGAAGGCGCTTCCGCATCGGCGGATAAGGAGTAAACTGGGCGCGCCGACAATGCGCCACACCGCAGGGCGCGTGCACAACCGGACCTTCTGGAGGAACTGATGACACTGCTCAAGCCGGCCTTGGTGGCCCTTGCGATTGCGCTGGCCCAGCCCGCCCTTGCACAGGTTCCGCGCACGCCCGACGGCAAGCCCGACATGTCGGGCATCTGGACCAATGCCTCCCTGACGCCGCTGTCGCGTTCGCCGGCTCAGAAAAGCCTGGTGGTAACCGAGGAAGAAGCCAAGAAGATTGCGGCCGGCACGGCGATTGCCGGCGTGCCGGCGAACGATCCGGAGTTCAGCAAGAACACGACCTACTCCGACCCCACCAAGGGCGCACCGCCCAAAGGTGGCTCGGACTTCGGTCTCAAGGGCTATGACAGTTTCTGGGTCACGCCCGGCGACAAGCTTTCCAACGTGAAGGGCGAGTGGCGCACGTCCAACATCGTCGAGCCCGCCACCGGCCAGCTGCCGTTCAAGGACCCTGCTGCGCAGCAGAAGAAGCAGATGATCGGCTTCCAGCGCTACATGACCGGCAATGCGCCGTATGAGGGTCCCGAAGAGCCCGCGATTTCCGAGCGCTGCCTGATCGGCTTTGGCCAGACGGGCGGGCCGGGCATGCTGAGCGTGCTGTACAACAACAATTACCAGTTCGTGCAGACGCCGACGCACATGATGATCCTGGTGGAAATGGCCCACGATGCACGCATCGTCCCGATCTTCACAACTGCCGACGAGGCGCGAGCGCATCACAAGCCGTCAGCGATCACGCCTTGGCTGGGCGACACGGTCGGCTGGTGGGACGGCGACGTGTTCGTGATGGAGACGGTGAACGTGAAACCATTGCAGGCCGAGAACCAATCCTTTCCGCTGTCGAAGCAGGCCGTTGTCACTGAGCGCCTGACACGGACAAGCGACAAGGACATCTTCTATGAGTTCAGCGTCAACGATCCGGGCACTTACACCCAGCCGTGGAAGGCCGAGCTGAGCTTCTACCCGACGTCGAAACTCTTCGAGTACGCCTGCCACGAGGGTAACCAGGGTATGATCGGTATTCTTGCCGGCGCGCGTGAACTGGAGCGTGAGGCGGCGCTGACTGCCAAGCCCACCAAGCCCGCCAAGGCCAGCAAACCAACGCGCTAGGCATTTGACGACTAGAGAGTATTGGCCGCGCTGAACTCTCAGCGCGGCCTTTTCTTTGTCGGTTTGCAATCCCGAATGGGCAGTCCTAGTTTATGATCGATGATCAATGCGCCTCGCAGAAGGTGCATGCGCTGCACATTCCACAGGAGGAAATCATGAGACTGCTCAAGCCCGCACTGGCGGCCCTCGCTATCGCGATTGCGACACCTGCGCTTGCCCAGGTTCCGCGTACGTCGGATGGCAAGCCTGACCTCAACGGCGCGTGGAGCAATGCGTCATTGACGCCCCTGACTCGGGATCCGGCGCAGAAGTCGCTGGTTGTATCCGAAGCGGAAGCGACCAAGATCGCCAAGGGCACGGCGCTGGCCGGCATCGCGGCAGACGATCCGGAATTCTCCAACGCTGGATATTCCGACCCCAACAAGGGCGCGCCGGAGAAGGGCGGGGACGATTTCGGCCTCAAGGGCTATGACAAGTTCTGGGTTGCGCCGGGCGACAAGCTCGCGCAGGTGAAAGGCGAGTGGCGCACGTCCAACATCATCGAGCCGGCAAACGGCCAGCTGCCTTACCGCCATCCGGAAGAACAGGCCAAGCGCGACCTTGAAGGATTCCGCCGCTATGCAACGGGCGCTGCGCCCTATGAAGGTCCGGAAGAGCCGACGCTGTCCGAGCGCTGCCTGATCGGCTTCGGCCAGACGGGCGGACCGGGCATGCTGAGTGTGCTGTACAATAACAATTATCAGTTTGTGCAGACGCCGGATCACATGATGATCCTGGTGGAGATGGCCCATGACGCGCGCATCGTTCCGATCTTCAAGACGGCGGAAGAAGCGCGCAATCATCACAAGCCGAATGTCATCAAGCCATGGTTGGGCGATACTGTCGGTTGGTGGGACGGCGACACGTTCCTGATGGAGACTTCCAACGTCAATCCGCAGCAGATGCTGGATCAGTCCTTCCCGCTTTCCGCCAATGGCGTTGTGACAGAGAAGCTGACGCGCATCAGCGACAAGGAAGTATTCTACCAGTTCGAAGTCAACGACCCGGACACCTATACGCAGACGTGGAAGGCAGAACTGAGCTTCTACCCGGCGACGCGCGTGTATGAGTATGCCTGCCACGAAGGCAACCAGGGCATGATAGGCATCCTCGCCGGCGCCCGCGAGCTGGAACGCGCCAAGGCGGCCGAGGCGACAAAGAAGCAACCGACCAAGGTCAAGGCCACCAAGGCGAAACGCCGCTAGTCTTCAGGCAAACATGATGAGGCCGCGCTTTACCCAGCGCGGCCTTTTCGTTTGTCCCGCCACGCGTGGCGTCATAGCCTGCCAGGCTCTCACGGACGGGTGGAGATAAAGACAAATGACGACACTTTATGACGCAACAGGCGCGCTGTTTAGCCAGACCCTCGGTGCGATGGAGGGCATTCTCAAGCGCGGCCGAAAGCATTGCGAGGAGACAGGCATCGACCTGACCGAAATGCTGAACTCACGCATCTACGAGGACATGTTGCCGCTGCGCTATCAGGTGCAGGCGGCGATCGGCCATTCCGTCGGCGCCATCGAGGGTGTGAAAGGCGGCGTGTTCAAGCCGCCCTACGGCACACCGACCGATGATTTCGATGCCCTGCAGGCGCGCGTGTACGAAGCTGCCAGCCAGATGAAGGCCTACACGCGCGAGGAGATCGATGCGCTGGAGCACAAGGATATGGTCTTCAACTTGGGCGAACAGCAGATGCCGTTCACGGGTGAAGGTTTCCTGCTGACTTTCTCGCTGCCCAATTTCCATTTCCACGCGACGACGGCGTACGACATCTTTCGCTCAAAGGGCGTCCCGCTCGGCAAGCGAGACTATATCGGTCGTCCACGGATCAAGTTGTAGTCGTTAGTTGAAGAGGGCGAGGTCGATGGCCTCGCCCATAACCTTGTAGCCGGCGTCGTTCGGATGGAGCCAGTCGCCGGATTGTAACTCCGCTTTCATCTTGCGCGGGCTGGCCGGGTCCTTCATCGCGGCGTCGAAGTCGATCACACCATCTGGCTTGCCCGACGTTCGGATCCACGCGTTCACCTGCTGGCGGACGCCTTCGCCGACTTCCAGGAAGTAGCGCGCGCCTTCATAGGGCAGGATGGTCGCGAAATAGACCTTGATGCCACGTGCGTGCGAGCGGGCAGTCAGCTGCTCATAACCTGCGATGATCTGATCTGCGGAGGGCGGCGTTGCGCCGCCAGCGCCAATGTCGTTGACGCCTTCGAGGACGACGAGCCATTTCGCGTTTGGCACGGAGGCGATGTCACGGTCGAAGCGGGCAAGAGCATTCTCGCCAAAGATCGGCATCTGCTGCGTGAGCACGCGGTTGCCGGCGATAGCCTGGTTGGAGATCGCAATGGTCTGGCCCGCGGCGACGAGCCGGTCCGCCAGGACATCGGGCCAGCGACGGTTTGCGTTGTTGGTGGAGGCGGTGCCGTCGGTGATCGAGTCGCCAAAGGCGATGATAGTGCGGGGGGATGCCGCTTCGACCTCGACTGCAGAAATGAAGGCGCGCGTGGTGGTGGTTTGCCCCGCCTCGAAACCAGCTTGGATGAAGTTTCCGGGAGCAGAGATCCACGTGGTCGCGGTCGCTGCAAAGTGACAGGTGCATGGCCCCGTCGCCGTCGGCAGGAAAAGCGTGATTGCGAGGGAGTCGAGCGCCTTCGCGCTGATCCGGATCGGATCGCTGAGCAATGGGGCGCCTGGCGGGATGACGGTGGTTTCATGTCCCGAGAACGTGACGGCGACTTGCGGCCCTGCCGGTTTTCCGTCAGGTCCGGCGATCGCGACCGCCGCGCCCCCGAAATCGAGTGCCTTCTCGCCATACTCGTTTGTGAACCGAATGCGGAACGTGTCGCCGCCCTGACTGAGTCGTACGACCTGACGGACAGTCTGGTTCTCGAAACTGCGGGAGCCAGGCGGAGGGATAGTGGGGGAGGCGCCCCACGCGCCGGCCCAACCGAAGCCCGCCTGCGACATAGAAGGCTCGGTCGCGCATCCCGTCATCGCGAGGACAAGCACCAATGCCGCAATGCGTTTCATCGTATTCTCCCGGCTTTTTTATGATCCTACCTGCTCCCGTTATCGGCGGAAGAGCGATCAGCCGACAAACGCGGTGAAGTGAGAGCTCTGAAGAACAGTGTAATTCACGATGCGGTGTTTACGGCATTTGAGGCCGTCTATAGGACTTGAAGGGTGGTGCCGACCCTATCAGATGTCTGAATTGGGCGGGCGCCGAGGGATTTCGCTGGCATGAGCTGGATCAAAAAGATCTATCCGTTCAATGCGGAGCAGACCGTCAATATTGCCAGCGAGTTTGGCCCGCTGGTTGCCTTGTTCGTCGTCAACGCAATCACCGGCAATGTCGAAGATGGAACCTGGGCGCTGATCATCGCGACATTTCTCGCCATCATCGCGATGCAGCTGGTGCTGAAGCGCCTGCCGATTTTCCCACTGATCGCCTCGGGCGTGACGGTGGTGTTCGGTATCCTGACGCTTGTGACCCATGATCCGTTTTGGGTGCAGGTGAAGGTCACGATGTTCAATGCGGCCTTCGCGATCTTCCTCTTCGTGGGTCTCTTCATGAAGAAGAACTTCTTCAAGTACATCTTCGAAAAGACCTTCCATTACACGCAGAAAGGCTGGGATCAGTTCACCTGGAGCTTCGCCTGGTTCTTCGTGGCAACCGCGATCGCCAACGAGGTCGTGCGCCAGGTTTATGCGCCGGGTCATATCTACCATGTGTTCGGTTTCGAGATGGACGGTGTGAACGTCTGGATCCTGTTCAAGGTCGCGCTGATCATGCCGGCAAGCGGCGCCTACGCCTGGCTCCTGACGCGCATCATGCAGAAGCATCGCCTGCCTGACGCCGAGATCGAGCGGAAGGATGCGGTCGCGGCGGTTGCAACTGCAGTACCTGTGGCGCACAAGAAAGCCGCGCCGGACGCGACGCCGGCGAGCTAGGTTCTCGGTCGCACGAGGTCTATCAATCTTCGGCGCGTTCGTGATCTTCGTTATCTTCAGCAGAATGTGCGCGAGCGATGGCAGCGCGCACTTTGTCATCAAGTTTGCTGCTGTCGAGAATGACCTTGTGCTCGTGGACATCCTTCACCGCGCTGCGCGGCAAGGTGAAATCGCCCGCGTTCTCGATGTAGATGATCACGTCACTCCCGCTCATGCCGCGTACCGCGCCGATGGCGACGTCGCCATCATGCAGGAAGACGGGCAGGTCCTTGCGGATAGGTTCGGCCATAAGGCGCTCCTGTTTCTACAGAAAGATAGGTTGCCCGCGCCTCATCGCCAGTCCTGTGCCGGGTTGATCTGAATCAAATCGCAAGACTGAGGAAGGTTGCTTCTGCCGTCTGTTATTCAGGAGAGCCCTTTGACCACCTCGCGACACGGTGAGATGTCCGCCTTCGAACGGATTGGCGGGAGGGACGGACTACGGCGTCTTGCCGGTCGTTTCTACGCCATCATGTCGGAGCACCCCTCGGCAGCCGGCATAAGGGCCATGCATAAGCCCGATCTCGGCCCGATAGCCGACAACCTGGCCGAGTTCCTGACGGGCTGGATAGGCGGGCCGCGTGACTGGTTCGTGCGCGGCGACCGCCCCTGCATCATGAGCCTTCACCGCGCCCTTCCGATCGGAGAGAATGAGCGCGACCAATGGCTCGCTTGCATGCATCAAGCGCTTGCTGAGACGGTGAATGACGTCGAGCTGCGCGAGGAACTTGGCCCAGCCTTGGCAAGGATCGCGGACGCGATGCGATCCAGCTGATCTAGTTCTTCGCGCCGATAAACTCGTCGATCGTCCTCCGGGCGATGACCATCGCCTGCACCTCGCCGGCCCCCTCGAAGATGTTGAGAATGCGGGCGTCGCAGAGCACGCGGCTGATCGGATATTCGAGCGCAAAGCCGTTGCCGCCATGGACCTGTAGGGCGTTGTCAGCTGCGCCCCAGGCCACACGAGCCGCGAGCATCTTGGCGAGGCCCGCTTCGAGGTCGCAGCGCTTGCCCTCGTCTTTCTGACGCGCCGAGAAGTAGGTGAGCTGGCGTACGCCGACGAGTTCGGCGGCCATCATGACGAGCTTGTCCGATGTACGCGGGAAGTCGAAAATTTGGCGGCCGAACTGGGTGCGGTCCAGCGAGTATTTGAGGCCGAGCTCGAAAGCGCATTGTGCCACGCCGATGGCGCGCGCCGCCGTCTGGATGCGGGCGCCTTCGAAGGTTGCCATCAGATGCTTGAAGCCCTGGCCCTCGACTTCGCCGAGCAGGTTGCCGACGGGCACTTCGAAGCCGTCGAAGCCGATCTCATATTCCTTCATGCCGCGATAGCCGAGCACTTCAATCTCGCCGCCGGTCATGCCCTCTGCGGGGAATGGGTTTTCATCCGTGCCGCGCGGCTTCTCGCAGATGAACATGGAGAGGCCCGAGAAATTGTTGGTGTCCGGGATCGAGCGGGCGAGTACCGTCATCAGGTCAGTACGGGCGGCGTGCGTGATCCAGGTCTTGTTGCCTGTGATCTTCCAGGCGTTACCGTCCCGGGTGGCGCGGGTGCGCAGGCTACCAAGGTCGGAGCCGGTGTTCGGTTCAGTGAAGACGGCGGTCGGCAGGATTTCGCCCGAAGCGATGCCCGGTAGGTATTTCTCCTGCTGCGCTTTCGTGCCGCCATTGAGCAGGAGTTCGGCTGCGATTTCCGAGCGCGTGCCGAGGGAGCCGACGCCGATATAGGCGCGGCTGAGTTCTTCGGAGACGACGCACATCGACGTCTTGCCGAGGCCTAGGCCGCCAAATTCTTCTGGGATGGTGAGGCCGAATACGCCCATCTCGCCCATCTGCTTGACGACGCTGTCGGGGATGAGTTCATCGCGCATGTGCCAGCCGTGGGCATAGGGCTCGACGACGTCTTTTCCGAATTTGCGGAACTGGTCGCGGATCTGCTCATACGTCTCGTCGAGGCCGGTATATTCCAGCGTCGCCTTGCCGCTCTCGAGGAAGTCGCGAACGTGCTTGGCGGCGGCCATGCGGGCGGCACCCGTGTTGCCGTTCATTACCAATCTGGTGATCGCAGGCGTGAACAGCTTCTGCATGATCGACTGATCGTTTGTCATGTCGCCGGGGCGAACGATCTCGACCTGCGTCATCGGCAAGCCGCCGATCAGCTGGCTCAGATATTCGCCGAAAAGGATCTGGGTGAGCAGCTGCTCGATCTCGCCGAACCTGCCCTCGGCGTCGATCCGATCCGCCCAGTGAGCGGTTTCCTTGAGCGTTTCGACATAGGTCAGCACCCAGGCGAGACCGTGGGTGGCGCGTTGCTCCTCGTCGATCTTGCGGCGGTCTACCTTGCCGCCGGGCGCGACTGTTTCGGCCACGGACCTGCGCAGGTCGAAGAAGTAGGCTTCTACATCTTGAACCGCCTGCTGCACGGTGGCTTTGAGATCCGCAATCACCACGCCGTCCGCCATTCGCCGTCACTCCCGCTTCAAGGCGCTCTCCCTAGCTGATTGCGGCGCTGCAGCAAAGATCATGTTGAAATCTCGGCCTGCGGCAGCGTGTCTTGGAATATCCGACCTTGGCAGGGGCTTTTCGCGATGGGTTAGCCCCTTCAAGCCTGCGTGAGATCGGATCTCCTGTCCTGATTGGCAGGCTCTTCGTCAGCAATCGCGGGGCGTGAGGTCTTGCGTAGTTGGTAAGGCGCAAGCTCTCTATTGGCGGGTCAGATAACGAGCTTCCCGATAGGGGAAGCCAGATACGGGACGTCAGAAATGAAACGCCTTTTTGGAATAGCCGCGGCTCTCCTCGCCATGGGCACGTTGGCTGCGGCGGCTTTCGCCGGGCCAAGCTATGATGCTGACGGCAGGATCGTCATTCCGGAAAATGTGGACCGCTGGCCAACCGTCGGTACGACCTATGCACTCAGCTATGAGGGCGATGGCGGGACGACGCTGAATTCGGTGCGGCTCGATCCGGAAAGCTACGATGCGTTTGTGAAGACGGGCGTGTTTCCGGTGGGGGCGACGTTTGCGCTGGAGGTTCGCACGCCGCTGACCGAGGTGATGCCCGCCAAGGGCGGCAAGACGCAGGGCGGCGTGGTTGGCCGATCGCTGCACGTGAAGGACGAGAAAGCAGGTCCGGGCACATGGACGTTCTACGGTCCGGGCGCGAAGGTGGGCGCGGCGATCCCGCGTAGCCAAGCCTGCTATGCCTGCCATCAGGAACACGCAGGCGCGACTGATACCGTGTTCATGCAGTTCTATCCGACGCTGAAAGAGGCCCGCGAGCGCGCGGCGGCGGCGGCGAAGAACTGAATTATCAGACATCCTGAACTGTCATTCCCGCCTTGCGACGAGAATGACAGACAGATGATGTCCTAGGCGGCTTTGACCAGACCTTCGGCGACCAGCGCGGCCTGCACGGCGGGGCGGGCGGCGACGCGGCCCTGATAGGCCATCAGCTTCGGGAGCGCCGACAGGTCGACCTTTAGCATGTTCGACCAGTTGGTGACGGTGAACAGGTAGGCGTCGACGGTCGCGAAGTTGTCGCCGGTGAGATAGGTGCGGCCGTCCGACAGCAGTTTCTCGATCAGCGCGTAGCGCGTGGCGAGCTTGTCGATGATGCCCTTGCGGCCTTCATCCGTGATCGCCGGATTGAACAGCCCGCTATAGGTCTTGTGGATCTCGGTCGAGATGAAGACAGCGAGTTCATCCTGCTTCAACCGCTCCTTCGTGCCATGCGCCGGCGCGAGTTTCGACGCGGGATAAGTGTCGGCCACATAACCGTGGAGAACAACATTCTCCGTGAGAATGTCGCCGTCCGGCAGTTGCAGGGCGGGGACATAGCCCTTCGGATTTACCGCAAGAAAATCCGCGCCGGATTCCGTTTTCTTGTCGCGGCCGACCTTGTCCAGCTCAACCGCCGCCCCGGCTTCACGAAGCAGGATGTGGGTTGCGAGCGAGCAAGCGCCGGGCATGTAGTAGAGTTTCATGGGGTGTCCTCCTGAGTGTGCGTACGAGGTAGGGTCGCCGATTACATTTGGAAACCACGTACCCCGATGTTACGTTGGAAAATTGAGTAACCGGTAGGTAACCTGATCGGTCGGCGATTTTGGAGAGTGAGCGCCAATGCCGTTGAAAGTGCGCAAGAGCGCCGTGCGCGAGCAGGCCGAGATGTGTCCCATCGGCGCGTGCATGGATCTGATCGGCGGACAGTGGACGCCCAACATCATCTGGTATCTGTCGAGCGGCGCGCGACGCTTCTCCGAACTGCGCGAGGATGTGAAGCCGATCTCGGCGAAAATGCTGTCGACGCGTTTGAAGGAGATGGAGGCGGTCGGCATTGTTGATCGCAGGGTGGTCGATACATCGCCACCGTCCGTCGAGTATTCGTTAACGCCGCTGGGCCGCGAGCTCATCCCCGCGATCGAGTCGATTGCTCGCGTCGGCTACAAGCTGAAGCGCGAGCAGGCGCATAAGCCGGTAAGTATCGCGCGCTGAACTTGCGTCATGCGGGTCATAATGTACGAAGCAGATCAATTCGATTTCAGAGGTGGTGTGATGCTGAAGCGGATACTCGTGGTGAGCACGTTCCTGCTGGCGGCATGCCAGGCGGCGCCGGTTGCTGCGGGCCAGCAGGCCGTCGCGCTTCCGCCGAATCCGCAGCTTCCCTCCAGCATGGACTTTGGCGACCCGACGCAAAACATGTCAGTCATCAAGGTCGCGCCTAGCTTGTTCTATGTGATGGGCAAGAACGTCTCTTCAAACACCATCGTGCTTGAGACGCCTGCAGGCGCAGTCGTCATCGATACATCGCGGCCGCCGGCGTCGAAGGCGCATTTCGATCTGCTGCAGAAGAGCGGAGTAACAAAAGCCGCGTATGTGATCTTGACGCACGGCCATGGTGATCACACGGGCGGCGTTGCGCTGTGGAAAAGCCTGGGCGCCAAGGTCGTCGCGCAGGAGGAATTCAGTGAGTTCCTCGGCTATCAGCGGATGCTGGCCGGTTTCTTTGCGCGCAGGAATGCGGCGCAGTTCCAGTTCGCAGGAAGCGTCGGAGCGGTCGCGCCAAGCGGACAACCTGGAGTACAGGCAGCGGCTGCAACGATAAATGCGCCGACGATCGTTCCAGATCTCACATTTCGCGACGCGCTTGATCTCGACGTTGGCGGGGTGAAGTTGCAGCTACTGCACACACCAGGCGAGACGCCGGACCATCTCACTGTGTGGGTTCCCAGTATCAAGGCCGCGATGGTGGGCGACAATTTCTATGAGTCGTTCCCAAACATGTACACGCTGCGTGGCACGCGTCCGCGCTGGCCGATGGATTACATCAATTCTCTTGAAACGGTGCTGAAGCTGGAGCCGGAAATCGTGATCCCAAGCCATGGGCCGGCGATTGTCGGCAAGGCCAACATCAAGGCGCAGCTGACCAAGATGCATGACGCGATCGTCTATGTGCATGATGCTGTGCTGAAGGGCATGAACGCTGGCAAGGACGTGCACACGCTGATGCGCGAGATCGAGCTGCCGCCCGCGCTCGATGTGGGCGAAGGCTATGGTAAGATCTCGTGGTCAGTGCGCGGCATCTACGAAAGTTATGCAGGTTGGTTTGGCGGCGATCCGGCTGAGATGTTCCCGGAGGGGCGCGACAGCATTTCACCGGATCTAATGAAACTGGCGGGCGGACCGAAAGCGATTGCGAATGAGGCGATGAAAATGGTCGGCGAGGGCAAGCTGGTCGAGGCGTTGCAGATGACGTCGGTGGGCATCGAGGGCGCGCCGGGTGACAAAGATGTGTTGCACGCCCGCGTGGCGGCGTTCGAGGCACTGGTGAAAGCGTCGACCAATCGCAACGAGCTGGGCTGGCTGAACCAGGGACTGGCCGAGGCGAAGCGGGGGCTTCAATAGCTATTTTGACAGCACGAAGTGAGCGGCGTTCTCACCGGCGATGTGCTCTACGGTGTTGAAGCCGAGCGCGGGCAGGTCGAGGCTCGTCAGCAAAGATTCGCCCTTGCCAAATACGACCGGGCTGACGGCGAGGTGCATCTCGTCGATAAGACCGGCCTTGAGGTATTGGCGGATGGTGGACGCGCCGCCGCCGATGCGGACGTCTTTTCCTTCTGTCGACGCCTTTGCTTTGTCGAGAGCCGCGTGGATGCCGTCAGTGGCGAAATGGAATGTGGTGTCGGCGAGAGCGAATGACTTACGCGGATGATGTGTGAGTACGAACACGTCGCAATGATAGGGCGGAGTATCGCCCCACCAGCCCTTCCAGCTTTCATCCGGCCAAGGCCCACGCACCGGGCCGAACATGTTGCGGCCCAGGATCCACGCGCCGACATTCGCGAAACTGCGCTCGCCCATGTCGTTATCGACGCCGGTGGAGCCACTGCTTTCACCGAGGACAGTGGTCTGGAACGTCTTTGTCGGAAAGAACCAGTTGTGCAGTTCAGGCCCACGCTCGCCCAGCGGGTTTTCGAGGCTCTGGTTCGGGCCAGCACCGAAGCCGTCGAGCGAGACGGAGAAACAGTTCACGCGAACGCGGCTCATCACGCACCCCTTCGCCTCGGCGGCGGATGCAATGTAGGACGCGCGCGTGGCGCCAGCTAGTTCAGCTGAGGCCCATCTGCGTGCGGAATTTCCGGCGCAGCAGGTCGATTGGGGCGAGGCCTTGGTCGGACTTGTAGTGCCAGAATGTCCAGCCATTGCAGCTCGGCGCGTTCTGCACATGGGCGCCCATGCGGTGGATCGAGCCCGTCGATTCGCCGGTAACGAGGCTGCCGTCGGCGCGGACGCGGGCGGTGTGGCGGTTCTGGGGGCAATAGAGACGGTCCCCGGGTCGCACCAGGCCGTGTTCGACCAGGGCGCCGAAGGCGACGCGGGGCTCCGATTTCTTGGAGGTTTGTACCTCGATGTCTTCGGCGCCGAGGGCGCGGACATTGGCGATGCGGCGGGTTGCGACGTCGACATAGTCTCCGTCGCGCTCAAGGCCGATCCAGTGGCGGCCAAGAAGCTTGGCGACAGCGCCCGTAGTGCCGGTGCCAAAAAATGGATCAAGGATCACGTCGCCAGGGTTGGTGGTGCCGACGATGATGCGGTGGAGCAGGGCTTCGGGCTTCTGTGTCGGGTGCGACTTGCGGCCGTCGTCATTCTTCATGCGCTCGCCTCCCGAGCAGATCGGGAAAGTCCACCAGTCGGAGCGCATCTGCACATCGTCATTGGCGGTTTTCAGCGCATCGTAGTTGAACGTGTACTTTTTCTGGTTCTGCGAACGGGCGGCCCAGATCAGCGTCTCGTGGGCGTTGGTGAGGCGGGTGCCCTTGAAGTTAGGCATCGGGTTGGCCTTGTTCCAGACCACGTCGTTGAGAATCCAGAAGTCGAGATCCTGGATCGCGGCGCCGACGCGGAAGATGTTGTGATACGACCCGATCACCCAGATCGCGCCATCCGGTTTCAGGATGCGGCGCGCGGCTTTGAGCCAGGCGCGGGTGAATTCGTCGTAGACGGCGAACGACGAGAATTTGTCCCACTCATTGTTCACGGCGTCGACATGGCTGTTGTCGGGGCGCGTGAGGTCGCCACCGAGTTGCAGGTTGTAGGGCGGGTCGGCGAAGATGAGATCGACCGAGCCGGCGGGCAGGGCGTTCATCGACGCAATGCAATCGCCAACGATGATCTGGTCGAGGGGGAGCGACGATTTCGGGACCGCCTTTGATGGCGCGGACCCCTTCGCTTTCGCGTTCTTCTGAACGATAGGGTCGATCGTTTTGATCGCCATTGAACTGTCTCACGCCACGCCCGTAAGGGACTGAAGTCGTGAGAGTCGCTGACCCGGGTAAATAACCAGTTGAGTCAATGGTTAAGCGAGCATTTACCATAAATCACCTGTGTTCCCCGAATAGGCTCATCTGGCTGCCGGGATTTGTCAGCGGTGGCGGACGAAACAGGTCGGTTCGCAGGTTGAGTTTTGCGGTGTTGAGCCCGAGGCGCCTTACCGCATTCTTGAAGCGGGCGGCGATCAGGTCGGCATAGGGGCCATCGCCGCGGCCGCGCACTTTCCAGTCCGAGCGGTAGTCCTCGCCGTTGTGCGCCGAGCGCAGCAGCGACATCACTTTCTTCGCGCGGTCGGGATAGTTCGCCTCAAGCCATTCGGTGAACAGGCCTGCGATCTCCAGCGGCAGGCGCAGCAACACATATCCCGCGCGCGTGGCACCGGCGTCAGCGGCGGCTTCGAGCAGGCTCTCAAGTTCGGGATCATTGAGCGCGGGGATCACCGGCGCGGTCATCGCGGTGACGGGGATGCCGGCGGCGACAAGCTCGCGCATGGTCTCGAGCCTGCGATGCGGCGCGGCGCAGCGCGGCTCCATCGTGCGGGCGAGTTTGCGGTCGAGCGTTGTGAAGGAGATCGCGACAGAGACGAGGCCTTTCTCTGCCATCGGCGCCAGCAGATCGAGGTCGCGCAGTATCAGCGCGGACTTGGTGATCAGCATGACGGGATGGTTGAACTCGGACAGCACTTCGAGGATTTCGCGCGTGATGCGCAGCTCCTTTTCGACAGGCTGGTAGATGTCGGTATCGCCGGCGAACTGGATGCGGCTCACCGTGTAGGACTTCTTCGACAGCTCGCGCCGGAGCAGGGCGGGCCCCGATGGCTTTACGAAGATCTTGGTCTCGAAGTCGAGGCCGGACGAGAGGCCGCGATAGGCATGGTTGGGTCGTGCAAAGCAGTAGATGCAGCCGTGTTCGCAGCCCTTGTAGGGATTGATCGTGCGGTCGAAGCCGATGTCTGGCGACGTATTGTAGGTGATGATCGTCTTCGGCTTTTCGAGGATGGTTTCCGTCTGCAGCGTCGGCAGCTTTTCTTCTGTCGTCCAACCGTCATCAAATGGCTCGGCGTATTGCCTCTCGAAGCGACCCGAGGCGTTGGAACGCGCGCCACGCCCGCGCGCCTGATCCCGCAGTTCAGACCAGTCGGCGGAGTTTGAGCGGGTCTTCCATTTTTCCTGATGCGGCATGGGCGCTCTGCAGTAACCAACAGCGCCAGACTAGAACAAAGAAAGCATAAAAAAAGAACAAAAAGAGCTTTCGAGCGTGCAGGTGGCGTTGTCTCTTGTGGATGGCCTGCCCGATGAACGGCCAGAACGCAGGGCCATAAAAGGCCCCGGGTTGGTACACAGCCCGCAGCCAAAGTCCCACCCCGCAAGCGAGGGTGGCGGATCCCTAGCCCGGTCCGCCGCCCGTTTCTCTTGGGAGACGGGACGCCGGTATGCGGCGGCGCTATACCGCGTCGATGACAGTCCCCGACACTTCTTCGAAATCATCCGCCGCCGTCCTGGCGCGGAGCGTGCTGCTGGCGGCGGTCCTGGTCGGGCTACTCGCGGGCGTTGCGGTTGTTGTGGCGAGCATGGTGCACAATCCGGGGATCGAAGGAGCCCCCGGCGGTCTAGCTGGTGGGGTTGTGCTTGCGCTTGTCATCATGGGCGCAGGCGCGTGGGGCGCGATGAGCCTGAGGCGTGAACCAGCAGCGCCAGGCCCGGAGATAGCGGGCGGCGAGGCGATCGAACTTGAGCTGAAAGGCGTGCTGGACGAGTTGGAGGCGGCGCGTCTCGAGATCGTGCAGAAGATCAACGCACGCGCGATGTGGCGTGTGCCATTGTGTGCGGCGGCCGGTGTGGCGATGCTGGTCGCGTCGGTATTCAGAGATGATCCGCCGGACATTGTGGAGATGATCGGTCTGGTCGTCGTGCCGGGTTTCGCAGGTTATCTCTGGGCGTCGCGCGATCTGTCCACGCGCTATGCGCGGCTCTACAAGGACAAGGTGTTGCCGCGACTGGCGGCGACGTTCGGGGCGTTGAGCTATCGCTCGGCGGTGATGCCTGATCTCGCGCGCCTCAAGGCGGAGTGTGTGTTTCGCAAGTTCGATGCGTCAGATGCGGACGACGAGATATTCGGCATGTATCGCTCGCTGCCGATCAACATTGTTGAGCTGACGCTGACGCATGGAACGGGCAAGAACAAGCAGACGACGTTTGATGGCCTGATGGTGACGCTCGACCTGCCGCGCCACACGGGCGCGGTCACGGCGGTGGTGTCGGATGCGGGTGCACTCGGCAATTTCGCGGACCGGCAGAAGGTGCAGCATCGCGCGCGAGTGCGGCTGGAAGATCCAGTGTTCGAAAAGATCTATGAGGTCTACGGCACCGACCAGGTGGCTTCGCGCGCGCTCCTAAATCCGGCGTTCATGGAGCGGTTACTGGCCTTGGGCGCGCTCGCGGATTTCGACAGGCCGCAGGTGTTGTGCGACGGACGCGTGCTGCAGATCGCGATGCCCAAGAAACTGGACAAAAACCTATTCGAGCCGCCCTCGTTCAGCAAGCCGGCGGCAACGCGCGCGGCGCTGGTTCAGCTGAAGAAAGATATAGCGTGCGTGCTGAAGGCGGCGGACGGTGTAATCGACCTCGATCACCGGTTCGAGGTACGGGGATAGATCAGGCCGGGACGAATTTCAGCGAAACGCCGTTGATGCAGTAGCGCAGGCCCGTTGGGCGCGGGCCGTCATTGAAGACGTGGCCGTGGTGGCCCCCGCAGCGGCGGCAGTGGACCTCAGTGCGGGTCATGCCGAACTGGTTATCGGTCTTCTCTTTCACGGCATCCTTGATCGGCTGGTAGAAGCTGGGCCAGCCGGTGCCGGAATGAAACTTGGTCGCCGAGTCGTAGGCGGGCAGATCGCAGCCGCCGCAGCTATAGATGCCTTTGCGCGCCTCAGCCTCGAGCGGGCTTGTGCCCGGGGCTTCGGTGCTTTCGTGGCGGAGCACTTCATAGGCCTCGGGCGCGAGCAGCTTGCGCCATTCCGCATCTGTGCGGGTGACCTCGTAGACATCATTGTCGGCGATTGCCTCGCCGCCGCCGAAACAGGCGGTGACCATGAGGCCGCCGGCGATGGCGGTTCCGGTCCAGAGGAGTTTGCGACGTGTAATCATGGCGGGTCTCTGCGATTGAATCGTGTCTTATACGCACGAAACGGGGGACTGGTTACACCCTGCCTCGGTCAGGTCGGTTACAGCAGGGTCAGGCGGATCGCCTTGTCGCTCATCGCGTCTGCTCTCGAACCGGATGCAGACCAGAGCGAACGCGGCTGTGCAGACAGCGGCTCCGGGGCGTCAGGGCGCCAGCTTATTGGCCCGGCGGTTTGATGTCGCCAAGGGCGCCGCCGATCATGTGCTGCACACATTCCAGGCCGTGCTGCTGTGTTTCGGCTTCGGTCGGCTTGATCTTGCCTTCGATGGCGGCCTTGCACCATTCGGGACTGCCCGGGGCGGGTGAGCAGGCTGCTGCAAGTGCACCGACGGCGAGGAAAAGTCCGAGGGTGCGGATCAGCATGTTGATTTCCCGGGCAACGCAAATGCCTTCAGGGACAGTCACTTTCCTGATTCTAGAGTCAATCGAATTGAGAGGCGTGCGCCTACACCGCCGCGCCGCGCTTGATACCGAGATCGTCGCATAGCTTGGCGATGGTGCGGAGGTCGTCCCAGGCCTTGGCTTTGTCGGCGGGATTGCGCAGGAGATATGCGGGGTGGAGCATGGGGATGCAGGGGATCGCCGCCATGCCATCCTGCATGTAGCTCAGTTTGCGCCCGCGCAGCTTCATGATGCCGTCTTCCTTGTTCAGCATCGCGTGCGTCGCGAACTTGCCTGCGGTGAGAAGGAGCTTCGGCTTCTTCAGTTCGATCTGGCGCAGGAGAAACGGGGCGCACATCTGCATCTCGACCGGCGAGGGATCGCGGTTACCCGGCGGGCGCCAGTAGATCAGGTTGGTGATGTAGACGTTCGCCTGCCGTGTCAGGCCGACGGTGGCGAGCATCCGGTCAAGCAGCTGGCCGGCGCGGCCGACGAAGGGAAGTCCGCGCGCATCTTCCTCGCCGCCAGGGGCTTCGCCGACGATCATGACGTCGGCATCGAACGCGCCGTCGCAGACCACGGTGGTCTTGGCGGCCTTCTTGAGCGGGCAGCCATCATACTGTTCGACGATGGCGCGGAGTTCCGCGAGGGACTCCGCCTGCGACGCAAGCCTTTTGGCGTCGTTGATCGGGTTGTTGTTGATCTTGCGGGGCGCGCCGCGCTGGGCCGGCGGCGGGTCTGCCGGAAGGCGGGGCGCGGATGGCGGGCGAATAGCGGGGGCGGTGGAACCGGCCGCAGAACGCGCCGGACGCCACGTCCGCAACGCGCGCGCTTCCTCCAGGCCCATATCGACCCAGAAGTCGGCCAGCGCCTGAAGCGCGAGATCGGGCCGGGGGTGCGTCACGTGGGCCGTTCACTCCAAGCTTGTTGGTTCGGAAACCTGAGGCTAACT
>CANJXY010000006.1 GCA_947478925.1 Hyphomonadaceae bacterium | reverse complement strand
CTTCTGCCGCCGGGCGTTTGCCGCCGTACGGGTCGCCGTCTTGTCTCCAGAGCCCTGGAAGAGGCGCTGGAGCATCCAGGCAGCTGAACTGCCTGACGCTTGTGAGACATTCATCAATGTCACTCCGAAGGCGCGGCGGACTAAGGACCGCCGCAGGAATCTCCCCGGGAGATGGTGCTGCAGAATGCGCAACCACCCTGGTCTCAGCCTTGCGCCAAACAGTATCGCGCGGGCAGGGCTACGCTTCAGGGTGAATGCGGCAGGAAGGATGGCGTCTTTCGCGCGTGTGTCCGCTGCTCGTACGCATAGGCGAGACCGATCAGACTCGCCTCCGACCAGGCCGGTCCGAAGAAGGACAGCCCGACCGGCAGGTCACGCACCACGCCCATCGGCACGGTGATGTGTGGATAGCCTGCAACCGCCGGGAGGCCTGACGACGCGCCCAGAAAGTGATCGCCGGTGATCAGATCCGTCGTCCAGGCAGGCCCGCCTGTAGGCGCCACGATGGCGATGATCCTGTTGTCGGCCAGCATCTTGTCGATGCCCTCCTCGCGGGCGAGCCGCGCCGCCGTAGCTTTTGCAGCGAGATAGGTCTTGTCGGTCAGGACAGGAGCTTTGGCCGCCAGCTCCAGAAGATCCTGATTGAAGAATTCGAGCTCAGCAGGCGTTGCCGCGTTGAACGCGATAAGGTCGTCGAGCGAGCGCACCTTCACCGCAGGCGGTGTGGCGGCAAGATAGTCGTTTAGCCCAGCTTTGAATTCCGACAGGAGAACCGGAAACTCAGCCGCGCTGATTGCCTGCCGGTTCGGAAACTCCTTGATATCGACCAGCTCGGCGCCCGCTGCCTTGAGTTCGGCAAGCGCCTCCTCGAAGGCGGCGTCTGTCGGCTCGTGATAGCCGGTCAGCCAGCGCGCTACGCCGATGCGCTTGCCCTGCAGGGCGTTGGCGTCCAGCGCTTTGGTGTAGTCGGTCTTGTGCTGGTCGGCATCCTTGGTTGCAGGATCGCTCGGGTCTGATCCCGCCATCACCGTCAGCAGCAGCGCTCCATCGGCAACCGAGAGTGTGATCGGACCCGCCGTGTCCTGCGTTACGCTGATCGGCACAATGTGGGTGCGCGGGATCAGACCTACGGTCGGCTTGATGCCGACGACACCGTTGGTCGCAGACGGGCAGACGATCGATCCGTCCGTCTCTGTCCCGATCGCGACCGGCGCCAGACCCGCCGCAACAGCCGCCCCTGAGCCGGCAGAGGATCCGCACGGATTACGATCCAGGACATGGGGGTTCTTCGTCTGTCCGCCTACGCCGCTCCAGCCCGACGTCGAGCCGTTCGACCGGAAATTGGCCCATTCGCTGAGGTTGGTCTTGCCCAGGATAATAGCCCCGGCCGCCCTGAGCCTCGCTGCCAGCGGCGAATCCCGGCCAGCCAGATTGTCCTGCAGCGCCAACGAGCCTGCCGTCGTCGCCATCGAATCGAGCGTCTCGATATTGTCCTTCAGCAGGACAGGAATGCCAAAGAGCGGCCCCTTGGTCGTTGCTGCATCCAGCGCCTCTGCCGCATCGAGCGCGCCGGGATTGGTGACGATGACCGCATTCAGCATTGGCCCGGCGTCATCCACTGCGGCAATCCGGTCGAGGAAGCGCTGCGTGAGCGTCACCGCCGTCGAGGTCTTGTCTTTCAGCTCCAACGTCAGCTCGGAAACGGTTCGAGGTTCCACCACGAATGATGGCGTCTCCATGACCCGAGCCGCCGGCGAAGGCTGACATGCAGCCGTGATAGAAATTATCGCGATCGCCGAGAGTTTTCTGCGCATCGACCCCTCCATAGCCCGTCCAGGACCACATCATCCGCACCCGAACGTGTCGAGTCGCGCCCGGCAAAAACTACCGGGTCATTCATGGGCTAACACTTCGCCGCATCCATCTGCAGGGCAGGGCGAAGCGATGCCGGGCACGCATGTCGTTCCTCAATCCCCTCATTTCAAAAGGATTGTCGAAGCCGCTCCCATCAGGAATTTCGGTCGGCGCAGCGCTCATTTCAGGCGTTCGGCGCGCGACCGCATTAACGCGTGCAAGGCATTGGGACTCAACGTGAATCGGCAAAAGTTGCCGGAAACCGAATGGAAACCATTAGATGTGAAAAGTGCCAGGGTGAAGGTCTGCTAACCGCCGTCCATCACATCGCGCGTCGACCGAATGTCGACTTCGAACTACGACCAGGATGGTCCGGCCATGTCGATTTCCGCTTTGTCGGTCGCGCAGATTCGCGCACTGTCCACCACGGCCATCCAAAGCCTCTCCCAAACGTCGATTCAGTCGCTGACGACCACGCAGGTCGCAGCTTTCACCACGACGGGGATTGGGGCGCTTTCCTCCACCCAGTTCACGGAACTCTCGACCACGCAGGTGAGGGCACTGCAAACCACGCAGATCCCCTCGATCAATTCGAGCGTGGCCCTGACATCAAACCAGCTCCTGGTTCTAAGCGCCCAGCAGCTCGGCGCGCTGGCATCGGCGCAGGTCGGCGCAATCGACACCACGGCAATCTCGGGCTTCAATACCTCACAGATTTCGGGCCTTTCTTCGACTAACCTGTCGGCCCTCGACGCCACTCAGGCCGGCGCCCTTACCACGACGCAGATTGCGTCATTCTCGACCACACAGGTCGGCGGCCTCAACGCCACCGACATCGGCGAACTCAGCAGCACGCAGGTCGGTGCGTTGAACCGTACGCAGATCGTGCGCCTCAGCACCGACGCCGTCGCCGCACTTGATACGACACAAATTGCCGCCATCGCGACGACTGTACTGCAAGCCCTCAGTTCGACCCAGCTCGGCGCGCTCGACGCAGCCGACGTCGCCGAATTCACGACGACCCAGCTTGCATCGCTGACCACCACGCAAATCCGCGGTCTCAGCGGCACGTTCATCACCGGCATGAGCGACACGCAGGTCGCCGCGCTGACAACGACCCAGCTCGGTTCGTTGACAACCACCAGCCTGTCCGCGCTCGAAGCCACGCAGACCGCCGCGCTGACGACCACGCAGGTCAAAGCGTTGTCGACAACGCAGTTGCTCGCGCTCAACGCGACCGATATTGGCGAGTTCACGACGACGCAGGTGGGCGCTCTCACGAACACCCAGGCCCAGTCGCTGACCTCGACCCAGCTCGCTGGCCTGGCGGATACGCAAATCCAGGCATTCACGACGACCCAGCTTTCTTCGCTGTCGACGACCCAGGTCCGCAACCTGACCACCGACATCCTGTCGGCTCTCGATAGCACGCAGGTCGCGGCGTTCACCGCAACGCAGATCGCCTCGGTCTCGACGACGAACCTCAATGCGCTCGATGCTACCAAGCTCAACACGCTGACGACGACGCAGGTTCGCGGCCTGACCACAACCCAGCTTGCATCTTTTGACGCAACCGCCCTATCGGCGCTCGATTCCACGCGCTACGGCGCGCTCACGGCGACGCAGGTTAAATCCTTCACCACCACCCAGATCGGTGGGCTGGAATCGTCCGATGTTGCCAAGCTCGGCACGACCCAGATCGGCGCTCTGTCGCTGGGCCAGATCGGTGCGCTGTCTTCGACCGGAATTGCGGATCTCGTCGCCACGCAGATCCAGGCCCTCGCCACAACACAGCTCAACGCGCTTTCGACCACGAATCTCAACGCGTTGAACGACACGCAGATCGCCGCGCTCAGCACCACGCAGGTGGCTGGTCTCTCCACGACTCAGGCAGGCGCCCTGTCTGCCACCAACGTCGGTGGCCTGACCACCACGCAGGTCGGCGCGCTGACGGTCGGCCAGCTTGGTCGCCTCTCGAGCGAGGCCCTGATCTCGTTCGACACCACGCAGTTCGCTGCCCTTAGCGCCACGCAAGTCCGCGCACTTACCACGACGCAACTCGGCAACCTTGAAGCTGCGGACATTTCGGAATTCACCACGACGCAGATCGCTGGTCTTGCCACGACGCAGGTCCGCGGTTTGACCGATACGGCGGTGGGAGCGCTGGCGGCGACTCAGGTTGCAGCTCTGACCACCGCGCAGATCCAGTCGCTCACAACCACCGCGATTACAGGCTTTGCCGACACCCAGATCGGCGCACTGACTACAACACAGGTCGCATCTCTGACCGCCACCCAGGTCGGCGCTCTCAACGCCACCAATGTCGGCGCGCTTGCCGGCACGCAGGTCGCAGCCTTGACAGCGTTGCAGGTGACGGCGCTCGGCTCGACCAACTTCGCCCTGCTTGATTCGACACAGATTGGCGCGCTGACGACCACGCAGGTCCGGTCGCTGTCCACGACGCAGATCGCCAACATCGATGCGGCGCAGGTCTCATCCTTTTCCACGACGCAGCTGACGCAGCTCAATGCGACGCAGGTAAAATCGTTGTCGACTTCCAACCTGTCGGCACTCGACACGACCCAGATGGGCTCGCTGACATCGACCCAGATCGCGGCTCTGACGACAACGCAAATCGGCGGACTTGCGGCTGGTGATATCGGCGAAATGACCACGACACAGGTGCAGTCGTTGGTCACCACCCAGATGGCGAACCTTGCGACCGACGCAGTGTCCGCGCTGAGCGCGACACAGGTCGCCGCTCTGCGCACGACACAGATCCAGGGCCTGACAACGACGCAGTTCGGCGCGCTCGATGCTTCGGACATCGCCGAGTTCACGACGACACAGATCGCCTCGCTGTCAACGGCGCAGGTCGCCGGGCTTTCGTCGACCAATGTCGCTTCGCTGACGAACGCGCAGGTTACGGCCCTGACGACCACGCAGGTCGCAGCACTCAGCTTTACCAGCGTCGCAGCCCTCGACGCCACGCAGATGGGCGCACTGACGACCACGCAAGTCAAATCACTGACCGCCACCCAGCTCGGTGGTCTCGATGCTGCCGATGTGGCTGAATTCACGACGACCCAGATCGGCGCCCTGCAGAACACCCAGCTCTCCGCGCTGACCTCGACCAACATGGCGGGCCTGGCCGACACGCAGATCGCGGCGATCTCGGCCATCGGCGTCAAGGCGCTCTCGACCACGAACTTTGCCGCCCTGGCCGAGACGCAGCTCGCGGCCCTCACGACGACACATATCGCTTCGCTGACAACATCGCAGCTTTCTGCGCTGACCTCCACGAAGTTCATGTCCTTCACGGGTACGCAGCTCGCGGCCCTTACCACCACCCAGGTCGGCGCGATCTCGGAAACCAACCTGTCGGCGCTGGAAGCAACGCAGGTCAACGCACTCGCGACCACGCAGCTGCAGCGCCTGAGCGCAACCCAGCTGAACGGTCTCTCGACCACGGACATCGGCGAGTTCACGACCACGCAAGCTGCGGCGCTGACCACGACCCAGATGCGTGGCCTTTCGACCACCAATGTCGGCGCGCTGGCTGATGCGCAGGTCGCGGCCCTGACGACGACACAACTGTCGTCGCTGACGACCACGAACCTGTCTGCCCTCGACCTGACGCAGGTCGCCGCCCTGTCCACGACGCAAGTCAGGTCGCTGACGGCATCCCAGCTGTCGGGTCTCGGAGCTGCCGACGTTGCAGAGTTCACCACAGATCATCTCGGCGCACTGACAGGGACGCAGGCGCAGGGCCTGACCTCCACCAACGTCGCCAACCTGGTCGATACGCAGATCCAGGCGCTCAGCACGACCTCGCTGCGCGCGCTTACCAGCACCAACTTCGCCTCGTTCAGCGAGACGCAGATCGCCGCTCTGACGACGACACAGGCCTCGGCGCTCACGAACACGCAGCTTAACTCGCTCAACTCCACCAAGTTCGGCGCGCTGCTGGATACGCAAATTGCCGCGCTGACGACGACCCAGGTCGCAGGCATCTCAACCACAAACCTGACCGCGCTCGACGCGACTCAGCTTTCGTCTCTGACGACGACCCAGGTAACGGCTCTCTCGGCGACCCAGGTTGGCGCGCTGAACACCACCAACGTCTCGGCTCTGACCGAAACGCAGATTGGCGCGCTCAGCACAACGCAGATCAAGGCTTTGTCGACGACCAACCTGTCTGCGCTCGATGCAACCCAGGCTGGGGCGCTGACGACCACGCAGATCGGCCAGCTGACGACGACGCAGGCCAGCGTGCTGACATCGACAGACATCGGTGAACTCTCTGCGACCCAGATCGGCGCGTTCACTGGCACTCTGATCGGTCGTCTGACGACTAGCGCTGTCACGGCGCTCGATGCGACACAGATCGGCTCACTCAACTCGACCCAGTTGCAGTCCTTTACGACCACGCAGCTCGGCGCCCTTGGCGCGGCGGACATGGCTGAGTTCAACGAGACGCAGCTTGCCGGCCTTAGCGGCACGCAGGTTCGCGCCCTGACCACGACGGCGACCAACGCCCTTGTGGAAACCCAGGTCGCGGCCCTCACCAGCACGCAAGTCCAGTCGCTCTCGACCACGGCGCTTTCGAGCTTCGACGCGACGCAGGTAGGCGCGATGACCACGACGCAGGTCCGCTCGATCAGCACCGCGCAGATCGCGGCGCTGTCGACGACTGATGTCCAGGAGTTTGCAACCGATCAGATCGCGGCGCTCACGGTGACCCAGCTCGGCAGCTTCTCGTCGACGAAGTTCGCGGCGCTCACTGACGCGCAGGTTGCGGCGATGACGCTGACCCAGGTCCAGGCCATCTCGGCCTCCAACCTCTCGGCCATGTCGCTGACGCAGATCGCAGCGCTGACGACTGGCCAGGTCTCCGGCCTCACCACGACGCAGCTGTCGGGTCTTTCAGTCACCAACCTCTCTGGTCTCGACCAGACGCAGGTCGCCGAGCTGTCGACGACGCAGGTGAAGGCGCTGACGACGGCGCAGATGGGTGGCCTCAACGCCACCGACATCGCTGAGTTCACGAACACGCAACTCGCGGCCCTGAACACCACACAGGTTGCCGCGTTTACGGCGACAAACATTGCCTCTCTGGCAGATACGCAGGTTGCAGCCCTCACCGCTGGCCAGCTGGCCAAGCTGTCGAATGCCGTCGTGCATGCGCTGGATACGACGCAGCTCAGCAGCCTCAACAGCACGCAGGTGCAATCCTTCACGACCTCGCAGATCGCCGCGCTCGACGCGACCGACCTCGACGAGTTCTCGGTGACCCAGCTCGGCGCGCTGAACACGACGCAGGTCCGTGCGATTACCACCACGGTGCTCGACGGAATTTCGTCGGCCGCATTCGCGGCGTTCGGCGTGACCCAGCTCTCGCAGCTGCAGGTCACCCAGCTCGATCACCTCTCGACGACCAACCTTTCGGCGCTGTCGTCGACCCAACTCCAGGGCTTCACCAGCACGCAGGTCGCCTCGTTCGACGACCCGCAACTCGAAGCCTATCTCCTCGGCCTCAGCTAAGAGGCGGAAAACATTGGGTAATCGCCGGTGGGCGGGCCTTAACAGCCTCCGCGCGCCGGTTTACCTTTTGTTGAGCAACGAACTCCAATCCTGACAGGTAAGGGCGCGCCCCGCCGGCAGAGGCCGGCGCGGGGGCCATTGCGCCCGCTGATCGGGCTCTGCGCCATGTCGCAAACAACTTTCCTTGCCGCCATCCAGAAGATCACGGCGGGCGGCCTGACGCTCGAAGAGGCTCTCGCAGCAGCGGGGGGGCTTTCCCCGGACGAGGGCCGGCAGCTCTACCAGGTGTGGATCTCGTTCAACAAGGATCACCCGCTTCTCTTCATCGCTCTCTTCAACTGCTCGACCCTGCAGCAACAACTCGGAGATGAGGCGGGGGGAGAAGAGTCCCTTCGGGCCGCATTGGCGCTGAAGCCCGATTTTGCACCGGCCTGTATCAACCTCGGATCTTCGCTAGAACGCCGCGGCCTGGCCAAGGAAGCAGTCGAGCAGTGGCGCGATGGTCTCGACAAGATGGCGAGCGTCACAGCTGACTCAATCAACTACAAGGTAACACTGTTGAAGCAGATCAGCCGGCTGCTGTCGGACGGTCAGGCGCTGGCGGCCGCAGAAATCACGCTGACTCAATGCCTGGAGCTTGCGCCGGAAGCGCGCGATGTAGCCGAGCAGTTCGTCGCCGCGCGCCTGTCGCAATGCAAATGGCCGATGACGCCGGAGAACGGCAAATTCACGCGGCGAGGACTGGTGTCGCGCCTGCACCCGCTTTCTGTTTGCGCCTATACCGACGATCCGCTGTTCCAGCTGGCGGCGGCCGACAAATACGTGCGCACAATGTCGCCGATCGAAGACCGTTCCACGCGCTTCGATCGCCGCAGCGCGCCGATCGAAACCAATCGCCGCCTACGCATCGGCTATGTCAGTTCAGACCTGCGTCACCACGCGGTTGGCTATTTGATGGTCAACTTCTTCGAGGAGCATGATCGCAAGGACTTCGAGGTGTTCGCCTACTACACAGGCATCAAGGCGGACGATCCGATCCAGACGCGTATCAAGGCGAGTGTCGATCACTGGCGCGATATTCGCGGCGTCACCGATGACGAGGCCGCTGCGAAGATCGCCGAGGATGGCATTGACATTCTCGTGGACGTCAACGGCCACACACGCGATGCGCGTCTTGGCGTCTTCGCGCGCCGCCCCGCGCCGGTGCAGGTCAACTGGTTGGGCTATCCCGGCACGATGGGCTCGTCCTTCCATCAATACATCGTGGCCGATGACTGGACGATTCCCGAGCATGCCGAGGCCTGGTATTCGGAGCGTGTGCTGCGCCTGCCTTGCTATCAACCGAACGACCGCAAGCGTATCATCGATGAGACTGTGCCGACGCGCGCCGATTTCGGCCTGCCGGACAATGCATTCGTCTTTTGCTGCTTCAACGCGAGCCACAAGTTTACACGCTTCAACTTTGACCGCTGGATGGACATTCTCAAGCAGTCCGACAATAGCGTGCTCTGGCTGCTCGACTATACGCCGGAGACCAACCAGCGGCTACGCGAACAGGCGGAGGCGCGGGGCGTCTCTGGTGATCGGCTCATCTTCGCGCCAAAGCTTCCCAACCCCCGCCACCTCGCGCGCTATCCGCTGGCTGATCTCTTCCTCGACAGCGTTCCCTATGGTGCGCACACCACCGCGTCCGATGCGCTCTGGATGGGCGTCCCGGTGCTCACCTGGTCAGGCCGGTGCTTTGCTAGCCGCGTTTGCGGCAGCCTTCTGCGCGCCGCCGGTCTGACGGAGATGGTCTGCGAAACGCCGGAAGCGTTCGTGACACGTGCAATCCACCTTGCTGGCCCGGGCAGGGGCGAACTTGAAATCACACGCGCACGCCTGCTGGCCAATCGCGAAACCTGCACACTGTTCGATGTCGCCAAGCTGTCGCGCCATCTCGAGAGGCTCTATCGCCAGATGCGCGATGAATACATTTCAGGCGCGTTGCCGCAGCCGCGTCTCGGTAATCTCGATTCCTATTTCGAGATCGGAGTTGCACAGGATCACGAGGTACGTGAGATGGGCGCGCTGACGGATTATGAGGGTTTCTACTACGCCCAGCTGGCGCGCCGTCACTACCATCAGCCTATGGATGCGGACGGCAGGCTATGGAATGGCGAGGAGCATGTTGAGCCGATCGCCGCAGCGAAGAAGCGGTCCAGGGCGGCCTGATCAGGCGCGATCGGACAGACGACGCACCAGCCAGTTCGGCAGAAGCGCGCGTATCGCTTCGCGGAAGTTGTCGAATCCGCCGGCGCGCTGAACTGTCAGCCACGCCATCAACCGCTCGCCGAGAGGCATAAGGCCGAGATACCAGCTCAGCATGCGAACCGGACTCTCGCGGTTGAAACCGAACACTTCGTACATGCTGCGATCTGGTTCGCCATGCGAGAAAATCTCGACATCGCTGGCCGCGAAGTGGGTGAGGGGGTCGATCGGCGGCAGCTGCTCGGCCAGGCTGTAGGCGCGTTCGATGAAGGTGAGCCAGCTCGGCGGCGTGTGATAGTAGAGCACGGCGTCGCGTGCTTCCTTGCCCTTTGCCTCACGCAGTGCAGGATCGCAGATCAGCCGGTCCAGGTGGGCTACATACTCCTGTTCGGTCGCGCCATGCAGGGTCGGCTTGTCGATGCCGGGGTGATTGATTGCGAAGATCCGCGCTTCCGGCTCGCCATAGAAACGCGAGACAAGCGGCGTCTCAAGACCTGCGGCTTCCATCATCGATGTCGACGACACGAAGGGGAAGCTATCGACATAGATGTCTGCCGCTTCGAAATAGACGCGTGTGTCGGACGTCTCGGGCAGGGGTTGTATGCGGCCTTCGACGGCGGCGCAGTCCGCCTGCCAATCGGGCCGCTCTCCTGCGCCGACGACCAGCAGCTGCGCCTTCGGGTGCCTTTTCAGCAAGCCGACGTGCGGAGCCGCGAACGTAACGCCATTGACTGTGCGGTACTTCATCCCCCGTGCGGCCGACATCAGCAGGATCGTATCGGGCGCCATGCCAAGTTCGCGCTTGGCCTCCTCGCGCGAGCGCGTGCGCACGGCCGGGGACACCATGGTCGGAACCATGACGTTGCGGCGCGGTTCGATCGTGCGGCGACCGATGGACAGCACCTGTGCTTCATCACGCAGATTGATCACAACGTCGGCAATCGAGGCACCCAGCCAGAAAAGGTGGTCGCCATGGTTGAGGTACATGATCGGCGGCAGCTTGTCCGGCTCCGCGAACGCCATGATGGCTACCGGGTCCTGACCATAGATGTGCAGCATCACACCGTCGTGCTGACGCGCCAGCTGGCGCAGTTCTTCCGCCCAGGCGGTCTGGAAGCCCGGCGTGCGGTTAATGCGGTGAATCTTGCCGCCAGCCTTCGCAACGGCATCGCGCGTTGCCTGGGGCAGCTCGCCTCGATGATGGATGGCGGCGATGGAATGAGTGCGGCCGCTGTCTTCACCGATCCAGCGGGTCAGCATGTTGGTGAGACCGCCAACCGGCAGCATCTCGGAGACGACGTGCAAGATGTGGCGTATCGGCTTGTCTTGTTGACGACGGAAAGCCGTGGGCCTGGCGGTGCGCCGGCCGATATCCACCAACATGCGTTCGAGGCGCGGGCTAACATAGAAGCCGGCATGAGGCGAGGCTGCGAGAATGGCGGCGTAGCCTGCGTGAACGGACGCTATTTCGAACCTGCCGCGCTTGTGGAACGCCTCGGCCCTGCGGACCACCACGCTGAACTCTTCAAAGCGCGCCTTTGCAGCCGCATATGCCATCGCGTCCTCCGAGGGAGGCTCTGGCGTGAGAATCAGGCGATTGGCCACGGCGGCAGACATACCATCCATCCGCTCAGGAACCGGCGACGCGAAGCGTCGGGGCGGTGGACACTGCCGAAGCCGGCTCATGCTTCCAGTCAGCCGATTCGTGCAGGACGCCGTATTGCGTGGACGAATAGACGGCATCGCGCACGTGGAAGTGGCCAACGATCTGCGACACCAAGAGCTTGCCTGTACCGCGCTCACGTACAGCGACATTGGCGGTGAAGAAGTCCGACGTCAGGCGAATCGGCGGGCTGGTGACGATCAGTTCGCCTTCGCCGTCGAGACAAGCAATCGCGGCGCCGTCCGTGTGGGTCGAGAACGTCATCGTGTGCAGGTCGTCTTCACGGTCGATACTGAGGCGCACATCGGGCTTTTCGACGCGGCGCGTTGTCTTGTAGCGCAGACGGAAAGTCATACGCTCGCCGTGATCGATCACTCCGGCGTTGACACCTTCCTTGGACACGATCTCGGCGTCGGTGAAGGTGATCGGCGGTTCGCCATCGTCGCGATAGAACCAGTGGGTCTCCTTCAGGCGGCTGTCAGCTTCATAAAGCTTCAGGCCTTCGGTGGTCGGGCCGTCAAACACGACCTTACCCTTCTGGAGGTAGATCACACGCTGGCACATGGTCTTGATCGAGAACATATTGTGCGAGACGAAGAGGATGGTTGATCCCTTCTGCTCGAGGGAACGGGCGAAGTTCATGCACTTGCGCTGGAACGCGGCGTCGCCAACGGCGAGCACTTCGTCAAGGAGCAGGATGTCAGGATCGAGGTGGGCCGCGACCGAGAAGGCGAGGCGCACATACATGCCCGAAGAGTAACGTTTCACCGGGGTGTCGATGAAGTCGCGGATCTCGGCAAACTCGATGATGTCATCGAACTTGCGTTCGACTTCGGCGCGCGTCATGCCGAGGATCGCGCCGTAGAGATAGGTGTTTTCGCGCCCGGTTAGCTCCTGGTGGAAACCGGTTCCGACTTCCAGTAGCGCGCCGAGGCGACCATTGATGACAGCTTCGCCGGTTGTCGGCGTCACGATGCGCGACAGGACCTTCAGGAGCGTCGACTTACCCGCGCCGTTGAGGCCGATGATGCCAACATTCTCGCCCTTATGGATGTCGAAGGATGCCTCGGAGAGAGCCCAGAAGTAGTCTTTCTTTTTCCGGCGTAGGCCGAGCGTAAAGAGCGTGGTCAGCTTGTCCTGCAGCATGTCGCGCAGGGCGTTGTGCTTGGGGCCGGCGTTGCGCAGATAGCGCTTGCCAAGACCGCGGACAGAGATGGCGAGGTCTTTGGTCATGTCAGATCACGTCCGCGAAGCTGCGTTCCTGGTTCTTGAAATAGACCAGGCCCATGACGAGCATGACCACGATCACCACGAGACCGATGCCGAGCGCGCCGAAATCCGGGTTGCCACGATCAAACACCGCCCAGCGGAAGCCTTCGATCACGCCAACCATCGGGTTGAGGCTGTAGAACGCCTTCCACTCGGTCGGAACCTGGCTGAGTGGGTAGACGATGGGCGAGGCGTACATGCCGATCTGCAGCATGAACGGGACCGTATGCTTCACATCGCGGAAACGCACATTGATTGGTCCGAGCCAGAGGCCAATCGACAACGCGAGAAGGCCGGCGATCAGGATCAGCGGAATGACGGCTAACAGCCTGATGCTCGGCACGACGCCGTAGAAGGCCATCAGAACCAGCAGCACACAGAACGCGATCGCGAAGTCGAGCAGCGGCGCTGTAACCTTGGCGAGCGGAATGATTAGTCGCGGGAAGTAAACTTTGCGGACCAGGTCGGCGTCATCGACGAGGCCAGTCGCGGCGCGACGTGTTGCTTCGGCGAAGTAGGTCCAGGGCAACACGGCCGCGAAGGCGAAGATCGGATAGGGGATGCCGTCCGACGGCATCTTGGCGAAGTTGCCGAAGACGATCGTGAACACGGCAACGGCGAAGATCGGCTGGATGATCGCCCAGGCAGCGCCAAGGGCTGCTTGTTTGTAGAGCACCTGGATGTCACGCATCATCAGCGTGTGCAGCAGCTCACGATATTGCCACACGGCGCCGAGGTCGAGGTCGAACAGACCGCGGCTCGGCCGGATGATGGTCTGGCGTTGCGCGCCTGTGCCCAGCGCCTGTTCGACGGTGGTGTTCATGACTTCACACCAGCAGATTGCGCCATAGCAGGTTGCGGCTCGGTCGCGCGCTTCAGCGTTGAAGCAACAAGTTCGATGTCGGCCATCGTCATTTGCGGATAGAGCGGTAGCACAATCGTGCGGTCCTGGCAGCTTTCCGAATGAGGCAGCGGCGCGTGACGGCTGTTCAGATAGCCGTTCTCGCGGTGCGAGCACATGATGCCCCGACGCGTGGCGATGCCCGCGTCGAGCATGACCTGCATCACAGCCTTCTGGTCGCAATGGTCGGGCAGCCGGACGGCGAAGGATTGCCAGTTGGAGCGGGCCCAGGCCGGCTCCTGTGGCATGCCGAGCCACTGGGCGTTCGACAGCAGTTGCTTGTAGGTCGCGCCAATCTCACGGCGGCGCGCGACGATGCCGGCAAGGCGGCGCAGTTGTTCGCGGCCGACTGCGGCCTGGATGTCTGTCATGCGATAGTTGTAACCGAGCACCGGGTGCGTCTCAAAGATCACCTGGTTGGAGCCGTGACGGACAGTGTCGGGAACCGACATGCCATGCTGGCGAAGAAGTTTGAATTTCGCATTCCACTCGGCGTGCGGCGTAGTCAGCATGCCGCCATCGCCTGTCGACATGATCTTGCGGGGGTGAAATGAGAACGCAGCGACGTCTCCGCGCACGCGTCCGATCTTCTCCCATGCCCCGTCCCAGAGGATTTCCGAGCCGACGGCGCAGGCGGCATCTTCAACAACCTTGAGGTTGTGTTTGCGCGCGATCGCGACGATGGCTGCCAGATCAGCCGGCATGCCCATCTGGTGAACCACCAGGACGGCCTTGGTCTTCGGCGTGATCGCAGCTTCGATCAGCGCGGGGTCCATGTTGTGGCTCACGGGGTCCACATCGATGAACACCGGCTCCGCGCCACAATAGCGCACGGCGTTGGCGGTCGCGATGTAGGAGTGGCTGACCGTGATGACTTCATCACCAGCGCCGACACCGGCCACGAGGAGTGCAAGGTGAAGTCCCGTGGTGCAGTTGGATACGGCGGTGGCGTGTTCGGCTCCGACGAATTCCGCGAATTCCTTTTCGAACGCGGCGACTTCCGGGCCTTGTGTGATCCAGCCCGAGAGGATCACGCGCGAGGCAGCCTCGGCCTCGCGTTCATCCATCACTGGTTTAATGATCGGGATCATTGCGTGAACCTGTCCTTGTTGGCTTCCCACCACGTCACGAAGCGGGAAACGCCTTCTTCGAGCGAAACCTGGGCTTTGAAGCCAAGCAAGCGCTCTGCCTTCTCGGTGGAGGATAGGCGACGCGAAACGGCATTCACTTTCCGCTCTGGGCCGTACTCGGGAACCATGTCGGCCGGCGCGCCCATAACTTTCATCGTTGTGGCAGCCAGTTCGCTGAGCGAGGTCTCGACGCCCGATGCGATGTGGAACACTTCGTCCGAAACATCGGACTTGAGTGCGAGCACGTTCGCTCGCGCGAGGTCTTCGATATAAATGAAGTCCATCGAGGTCTTGCCGTCGCCGAGGATCAGCGGCGGGACGCCCTGGCTGATACGTTGAACCCAACGTACGAGTACTTCGGTGTACTTGCCTTCGACGTCCATGCGGGGACCGTAGACGTTGAAATAGCGCATCGCGACATAGTTCAGGCCGTACATGTCGTTGTACGAGCGCAGCAGACCTTCGAGCATGATTTTCGAAGCGCCGTACCAGGTGCGGTTGTTGTAGGGATGGTGATCTTCCGTTGTCGGGAAGCTGTCGGCCAGGCCTAGAATTGAAGCGGAGGAAGCTGCGAGAACTTTCTTGACGCCCTGCTGATGGGCAGCGTCGATGACGTTGAATGTCCCGTCGTTCATCACCTCCATCGCTTCGCGCGGATCGGCAGCGCAGGCGGTGATGCGAATGGCGGCCATGTGGACCACCGCATCCATGCCCTCGGTGACTTGCATCACCGCGTTTCGGTCGCGGATATCGCCCTTGATGAGTTTGACGCGCTCATCCTTGAGCGCGTTCTCCAGGTTGCGCGTCGTACCGCGCGTCATGTTGTCAAAGATCACGATCTCGGCCGGCTTCTCGTTCGCGAGCAGCTGGTCGATCGTGGTGGAGCCGATGAGACCGGCGCCGCCGGTCACCAGGATCTTTGAACCTTCGAGTTTCATCGTGTCATGACCCACAGTGTGCGTCGCTCTGCGGCGACCTGGATGAGCGACCCGCCGCGGCGAGCGGCGAGCCTGGAA
The DNA here is from genome assembly GCA_947478925.1 of Hyphomonadaceae bacterium. Taxonomy (GTDB): domain Bacteria; phylum Pseudomonadota; class Alphaproteobacteria; order Caulobacterales; family Hyphomonadaceae; genus UBA7672. The sequence goes on along the minus strand of CANJXY010000006.1, from coordinate 35,569 downwards.
GGCGAGATCAGGCGGGCTGCAGCGACTCGGCCTGAAGGGCTGCCACGGCCGCGACCACTTCTTCCTGCTGCGCGGCGTTGAGTTCCGGATACATCGGCAACGACAACACTTCGGCCGCAGCCTTTTCTGAATGCGGGAACTGGCCCTGCTTGTAACCGAGGAAGTCGAAGGCTTTCAGCGTGTGCAGCGGGAAGGGATAGTGAATGCCGGTCTGGATGCCCTTCTTGCCGAGTTCCTCGATCCAGCGCGAGCGATCCTTCGTGCGCACCGCGTAGATGTGATAAACGTGACGACGGTTCGCGAGTTCAACCGGTGTCATGACGTCCGTGCCTTCGAACATAGACTTGTATCGAGCGGCCGCATCGCGGCGCATCTCCGTCCACTTCTCGATGTATTTCAGTTTCACGCGCAGCACCGCGCCCTGAATGCCTTCCAGGCGCATGTTGTAGCCGATGATTTCGTGGTGATATTTTCTCTCAGCGCCCCAGTCGCGCAGCATGCGGACCTTGCGATTGATCTCGGCGTGCTGCGTGACGGTCATGCCGCCTTCGCCAGCCGCGCCCATGTTCTTCCCGGGGTAGAATGAGAAGCCAGCGGCGTCGCCGATCGAACCTGCGCGACGGCCGTTATACTCAGCGCCGTGAGCTTGAGCGGCGTCTTCGAGCACGAACAGATTGTGCTTCCTCGCGATCGCCATGATCGGGTCCATGTCGGCCATCTGGCCGAACAGATGAACCGGGACGATGGCCTTGGTGCGCGGTGTGATGGCCGCTTCGATTGCGGCCGGATCCATCGTGAAAGTGACTGGATCGATGTCGACGAACACCGGCTTGGCGCCCGTGTAGTGGATGGCTGAAGCCGACGCGATGAACGTGAAGGGAACGGTGATCACTTCGTCGCCCGGGCCGATGCCGGCGGCGAGCAGGGCGAGGTGCAGCGCGGACGTGCCATTGTTGACGCCAGCTGCATGGGCCGCGCCGGCATAGACCGCAAAATCCGTCTCGAGCTGGGCGACTTCCGGCCCAAGCGTGAAGGCGCACGATTCCATCGTGCCGATCAGGGCGGCGTCAATCTCCGCCTTGATCGAATGATACTGGGCCTTCAGGTCGACAAACGGGACAGCCATGGGTCTTGCGCTTACTTGCTTGTGTTTTTGGGGAGGTGGATGGTTTCACCGCGACCCCGCATGGAGGCCGTGGCGGCTTCGATCAGTTCAACCATTCGGAAACCGAACTCACCGTCGGAGGTCGGCGTTTTGTTGTTGCGGATGCAATCGACGAAGTGCTTGCCTTCCACCAGCAGCGCTTCGGAACCGTCGACTTTCGGCGCCCACATGTCGCCGGTGCGATAGCCGACGCGCATTTCATGGATCTTCGCCGGGTCATCCGTGAACGATACCCCCTTGTCGTAGATTTTCAGTTTCTCGGAAGGTTGAAGTTCGTCGAATGTGATCATCTTGTCGGTGCCGCCGATGATGATCGAGCGAATTTTCACGGGCGCCAGCCACGAGACGTTAACGTGGGCGATGAAGCCGGTTTCGTAGAACAGCGTGATGAAGGCCAGGTTCTCCGGCGTTCCGGGATAGTGATTGATACCGGAGGCCGACACCGCGATCGGGTGCTGGTCGAACACATAGTCGATGATCGAAAAATCGTGGACAGCGAGATCCGCGATCACGTTCACATCACGCTGGAACAGGCCGAGGTTCACGCGAGTCGAGTCGTAGTAGAGCGTCTTGCCGAGTTCGCCGTTCTGGACCATCTCGCGCATCTTCTTCACCGGTCCGGTGTAGACGAAGGTGTGGTCAACATGCAGCGTGAGGCCGCGCTTCTGAGCCTCTTCGATCAGTGCACGCGCTTGCATAGACGTTTCCGTCATGGGCTTTTCGAGCCAGACGTGCTTGCCGGCTCGCAGGGCGGCCATGGCGAGCGAGAAGTGGGTCGAGACCGGCGTGGCGATCGCGACGGCGTCGATTTCCGGATCGCGGATCATCGCCATTGCATCCGTGGTCACTTTCGTGGATGGGAAGCGGCGGGCGACTGTTTCCAGCGCCTTCGGGTTGAGGTCGGCGACGGTGTGAACGCGCGCGTCGGTCAGTTCCGCGAAGTTGCGGACCAGGTTTGGGCCCCAATAGCCGTAGCCGATGACGCCAATGTTCAGGACATCGCGTTTGGGCGCGACGCGCGGTCCGGCGAGGACCTCAACGACCGGGCCATTCTCGGCGATGACTTTCTTGCGGGACTTCGCCGCCGGGTTGGTTTTCTTCGCGGTCACGAGCCCACTGCCTCTTCTACAACTTCATTGATGGTGAGTTTCGTCTTGGCGGCCGCCATTTGGCGGACGTCGCCAACCACCCGCGCGGGGCAGCCGGCAACCACGGCGAAATCGGGAACGTCACGGGTAACCACTGCGCCCGCTGCAATCAGCGCGCCTTGGCCGATGGTGATGCCGCATACGATGGTGGCGTTGGAGCCAATGGAGACCTGGCGTTTGACGCGGGTGAGCTCGAGGGACCAGTCGGTATCGGTCTGTGGCGAGCCATCCGGGTTCGTCGCGCGTGGAAACCGGTCGTTCGTGAACATCACGCCGTGTCCGATGAAGCACTCGTCTTCGATCGTGACGCCTTCGCAGATGAAGGTGTGCGACGAAATCTTGCAGCGTTCACCAATGAACGCGCCCTTCTGGATTTCGACGAACGCGCCGATGCGTGAGCCGTCGCCGACCTCGCACCCGTAAAGGTTCACGAGCGTCGGGTGGAAAATGGTTACCTTGCCGTTTAGCTTCACGCTGTCCGAAATTGGCATCTGGGCTGCTCCCAAGCGTCCGTCTGCCGTATAGTCAGCAAGGAAGGGGCCGAACTCGCATCGCGATGCTTGAGCTGCGGCGCCGCAATTCGCCACTGGCGCGACCGGCAAAGGTTAACGGCCCTTAGCCCTCAGCAGCGTCTCGGTGACACCAGATTCCCCAACGATGCGAAGATTCTCCGCAGTTCGCCGCCGCGAATAGTGAGGTCGTTGCTACTGGATCCGCTCGCTGGCGACACCGCGCCGCCGGAGTTGGGCCAGCAGGTTGTCCTCGCCCGAGAAGTGAGCCGCTCCCACCGCGACAAAGAAGTGTCCCGGTTCGGCATCAAGCAGGGATTTCAGCTGATCTGCCCATTCCGCGTTCCGGAGGGTGAGCAGCGCCTCCTGGATTTCTGGCAGCCGCGCCATGTCTTCATCGATGAGCAAGCGGCCCAACGCATCGACGTCGCCCCCCCGCCAGGCGTTTACCATGCGCGCCAACGCCGGCCCCACGGTCTCAATGTCGGAAACCGAATAGGCGAGGTAGCGGACCTGCACGTCCTGAGGCAGGTCGGACAGTGCGGACAGCTGCCGTTCCATGGTCTCGAGGAAGCGGATGTCCTTGGCCGAAGCCTCAGCGTCCCGGCGCAGCACAGTTTCGACACCTTCATCCGACGAATAGCCCGCCGCGCGGATCGCAGCGTCGGAGAGTGTTACGGCCGCAAACCACGGCCGCTGGGTTTCCAGCGTGGACATCGGATAGCCGACGCGCGCCGCCGCCGCTACCAGCGCCGATTTCTGCTCCGGGGTCAGCACATCCGACAGTCGCTTCGCCGGATCGAGCAGGCCGAGCCGCTGCACCAGCTCCGTCCGCGTGCGCACGTCACCTTCAACGTCCGTCTCGAAATAGGCAGCCTTGGCATCGTCGAGCGCCTCCTCCACGGCTGCCGATCGCCAGGTCGCGCCCGGCGGCAGCATGTGGATCGTGCCAAACAGGTAGATCGACGTATCTGCATCGGAGATCCGCCACAGCGCGGGACGGGCAGGGTCTGTCGACACCCGCGGACCGCCACTGTCGGCGCCGCATGAAGCAACGAGGCCGGTGGTCAACAGGGCCAGGCAGGCCGCAATCGCTTTCAGCATGATCTGGAAACCGTGATGCGGGGAAAACTGGCGCACTCGACAGGAGTCGAACCTGTGACCTCTGCCTTCGGAGGGCAGCGCTCTATCCAGCTGAGCTACGAGTGCAAGTTTGCCCCTCATGTATCAGGGGGGCGAAAAAGGCAAGGTTTGGAAGCCGTCAGGCCTTCAGGCCGAGTTGGGCCTTCAGGCGGGCGATGTCGTCCAGCCAGGGGGCGGCGCTCGAATCGCTGGGCATTCGCCAGTCGCCACGGGGGGACAGGGCGCCGCCGGAGGTGACTTTCGGGCCGTTGGGAACCGCTGAGCGCTTGAACTGGCTGGTCAGGAAGAAGCGGCGGGTGAAGGTCTCGAGCCATTTCACGATGGTGGGGAGGTCGTAGGCCACCTGATCCTTGGCGGCGGTGTGTTTCGGCCATTCGCCTGCCGCCGCATCGCTCCACGCGGCGTGGGCGAGGAAGGCTATGCGCGAGGGTGTCGCGCCCCAGCGGATCGTCTGGTTCAGGAAGAAGTCGTGGAGATTGTAGGGGCCGATCGTGTCTTCGGTCGACTGGATCTTGCCGTCCGCGCCCGCTGGCACGAGTTCGGGCGAAATCTCCTGTTCGAGGATCGCGCGCATCACCTTGGCCGCGCTCGCTGGGTAGTGACCGCTTGCCGCGCTCCAGCGGATCAGGTGCTGGATGAGTGTTTTCGCGACCGCGCCATTGACGTTGTAGTGGCTCATGTGATCGCCGACGCCATAGGTGCACCAGCCGAGCGCAAGCTCCGACAGGTCGCCGGTGCCGACGACCATGCCGCCCTCCTTGTTGGCGAGACGGAAGAGGTAATCAGTGCGCAGGCCCGCCTGCACGTTTTCAAACGTGATGTCGTAGACCTGTCTGCCCTTGGCGAAGGGGTGGTCGAGATCGGCGAGCATTTGGTTCGCCATCGGCTTTATGTCGATCTCGCGCGTGTCGATTCCGAGCGCCTTCATCAGCGCATGTGCGTTAGACCTGGTGCCATCCGTCGTCGCAAAGCCCGGCATCGTGACGCCGATGATGTTGGTGCGTTTGGCGCCCATAAGATCGAACGCGCGTACGGCGACGAGAAGGGCCTGTGTTGAATCGAGCCCGCCAGATACGCCGATCACAGCCTTTTTCACGCCGGAGGATTCCAGCCTGCGGCGCAGGCCCTGGACCTGGATGCTGTAGGCTTCGAAGCAATCCTGATCGAGCAGGGCTTCATCATCCGGCACGAAGGGAAAACGGTCGATCTTGCGCGCCAGCGGCAGCTTCGCGTCGCGGTCGGGCGCGGCGGTAAAGCTGATACGGCGGCGCTGCAGATCGGCGGCGTGGTTGCGGGCCGCATCGCGGAAGGTGCCGTTGCGGACGCGATCAGCCACGATGCGCGCGATATCCATGTCGGCCAGCAACAGGGTAGAAGCGTCCGCAAACCTGTCAGATTCCGCGATCTTCGAGCCAAGCTCGTAAACCGCCAGCTGTCCGTCCCACGCAGTATCCGTCGTGCTCTCGCCATAGCCAGCGGCGGCATAGATGTAGCCGCAGCTCGCGCGCGCCGACTGCGAGATGCAGAGCATGTCGCGCTCGGCCGCCTTGCCGATGGTGATGTTGGAGGCGGAGAGGTTGGCGATGATGTTCGCGCCAGCCAGCGCCGCATAGGTGGAGGGCGGGATGGCGGCCCACATATCTTCGCAGATTTCCACGGCTAGCGTGAAGTCCGGAATGTCGGAGGCTTCGAACGATAGGTCGATACCGAAGGGGACAAGTTCGCCGGCGAGTTCGATGGCGTCCACCGTGGCGTCGCCAGACATGGCGAACTGGCGCTTCTCGTAGAACTCACGATAGTTCGGGAGATAGGTCTTGGGTACGACGCCGAGGATCACGCCGCGATGAAGCACAACGGCGCAGCCATGGATGGCGGGGCCCACCTGGATCGGCGCTCCCACGATAACGACCGGCGCGAGCGATTTGCTGGCGTCCTTCACCCTTGCGATGGCCTCACGCACGGCGTTGAGCAGGGCCGCCTGCATGTGCAGATCGTCCAGCGTGTAGCCTGACAGGCCCAGTTCCGGGAAAACGCAAAGAGAAGCGCCTGCCTTGTCCGCCTTGCGCATCAGCTCGATGGTTTCGCGGGCGTTGGAGGCGGGATCGGCAAGGTGGACACGCGGGCTGGCCGCTGCCACCCGCACGAACCCGTGGGCATAGAGGTTGTTGAATTCCGACATTTCGCCTGCGCCTATCACGGGGGCCTGCCCGCGCTCAACGGACAGGCTACACACCCTTAGGTAATTATCAGAAAACGAAATCACAGGTTTGCAGGCTGGGATTAGGCTTTCCCGTGTCTTATGCACCTGTCGGACGGGAGTTCGTTAATGGATGTTGACGTTGTCGTCGTCGGAGCGGGCGCCGTCGGCCTTGCGGTCGCCGCAGCTTTCGCGCGCACGGGCCATGACGTGCTGGTGCTCGAGGCGGCCGATGGGATCGGCACGGGAACCTCATCCCGCAACTCCGAAGTCATCCATGCCGGCATGTATTACCCGACTGGCAGCCTGCGCCATCGGATGTGTGTGGAAGGCAGGCGACGGCTCTATTCCTATCTCGAGGCGCGGGGCGTCGGCCACCTGAAGCGCGGCAAGCTGATCGTTGCCACCAGTGACAGCGAGACCGCCAAGATCGAGGCCATCCATGCGACCGGCAAGACAAACGATGTCGAAAGCCTCGAGCTGATCACGGGGGCGACCGCCATGGCGTGGGAGCCGGCGCTGTCCTGCTCCGCCGCGCTGTGGTCGCCCGAAACCGGCATTGTCGACAGTCATGGCTACATGCTCGCGCTTCAGGGCGAGATCGAAGACCATGGCGGAACCATCGCCTTTCTCACGCCCGTCGAACGTGTCGCGCATTTGGGCGGTGGCGGCTTTCGCGTAATCACGGGCGGCAAGGACGCCGCCGCCATCACATGCCGCGTGCTCGTCAACAGCGCGGGCCTTTACGCGCAGCGCGTCGCGCGCCGAATCGAAGGACTCGCGGATAGCCAGATTCCCAAGCTGGTCCTCGCCAAGGGCAACTATTTCGGATGCGCCACCCGCCCGGCTTTCACGCGCCTGATATATCCGGCGCCTGTCGATGGCGGTCTGGGCGTCCACGTGACCATCGATCTCGGCGGTCGCATGCGTTTCGGACCGGATGTGGAATGGCTTGTGTCGAATGATCCGGATGCCATCGACTACACGGTCGATCCAACCCGCTCGCAGTCATTCTATGCTGTCATTCGCCGTTACTGGCCCGGTCTTCCCGATGGCGTCATCACGCCCGATTATTCTGGCTGCCGTCCCAAGCTCAGCGGTCAGGGCGAGCCCGTCGCAGACTTCCGCATCGACGGGCCAGAACTGCACGGCATAGCCGGGCTCGTGAATCTGTTCGGAATTGAAAGCCCGGGGCTTACGTCGTCACTGGCCATCGCAGAAGACGTGCGCCAGCGGATAGCGAGCTGACGCTTACTCTGCCAGCAGGTTGCGGAAGTAGCTGATGGTTTCCTTGAGGCCATCCTCCAGCTGCACTTTCGGCTCCCAGCCCAGCGTGCTCTTGGCGCGGGTGATGTCCGGGCGGCGCTGCTTGGGGTCGTCAGCAGGAAGCGGCATTTTCACCAGCTTCGACTTCGAGCCTGTCAGCTTCAGAACGGCCTCGGCCAGCTGCAGCATCGTGAATTCGCCGGGATTGCCGATATTGATCGGGCCTGTCACCTCGTCGCCCGAGTCCATAAGGCGGATCATGCCTTCGATCAGGTCGTCGACATAGCAGAACGCGCGCGTCTGCTGGCCGTCGCCGTAGATGGTGATATCCTCGCCCTTGAGCGCCTGCACGATGAAGTTCGACACCACGCGCCCGTCATTGGGATGCATGCGCGGACCATAGGTGTTGAAGATCCGCATCACCTTGATGCGCAGCTGGTGCTGCCGGTGGTAGTCGAAGAACAGCGTCTCGGCGCAGCGCTTGCCCTCGTCATAGCAGGAGCGCGGCCCGATCGGATTGACGTTGCCCCAGTAGTCTTCGGTTTGCGGGTGCACGCTTGGGTCACCGTAAACTTCCGAGGTCGAGGCCTGCAGGATTTTCGCGCCCAGGCGCTTGGCAAGGCCGAGCATGTTGATCGCCCCGTGCACCGATGTCTTCGTCGTCTGAACCGGGTCGTGCTGGTAGTGGATCGGACTGGCCGGGCAGGCGAGATTCCAGATCTGGTCGACCTCCACGAACAAAGGGAAGGTCACGTCATGGCGGAGGAATTCAAATCGCGCATTGCCATGCAGGTGAGCGACGTTGCGCTTCTGGCCTGTGAACAGGTTGTCGACGCAGAGAACGTCCTGTCCGCGACCCAGCAGCCGGTCGCACAGGTGCGAGCCCAGAAAGCCGGAACCGCCCGAAACGAGCGCGCGGTTTTCAAGGAGAGAGCTGGCCCGGGTCATGACGCCTCGTGTGGGTGATCAACCCCACGAGTGATGGGACCAGTCGCCATCCCTGTAAAGGACGGCCTGAATAGGCTGGACTAAGGCCGTCCGACACTGACGTAATTGAAGCCGCGTTTGAGCATGTCGGAGGGCTGATAGACGTTGCGCAGGTCTACGACCGTTGGCGTCTTCAGCAGCTTCTTGACGCGGTCGAAGTCGATCGCACGAAACTGATCCCACTCCGTGATCAGCACCATGGCGTCTGCGCCATCGATGGCGTGGTAGGGACCATCGCAGAAATCGACGTCCGACAGCATCTTGCCGGCCTCGTGCATGCTTTCCGGATCGAACGCCTTCACGCGCGCGCCGGCTGCCTGCAGGGCAGGGATGATGTCGAGCGAGGGCGCATCGCGCATGTCGTCAGTGTTCGGCTTGAACGCGAGGCCGAGCACACCGATCGTCTTGCCCTTGGCGCTGCCTCCCATGGCGTCGATCACGCGTTGCGCCATTGCCTTCTTGCGCGCGTCATTCACCTGGACAACTGTGTCCACGATGCGCACCGGGCTGCCATGATCGTTGGCGGTCTTGGTCAGCGCCAGCGTGTCCTTCGGGAAGCACGAGCCGCCATAGCCGGGGCCCGCATGCAGGAATTTCTTGCCGATGCGGTTGTCGAGACCGATGCCCTTGGAGACATCCTGCACGTTGGCGCCGACCTTCTCGCAGAGATCCGCCATCTCGTTGATGAAGGTGATCTTGACAGCGAGGAATGCGTTGGCCGCATACTTGATCAATTCCGACGTGCGCCGCGAGGTATACAGCATCGGCGTCTCGTTGAGGAACAGCGGACGATAGAGCTGGCGCATCACCTCGCGCGCCTCTTCGCTGTCCGTGCCCACGACAACCCGGTCCGGCCGCTTGAAGTCGCTGATCGCTGCGCCCTCGCGCAGGAATTCCGGGTTCGACACGACGGCAAAGTTCGCGTCCGGCCGCGTCTTGCGGATGATCTCCTCCACCTCGTCACCTGTCCCCACCGGCACCGTCGACTTGGTGACAACGACCGTGAAGCCATCCATGTGCTGGGCGATCTCCTCAGCCGCACCGTAGACGTAAGAGAGGTCAGCATGGCCATCGCCACGCCGCGAAGGCGTACCCACCGCGATGAAGATGGCGTCGGCGTTGCGGATCGCTTCCTTCGCATCAAGCGTGAAGGACAGCCGCCCTTCCTTGACGTTGGTTGCAACCAGTTCGGCCAGACCCGGCTCGAAGATCGGCATGACGCCTTTTTCCAGCCGCTCGATCTTGCCCGGATCCTTGTCCACGCAGGTCACGGTATGGCCGAAGTCGGCAAAGCAGGCCCCGGAGACGAGCCCGACATAGCCAGCCCCGATCATGGTCACGCGCATGGATCACTCCAGTAAGTCGCGGGCGCTGCCGCCCCTCAGCAGGGTTAGCTGTGTCGGGGGATAAAAAGTCAAGGCTTCAGCCGCACGAAGACCCGTTAACCGCAGCGCAATTCACGCCATTCGAGCAGACCGGGCGATCAGAGTTTCGTCTTGTGGAAGACGAAGGCGGGGACGGAACGGATGATCGCCATCACCATCCGCCATTTGCCTGGGGCGTACTGGATCGGCCCGCCCGCGTCGGCGGCGCGGCGCAAGGCCCGCCCCAGCTGGTCGGCGCTCGCCCACATCGGGCCGCCCTTCTTGAGGCCGTCCGTCATCGGCGTGTCGACGAAGCCAGGCTTCACGGCGACGGCGCGTGCGCCTGTTCCCGCAAGCGAATGTGCGATGCCCTGGACGAACAGGGCGATACCACCCTTGGCTGCGCCATAGGCGTAGTTCGATTGCCGGCCGCGGTCGCCAGCGACGGATGAGACCGCGACCAAAGCGCCGTGCCTTTGCGCGCGCAGAATATTTGCGGCCGCTTCGCACCAGTGCACAGCGGACGCGAAGTTGGACACAGTGATGCGCGTCAGTTCTGTAGGATCGATAGAGGCCTTCGCCTGATCGCCGAGATAGCCATAGACAAGATGAATGTGGTCAACGCTGCCCAGGCGCTTTGCCCAATCGGCTAAGTGCAGACGCGCCTGTGGCGCTTCCGCTTCAAGGTCGAGCGCTGCGGTCTCGACCTCTACGGCGCCGCGAGCACGCAAGTCTGCCGCCAGTGCAGCCAGGCGGGCTTCGTTGCGCGCGACCAGCACCAGCGCCGCGCCCTCAGCGGCATAGATACGCGCCGCAGCCGTCGCCATGGCGGACAGCGCGCCAAGGATGACAACGCGGTTGGAAGGTTTGATCGTGTTCTTGAGGTCGGGCTGCATTGCGATAGCCCCCAGCGATCCGTCCATCAGCCTGACACCCGTCTCCAGAAGGCTGATGACAGCCCCGGATCGACATAAGCACGGAAGTCCTGCCATTTCGGAAACCCGGCCTGGAACATTTCGGGCGGGATACGGCCGTCCTTGGCGGGATAGAGCCGCCCGCTCGCCGCGGCGACGATCCGGTCGAGATCGGCCATCAGGCGTAACGTGCTCTCGCCCCGATTTCGGAAATCAAGAGCCAGCGTTGTACCCTCCATCGGGAAGGACAGCATCCCGACAGCTTCGCGCGGTCCGAAATCCTTGAGCACGGCGAGCGGAGAGCCCTGTCCAGAAGTCGCGATCGCCTTCAACAACTCGGCCACGCCGTCGCGCGCCGTCGCAGGCGGTAGCACGCACTGGTACTGGTAAAAACCTTTCGGGCCGTAGAGCCTGTTCCAGTTCGCGATGCCGTCCAGCGGATAGAGGAAAGGTTCATAATGGGAGCGGTATGGCCCACTGCGCATCGACTTCAGCTCATGTCGCACGCTGTTGAAGGCGCGAACGGTCATGGTGTTGAGGGTGAAGCCCGGCGCGTCGAGCGGCACGGTCTTGCTGGGTAGCTCGCGATGTGGCGCGACATCGCCATACGCATACCAGTTGGCGGCCGAGAGAATGCCGCGCCCCAGCTTGGCGCCGCCAACCGAACAATCGACCCACGCCATCGTATGCTCGAAGCTGTGCTTTCGTTCTGCTGCGATGTCGAAATAGTCTTCGACCCGCGCGAATGCCGTGTCTTCCGCATCCAGCGAAGAGGAGGGCACGCGCACGGCCTGGAATTCCACCCAGGCAATAACGCCCGTCAAGCCAAGGCCGCCAACCGTTGCATGGAACAGCGCATTGCCCGGACCGATTTCCTGCGCGCCGCCGTCCGTGCGCAATAGTTTCAGCCGCCGCACCGATGCGCCGAACGTCCCCGCTGCGTGATGGTTCTTGCCATGCACATCGTTTGCGACCGCGCCGCCCAGCGTCACGAAGCGCGTGCCTGGGGTTGTTGGCAGAAACCAGCCAGCCGGTACAAGGATCTGCAGCGCCTGGCTCAAGGAGAGACCGGCCTCGGCACGCATCACGCCTGTCTCGCGGTCGAAGGCGATGACACGGTCCAGCGACGTCATGTCGATGATGCGGCCGTCGGGGTTCAGATTGGTGTCGCCATAGGACCGTCGCAGGCCGACCGCGAGGCCGGGGCGGTCTGCCGACAAACCGTTCAGAAATCCATCCAACTCGTCGCCAAAACGCGGACGCGCGACGAAATGGTTCGCGCGGATCACGCGCCCCCAGGACGCCATCGTGCTGCTCGGAAGGAATTGCCCCGTCATGTCGGGGATCTTGTCACGGCCAGATTAGGGAAGCTTTTACGCCGCTCATTCCTGTGGCTTGCGCGATTTTTCGATCACCTTGGTGGTCGACTGGCCCTCGACCAGCCCGACGCGTACGATCCGGCCGCCATTGGCTTTGACAAGGTCGGCGCCGACAATCTGGTCTTCGGCATAGTCCGCGCCTTTCACCAGCACGTCCGGCAGCAGCTCCTGGATCAGCTCGAAAGGTGTCTGTTCTCCGAACAGGACCACAGCGTCGACGCCCTTCACCGCTGCCATCACAGCAGCGCGCGCGGCTTCGGATTGCACCGGACGCGAGGGCCCTTTCAGCTTCGAGACCGACGCATCCGTGTTTAGCGCCACCACCAGCCTGTCGCAGGCATTCGCCGCTTCGCGCAGCAAGGCGACGTGACCGGCGTGGAGAATGTCGAAACAGCCATTGGTAAAGCCGACGCTCAAGCCGTCACGGCTCCAGGTTTCGCGTAACGCCTTGGCGGCGCCGAGGCTGATCGCGCCGGGCGCGCCGCCGAGGAAACGCTGTCCCGCCTCGATCTCGGCGATCAGCTCTGCCGGGCTCGCCGTGGCCGTTCCGCGCTTGGCGACCACGATGCCCGCGGCGATGTTGGCGATATGCATCACTTGTTCCGGGGTCAGGCCGCTCGCAATTCCGAGCGCGATGGTCGCTGCAACGGTGTCGCCGGCGCCAGACACGTCGAACACTTCGCGTGCCTTGGCCGACAGGTGTAATGGCGGCTGTCCGCGCCTGAACAGCGACATGCCCTGTTCGGACCGCGTCAGCAGGATGGCCGCACCCGTTGTCTCAATCGCGATCGCCGCCGCAGCGGTGCATTCGGCATCGGTGCCGCACGGCGCGTGCGTTGCGAGCTGCAACTCCTTCCGGTTCGGCGTGATCAGCGCGGCGCCACGATAGGCGCTCCAGTCGGTCCGCTTGGGATCGACAATGATCGGTTTGTTGGCCTTCGCGCCTTCCTCCATCGCAGTCGCCAGCACGCGATCGGTCAGCGCGCCCTTGGCATAGTCGGAGATCATGATGGCTTCGCACTCGTCGGTGAGGTCGCTGATGATCGCGATCAGCCTGTCTTCCGTGCCACGCGACACTGGCGCGCCCTGCTCACGGTCGACACGCACGATCTGATGCTGGCCACCCATATAGCGTGTCTTGGTGGTCGTCGGCCTGGCTGCATCCGCCACCAAGTGCGCTTCCACTGCGCCCGACATGGCGCCGAGAATTCCCACCAGTGTCGAGGCCGCCGGATCAGATCCCGTCACACCAACCAGCATCGCGCGTCCGCCCAGTGCTGCGATGTTGGCCGCCACGTTGGCAGCGCCCCCCGCTGTCCAGCGCTCATCGCTGACATGAACGATCGGCACCGGCGCCTCGTCCGACACCCGCGAGACCCGGCCGGACACATAATGGTCCACCATGGCGTCGCCGATCACCAGCACGCGGCCTTTTGCAAGTTGCCGGATGTCGTTCTGGGTGGGTGTCAAGGCGTGTCCTTCGTGATCAATAGCCGAGCCTGTTTACTCATTTGCAGGGCGGTCGTCAGGCGCCCGAAGTCCCCGAAGTCACGGAATGCCCCTGCTGAGGGAATTCCGCCGCACAGACTAGATCGGGTTCCGATCAAAATGATCCGCCGACCTTTCCTTACCAACAATGGGTCTTGTCTTGCTCAGCGAACAGTCTAGACCCTGCGCCAAAATAAGGCGTCTTCACTCGCTTCATTGGGACCGCGCCTGCTATGGGGAAGCAGGAAACCGTCCGCTGGCGACGGTTGAGGGACATCGCAGGTATGGCTCTTGAAAACGTATCGGCCCTGATCCTCGACGACAACGCGCACATGCGTGGTCTCGTGCGGGTGATCCTCACGAGTTTCGGCCTGCGTGAAGTTGCGGAAGCGGCCGACTCCAACGAGGCCTTCGGAATGGTCCTCGCCGACGACTACGATATCATCTTTGTCGATTTCAAGCTCGGCGGTCTCGACGGAATTGACTTCTGTCGCCGCATCCGGCGCGATCCGGATAGCCCCAATAAATACCTGCCACTGGTCATGATCACCGCCTATTCGGAACGCAGCCGCGTGCTTGATGCAATCAATGCCGGCGTCGACGAGTTCCTGGTCAAACCGATCCGGGCCGTTGACGTGGCGAACCGGGTCAACGCCGTCGTCGAGCGGCGCCGACCCTTTGTCAGCGGACCGGACTATTTCGGCCCTGACCGCCGCCGCCGCGACGACCCGCGCCATGACGGTCCCTGGCGTCGCGCCAGCGACCCCGGCACGATTGATATCTGAGCACGAACCATCCAGCTGGCTGCTTCGCAGGCGCAAAACGTTGCGTAACGCCCAGCCAAACAGGAACGGTTGCGGCCTTGGACAGGGCTGGCTAACGTCTTTGCCAGAGAGGCGGGTCGTCAGACACCGCGCGCGGAGGGTTATTGAATGGCCAATCGGGGCTTCGGGCAGTTATTTGCTCGAAAATCGGTCGAGCAGATGCACGCTGAGCATGCGGGCAGTGAGCTCAAACGATCTTTAGGGGCGCTCAATCTCGTCCTGCTGGGTATCGGCTGCATCATCGGCACGGGCATTTTCGTGCTGACGGGCAGGGCCGCCGCAGAATTCGCCGGCCCAGGCATCATGATCTCCTTCATCATCACCGGCACGCTCTGCGGCCTCGTGGCGCTCTGCTATTCGGAACTGGCCGCCGCGATCCCGGTTTCGGGTTCGGCCTATTCATATTCGTATGCATCCCTTGGCGAGTTCGTCGCCTGGATCATGGGCGTGCTGTTGCTGCTGGAATACGGGGTGGCGGCTTCAACCGTGGCCGTTGGCTGGTCGGGCTATGTCACCAGCCTGATGCATGATTTCGGGCTCGACCTTCCCGCCGCGCTTACCATGGCGCCGGGCGAAATTAAGACACTGGCCTCTGGCGAGGTGATCCATGGCATGATGAACCTCCCCGCCTTCATCGGTATCGTCGCGGTTACAGCGCTGCTGACGCTTGGCGTTTCGGAATCGGCGACGGTCAACAACATCGTCGTGGCGATCAAGGTGACGGTTGTCATCGCCTTCATTGCCATCGGCGTCTTTTATGTGAAGCCTGAACTCTGGTCGCCGTTGATCCCGGAGCAGGTTCCCGCGCCGCCACCAGGATCGGACATGTCCATGGGCGGCCAGATCTGGTCAGCGCTCGGCAACGTCGTCACCGGCCACAGTCGCGATTCAGCTTACGGCGTCGGCGGTCTCATTGCCGCCGCCTCCACGATCTTCTTCGCCTACATTGGCTTCGAGGCCGTCTCGACAGCTGGCACGGAAGCGAAAAACCCGGCCAGGGACATGCCGATCGGCATTCTGGGCTCGCTCGTCATCTGCACGATACTCTACATCCTCACCTGCGCCGTTCTCGTCGGCATTGTGCCTTACCAGGAGCTCAACGTCCCCGCCCCGATCGCTTTGGCGGTCGACCGGATGGGCCTGCCGTGGTTTGCCTTCCTGGTGAAGCTCGGTGCTTTCGCCGGCCTGTCGTCGGTGATGCTGGTTCTGCTCTACGGGCAAACTCGTATCTTCTACACGATGGCGCGTGACGGCCTGCTGCCGCCCATGTTTGCCAAGATCAACCCCAAGACCAAGACGCCGGTGGTCAACACGATACTCGTCGGCATGATCGCGGCGGGCTTTGCCGGCTTCACCGGCCTCGACTTCCTCGGCGACACCACCAACGTCGGTACGCTGGTCGCCTTCATGTTAATCTGCATTACTGTGATCTACCTGCGCTTTGCGAAGCCGAACCTGAACCGCCCGTTCAAGATGCCGACCTGGCTCATTGTGACGGTAGGCGTGCTTGGCGCCGGGATGTGCTTTGTCCTCTTCCTGTCGCTGATGTCGGTGGAAAAAACCCGAAACTTCTTCATCCCCTATGTTGGCGTCGGCACGCTGATCTATTTCGTCTACGGCATGTGGAATTCGAAACTGGCCAAGGGCGAGTACGTCACGGGCCACGAGCCAAATGCCGATCTCGGTGCTACGGGCATCCAGAACGACGACACCGGCAAGCAGTAGTCGGATCTACAATCGAGATAGCGACGCCTCCCCAAAAGGGAGGCGTCGTTGCTTTTGGGGTTCTGCATCGCTATCCCCGCGCGGTCAGACAGGGTGAAATGCAATGACCGTTCAGGCTGTGATCTGGGATTTCGGCGGTGTGTTCACCACCTCGCCCTTCGACGCCTTCAACCGCTATGAACGCGAGCGCGGCCTGCCGAACGACATCATCCGCCGGATCAACTCGATCAATCCCGATACGAACGCCTGGGCGCGCATCGAGCGCTCGGAAGTCGATGCTGCCACCTTCGACCTGCTCTTTGCGGATGAGGCGAAAGCGATCGGCTTCGAGATTCGCGGCGCAGACGTTCTGGGACTTCTGTCAGGTGATCTGCGCCCGCGGGTTGTCGAGGCCTTCAATGCCTGCAAGGCGCGCTTCAAGGTCGGGTGCATCACCAACAATGCGCCGACGGGGAAGGGCGCCGGCATGTCTGCGTCCAGCGACAAGGCCGCTGCCATCGCCGACGTGTTCTCGGCTTTCGATCATGTGATCGAAAGCTCGAAGGCCGGCGTCCGCAAGCCTGATCCGCGCATCTATCGCATGATGTGCGACGCCATCGGCGTCGAGCCCACAAACTGTGTCTATCTCGACGATCTCGGCATCAACCTGAAGCCAGCGCGCGAGATGGGCATGACCACCATCAAGGTCACGTCGGAAGACCAGCTGCTGGCTGACCTGTCGAAAGCCGTGGGCCTCGATTTCTGAGCTGTCGCTCTGACGTTCTGAAGCAGATCAGGCTGCTTCGGTCTTGCCTATGCGCGGCGGTCCGCCTTGTGCGGCCTGCGAGGGACCGAACGAGCGGTCCAGTACGCGGGTCGAGTCCAGCGCCAGCGTGATCGCCTCGCTCAGGTGGGCGAGCACCTTCACATTGTTGGCCATCACGTGTAGCGCTTCGGGCCGCGTGTCTGCGGCAATCACCTCGCAGCGATGCAGCATGTCAGCGCGCAGCTGCATCAGAAGGTCTTCGAGTTTATGGCCGCTCGGATTCTTCTCCGAACGCAGGAAATGGGTCAAGACGTCCTCCCGGTGACTTCACTGACATCATGACGCAAACTTGCTGACGGAGCGTTGCTATGCCGGGATAGATTAGTGTCCTCGCACGTTAATGTCTTCGACACTTTAAGGTTTGGGAAAGGTGAAGCGCATGTCCAGCTCGATGGGAGCCGCAAAAGCCGTCGCGCAGCTGAAAGGCTGGAAGGCTGTCGATGGTCGCGACGCCATTTCCAAAAACTACACGTTCGCTGACTTCAACGCAGCTTTCGGCTTCATGACACGCGTCGCGCTGAAGGCCGACAAGATGGATCACCATCCTGAATGGTCGAACGTCTACAACAAGGTGGAGGTTGTGCTCACAACACATGACGCGGGCGGCGTCACGGACAAAGACGTTACGCTCGCAGCTTTCATGGACGAGGCGGCAAGAGACAAGGCGGCAGGCTAGGCGTCGAACACGATCACACTGGCTAGCGCCACCCGCGCTTCGCCTTTGCCCAGCACGCCATCTACGGCCTTTTGCAGGCGTGCCGCCAGGATATCGACATCCGGCCTTTCGCCGACGATGTAGGATAGCGAGGCGTAGTTGAGGATCGCATCCCGCATCGAACTGATCAGGCGCGGCCGGATCGAAACGCACAGTTTGCGGGTCTGCTCCTTGGGAACGTCCAGCCCGGCATCAACCGCCAGCACGCCATAGACCTTGAAGCCCCGCGCGATGGAAGCGCGCAGCCCGAAGGTCGGCACGTATTTTTCCGAGCCGGTGATGCGCTTTGCCTGCGGGTCCATCTCCGCGCTGGGCGCAGTCGGAGGGGCCGCGAAGGCCCTACCGGTCAAGGTGGAAGCGAGGAGAAGGGCGAGTGCCTTGCGCATGACCGGAACACTGCTCCGGAAGGCTTAACGCCTGCTTTAGGACGCCGATTGGCGATCCTTGACGGCAGGTCCCGACAGGACTAGCAAACGCGCTCCCAAAATACCCGTCTGTGACGGGTATCCGGAAACGGGGCCGTAGCTCAGTTGGGAGAGCGCGTCGTTCGCAATGACGAGGTCAGGGGTTCGATTCCCCTCGGCTCCACCATTTCTCCATTCTCGCTCGTATATGAGCGCCCGATTGCCCGGCGCCGGATTTGCTGGGATGTTTTCGAGCCCTCGAGGAGATCAGGTTCGATGCGCATTGGCATGTTCGTTTTAGCTTGCGGCCTGATGCTGGCTGGGTGCGACGCACCGGCCCCGGCGCCGGCGTCCGATCCCAACCTTGCCGCCCAGACCCAGACCTCCGTCGTGACTGTGCCGGACGCAGGCTCTGGTCCCGTCTCATCGCCGCCGGCGGAATCGCCGGAACAGCTGGTGATCAGTACGGCCACGCCTCCGGCCCAGGATCTCAAGGTCATCCAGTTCGCCTCGGGCAGCGACGGCGTAAGCGACGCGGCAGTGCCGCAGCTCGCGCGCTATGCCCGCTATCTCGCGAAATTCCGCAAGTCCGTAATCCTTACCGGCTACACCCGCCGCATGCCCGATCTCGCTGCCGCGAAAGAGCTGTCGTCACGCCGGGCGGAGGCGGTCCGCCGCTTCCTGATCCTTCATGACGTAGGTGCCGTCCAGATCGAGGCAAACGGCCGAGGCGATGCCCAGCTGGTCGATCAGGGAACGACCGAGAACGCCATGGCGCGCAATGACCGGGTCGAGCTCGAACTTGTCGACGCACCCACCGTCAAGCCGTAACCCCGTCGGGCCAGAAGTAGCCCGCCGTTTTCCTTTGTTTAGGCGATAGCGGTCATAACTAGTTGTCGTTGCCCCGGGCGCCCGCTAGAGCGGTTAGTGCCCGCCAGCTGGGACCAAGGTCGCTTCATGAGCTTTCTCTTCGCCCTCAACGGCTACTTCATCCAACCTCTGCTGACGCTGCTGTTCTTCATCGTCTTCGCCTATGTGATTGCGAGCTGGCTGGTGGCGTTCGGCGTGATCAATATGCGCAACGCGAACGTACGCGCCGTCGTCGGCTTCCTGAACGCCGTCGTCGAGCCCATGTGCCGGCCGATCCGCCGCATCATCCCACCGCTTAACGGCGTTCTCGATCTGTCGGTCCTGCTGGTTCTGCTGATCATTACCTTCGTAAAGGATTGGGCGATCTGGCAACTTCTCTACGCGATTGCCGGCGTGCCGGGTGCGGTCTGAGCAGCTGGAAGCTGATCGCTGGCGGAGCTGAACTGCGCGTTCGCGCTCAGCCCGGCGCATCGAAGGATGCCATCGAAGGTCTCGGCGAGGACGCATCCGGCCAGACGTTCCTGAAGGTCCGCGTCCGCGCCATAGCCGAGAAGGGCAAGGCCAACGCCGCCGTAGAACAGTTGCTGGCGAAAGCGCTTGGCGTGCCGAAATCCGCAGTCTCGGTGGAAAAGGGCGAAACTCAGCGCATCAAGACCGTGCGAATCTCGGCCGATCCGTCTATAGCGGGCGCGCTTCAGGCCCTCACCGGAGCCCGCAAATGAGAAATCGCCATGACGGCTGAACTGATCGACGGCAAGATCGTCTCTGAAAAGGTGCGAGCGGCAGCCGCGGCCGCCGTTGCGAAACTTCCAGGCAAGCCGTGCCTCGCCGTGGTGCTGGTCGGCGACGATCCCGCCTCCGCGCTATACGTGAAATCGAAAGGCGAGAAGACGGAAGCTGCTGGCATGCGCTCGATCACGAAGCGCTTTCCCGCTTCCGCGACGCAGGCCGAGATTGAAGCAGTCCTAACCGCGCTCAACAGCGATCCCGAAGTCGATGGCATCCTTCTGCAGTTGCCGCTGCCGAAGGGGCTGGATGAAGCTAGTGCGCTCGCCTGCATCGATCCGCTGAAGGATGTTGACGGTCTCACCGAGCTCTCTGCCGGACGTCTGGTCCTGAGCAAGCCGGGCCTGCGCCCCTGCACGCCGGTCGGCTGCGTCATCATGGCGAAGCACGCGCTGGGGGATGATCTGAGCGGCAGACACGTCGTCGTCATCGGCCGTTCGATCCTCGTCGGTAAACCGGTCTCGCTCTTGTTCCTCGCCGAGAATTGCACCGTCACCATCGCGCACTCGAAAACAGTCGACCTGCCCGCGCTCTGCCGCACCGCCGACATTCTCGTGCCAGCCGTCGGCCGGCCGGAAATGGTGCGTGGCGACTGGGTGAAGCCTGGCGCCGTTGTTATCGATGTCGGCATCAATCGCATCCCGGCGCCCGAGAAGGGGCTCGACGACAAGGGTAACGTCAAGACGCGCGTTGTTGGCGATGCACACTTCGCCGAATGTCGTGAAGTCGCGAGCCACATCACGCCGGTTCCCGGTGGCGTCGGCCTGATGACGGTCGCGTGCTTGCTGCGTAATACCGTGCTTGCCGCCTGCGCGCGTCGTGGGTGGGCTGTGCCTGAGGAACTCGACGCCTGAGCCTCTTCGACGATCTCTGGCTGAAACAGGAAGGCCTTTGCGCCATCTGCGGTGAACCTATGCCGCGTGGCCGGTTTGATGTCTCGCACGCGACGGTGTGGAAGAAGAAGCGCCCCACCTTCGATCACATTCGCCCGCGCGTGAAAGGCGGGGCAGATGATCCGGCCAACCTTCAGCTCGCGCATGCCGTATGCAACTGGACCAAGGGCGATGATTGGAAGCCGAGCCGCTAGGTGACAGCTTCCGCCGGCTTCAATTTCGCGACCGCCCACCACACAACACGCCACGCCAGCAGAAGCGCGAGGATAGTCGCGTGAACGGTCGGCGCGCCTTCGATGGCTTTCACCATCAGGAGGTTGTGCGCCACGGCCAGGATCGCGAGCGGATAGACCAGCCAGTGCAGGCGGTCCCACATCTTGCGGCCAAGGCGTTTGATCGCGCCGTTATTGGATGTGACTGCCAGCGGGATCATAAACGTCAGCGCCGCCATGCCGAGCATGATGTAGGTGCGGATGGTGACGTCCTCGATCAGGCCGGCAATCGACCATTCCCGGTCGAGCCAGAAATAGGCAAGCAGGTGCAACGCGGCATAGAAGAATGCGGCGAGGCCAATACGGCGGCGGACCAATGCAATCGGCGCCCAGCCAGTTATGTCGCGGACGGGGCTGATGGCGAGCGTCACCAGAAGCGTGCGGATGGCTGTGTCGCCGAGATAGCGATGCGTCCACTGGCCGACATTCCAGCCCATCGCGTGCGGCTGGCCCGACAGCATCAGGCTCCATTGCAGGGCGAGGTAGCCGAAGGGGATCAGCAGTGCGAGCAGTACCAGCGGCTTCAGCCAGTGCTTGGCGAAGGTGCGCAATGCCGGGGCTTCGCTGGCCGGCGTGCGGATCAGGGTGATGAAAATGAGACCACCGATCGGGGACAGCAGCAGCGACGCGCCGAAATAAAAACGCGCGTTGAGCCCGAGCAACCGCGCGACCAGTGCAGGCACACAAGCCGCCGCGACCCAGCCCGCCATCCAGAGCAGGATCCAGAGCAGGCCAGAATCCGGCGGGGCGTTGGTCACGCCGGCGCCGGGGAACGCGCTGTTCTCCATCGCTCTAGTAGTTCTTCTTCAGGTCCATGCCCGCGTAAAGCGCGCCGACCTGCTTCTCGTATCCGTTATACATCTCGGTGTTGCGGCGTTCGTTGAAGCCACCCTTGCCGCCGATGACGCGCTCGCTCGCCTGGCTCCAGCGTGGATGGGAGACGTTGGGGTTCACGTTGGAATAAAAGCCGTACTCGTTGGCGTTGGCCTTGTTCCAGGCGGTGCTCGGTTCGGTTGTGGTAAAACGGATCTTCACAACGGCCTTTGTCGCCTTGAAGCCATACTTCCACGGGATCACCGTCCGCAGCGGCGCGCCATTCTGTTTCTCGAGCGACTTGCCATACGCGCCCACCGCGAACAGCGGCAGCTCGTTCATCGCTTCGTCCAGCCGCAGGCCTTCCGTGTAGGGCCATTGCAGCACGGGACGGTTGACCCCGATCATCTCCTTCGGGTTGAGGTAGGTGACGAACTGCACGTACTTCGCGGTCGCTTTCGGCTTGAGCTTCGCGATCACGTCCTTCATCGGCACACCGATCCACGGAATCACCATCGACCATGCCTCGACGCAACGATGGCGATAGATGCGCTCTTCCAGTTTCTTATAGTCGATCAGATCTTTCAGCGCGTAGGCGCCCGGCGCATCTGTCTCGCCCTCGACCGTCACCTGCCAAGGCGACGTCTTCATAAGGCTCGCATAGCGCGGCGGATCATCCTTGCTGGTCCCGAACTCGTAGTAATTGCAGTACCCGGCGAATGCCTCTTCCACAGTCGCCGCATCCGTGACCGCGTACGCCGCCTTTTTTGCGGTGAGCTTGGCGCCCGGCGCGGGGTGGCCGCTGGCGGTTGCCGGGGCAGCTGGCGTCTGTTGCGGCTCCGAACAGGCAGGAAGCGCGCCAAGGATCGAGCCGGCGCCCAGGAAGCCTGCCGCCGACAGGATGTGGCGGCGATCCATGAACATCTTTTCGGACGTCACCTCGTCGCTGAGGGTCTGGTAGTCCGGGTTGCGGCGGAACTTCAGTTCCATCTCGTTGGTCCTTCAGCGGCCTTTGATTGCTTCAATACGTTCAAACTAGCCCGAGGATTACATCGGATCGACCTCTTCACGCGGTTGAGACTGAGAAACTCCATCGCCCCCTCCTGTGATCGTGAGGCCGCCAGGCGTCGAAAGATTGACAACTGGTACTGTGTGATACTATGTACAGTGTTAGACAATGCATTTGACCAACTCAAGATGCCGGAAAGCTGATCCAGAAAGGCTTGATAATGCGCTTCCTCCCCGTGCTGTTTCCCCTCTCCCTCGTGGCCTGCGCTCCGGCTTTCGCCCAGGCCAATGCCGACACGTATCGGGAGGTGGTCGCCCATGGCGTGGTGATGATCTTTCCGGACTTTGAGATCGATGTGTCCTTCAAACCGGACGGCACGTTCACGGCGATGAAGGGCGCCTCGAAGGGCAAGTGGCGTATCGAGGACAACAAGCTTTGCTCGACGCCAGATGAGACGCTGATGGAGACGTGCGCCGTCTATCCGGCGGGCAAGAAGTCCGGCGACAGATTTGTTATTCCTGCGCCGCGCCAGGACGTTACCGTCAGGATCCCGTAGCGCATGGCCGACACACCCGACGACGTCAGCGCGAAACTGGAGCAGGAACTCCGGCGCGGGATCATCGTGCTCGCGACGCTGTCCCAACTGCGTCAGCCGCAATACGGATACTCGTTGCGACAGGCGCTCGCGGCGCGCGGCATGTCGATCGAGGAAGGCACGCTCTATCCGCTGCTGCGCAGGCTCGAGAGCCAGGGTCTGCTCGCGAGCGAATGGCGTATCGAGGATGGCCCGCCCCGCCGCTATTATACGTTGAGCCCTCATGGCGAAACGCTCTTTGCCAGTCTCACGCAAAGCTGGCGTGGGCTCGTCGGCATTGTCGATGGGCTGATCGATGACGAACACTCCAACAGGAAGAGGGCCGTGACGTGAGCGTCCAATCCGCAAAACCTGACGATCTCATCGAGGCCTATGTCACCGACGTGATGAAGCGGTTGCCGATGAGGCAGCGCAACGATGTCGGCTTCGAGCTTCGCGCGCTTCTGATGGAAGAACTCAGTGGTCGCGCCGCCGACGGCGGACGCCTGCTTGATGGGGCGATGACGCTGGAGCTGTTGCGCGCCTTTGGTCATCCCGATGATGTCGCGGCGCGCTATCACCCGGTGGGCATTCCGGTCATTCCGGCCAACGGCACGCGCATGTTTGCCTGGCTGACTTTCGTTGGCATCGCATTGCAATGGGCGGTGAGTCTGCCGACGGCGATCGGCTCTGGCGAGCCAAACTGGGTCGGCCGCTGGTGGCTGACCGGCGGTCTCGGCGCGCTGTGGTGGCCGGGCCTGCTTGTCACGCTGACGATGATTGCGGCCTTCATCCGCCAGCGTTGGCCGGCGAAAGGTGAGGCATGGAGTCCGAAGCTTGTCGATCGCGGTTACGTCAACCGCCCGCTGTTCTTGCTCGGCCTCGTTGCGGCGCTCGCCGGTATCGGCCTGTGGGTAGCGCTGGCGTGGTGGGCGACGACCACGACCGCCGACACGCCGCTCGCGCGGGTGTTTGCATTCGAAGCGGACTTCCTGGCGACACGTGCGCCGGTCGTGTTGCTGTACTGGGCGATCAATATTGTCCTCATGGGTGTCGTGATCAGCGAGGGACGCTGGCGAAGACTGACCCGCAGAATCGATGTGGGGCTGAAACTTGCGTGCTGCATCATGCTTGCGTGGATTTTATTCAGCGGAAACGTGTTCGTGGCCGAGACGACAAACGGCCCGGCCGTCGGTATTCTTTCCCTGCTGATCGTCGTCGTGCTTGCCGATCTGGGATGGAAGCTCTGGCGGGGGCGCAAACAGATCTACGTTCCCAAAGACGTGGCGGCGCAGCACGGCGGCCGGCCGTGCTAGCCTCGTGTGGCGCTGATTCGGAGAGAAAGCTTGCGGGTTCAAACGATACTGCTTGCATTGATGCTGGCCGGATGCGCGACGCCAGCGCCCGAAGCGCCAAACGTCACGACGGGGCAGGCGCTTGCCCAGCTGGCTTGTCCGCATCGCATCGCAGAAGCGCATGCATGGGTAAACCACATGCCGGGGCCGAACCGGGCGCCGCAAACGCTGAGCGTCGATATCCGGCTGGTCGAGGCAACTGACACGGCGATCGTGCTGAAATCCTCTGCCAGCACCGGGGACACCCTCATCCTTGAAATCCGCAATGCGCCGGCCGCGCCAGATCCGGGGCGCCTGTCGTTCCGCGAGCCCGTTCCCGATCCGCTGCCGAAGAAGATAAGCTTCTTCTGTCGGGGCGCTGAGATCTCAGCGCTAACCATGATCGACCAGGTCTACTGAACCCTGCGCTAATGCGCCGGTTTGCCCTCGGCTGCCCGCTCCTGTAGACCCTGCCGCTCAGCAGGGAGCAGGTATGCGTCTGGCATTTTTCGGTGACGTCGTTGGCCGCGCAGGGCGCGCAGCTGTCTCCGAACATCTCCCGCGGGTAAAGGCTGAGCTGGAGCTCGACTTCGTGGTGGTCAATGGCGAGAACGCAGCCGGCGGTTTCGGCATCACGTCCTCTACGGCTCAGGAACTGTTCGACGCGGGCGCTGACTGCATCACACTCGGCAATCACTCGTGGGACCAGTCGGAAGCGCTTGTCTATATTGAACGCGAGACGCGCCTCCTGCGTCCCTACAACTATCCCAAGACGCTGCAGATTCCCGGACGGGGATCGCAACTTTTTACGACGCCAAAAGGCCAGCGCGTTTTCGTCGTGCAGATCCATGGATCTGCCTTCATGGAGTCTCTGGACGATCCCATTCAGGGCGTCCAGTCGGCCCTTGAGGAATGCCCGCTCGGCCAGGTGTCCGATGCGATCATTGTCGAGATCCACGCCGAAGCGACCGCCGAAAAATACATCATGGGCCATTTCTGCGATGGCCGTGTGACTGCCGTGGTCGGAGCTCACACCCATGTTCCGACGGGGGATGCGCATATTCTCGCAAACGGAACTGCGTACATGTCGGATGCTGGCATGTGCGGGGACTATGACAGCGTGATTGGCATGAAGAAAGGACCGCTTGTGCAGAGGGCTGCAACGCGCCTGCCGGTCGAGCGGAAATCACCCGCGGAAGGCGCGGCCACGCTGTGCGGCGTGTTCATCGAATCGGACGACAAGACCGGACTTGCCTCGCGCGTCGAGCCGATCCGCGTTGGAGGTCGCCTGCAGAGGGCGATGCCGACGCTCGCCAGATAGTCGATCACGGTTGACTGAATTGTAGCGCCTCCCTCATTCCGCTAGTCCTGTCCCGATGCCGACGGACGGTCGGCCATGTCTGGGAGGACACATAACCATGCCCAAAACCCTGATGCGCACCATTGCACTCGTCGCCCTGATCGGCGTTTCGGCCTGCCAGACAATGGCGGCCCCGCCGACCGCGACGTCGCCCTGGATCGTTTCGGCTGTCGCCGATCCGGCCCGTCCCGCCGCCGACACGGTGCGGGATGCGGACCGCAAGCCGGCCGAGATGATCGCCTTTGGCGAGGTTCATCCCGGCGAGAAGATCGGCGAGCTGATCCCCAGCGGCGGCTACATGACCCGCATTCTGTCGAAAGCGGTTGGGCCGGCCGGACACGTCTACCTGTTCAGCGGTCCGCCGCGCGAAGCGGGCAAGCCGCAGGCGTTCCAGGTGATCCTCGATGACACGGCGAACTACGGCAATGCATCGTTCATACTCTCCGACTTCACCAAGCTCGCGACACCGGAGCCTCTCGACATGGTGTGGACCTCGCAGAACTATCACGACCTGCACAATCCTGGCCGCAACATCGACATCAACGTCGCCAACAAGGCGGTGCTCGCCGCGCTGAAGCCCGGTGGCGTCTACATCGTGCTCGACCACCAGTCGGCCAAGGGCGTGGACTTCGACGACAAGCTGCACCGTATCGACAAGGATCGCGTGAAGAAGGAAGTGCTGGCGGCCGGCTTCACGTTCGTCTCGGAATCAAGCGTGCTTCACAACCCGAATGACGACGGCACGAAGATGGTTTTCGATCCCACCATTCGCGGCAAGACGGACCAGTTCATTCTGAAGTTCAAGAAGCCGGGCTGATCGACAGTCCGAGCTGAAGACATGGGGCTGCGTTCCCGCAGGGGTAATCCTGCAGGGGCGCGGCCTCAGATTTTTCGGGTGCAGCTAGCCAGGCTCGGCAGCCTCTTTCCATGTGTCGATACGTTGTCACGATGTATCTACTTTCGGAGGCGGGAGTGATAGGTTCCGGCGCAAGCAGGAAGGGGTACGCCATGGTCAGGATTGTCTCGGTAGCCGTCATCACGCTGGCGGTCTGCGCATCGGCATGCGGCGGCCCCAAGGGCGAACCGGGCCCTCCCTCGGGGTCGCATCCAATGGACATGAAGATGACCATGATGCCGATGCCCGCAATCTATGGCGGTCAGGCCGACAAAGAGGGCGCGCCCGTTTTTAAGGGTCTTGGCGCGCACACGCACAAGATCACCACGGACAATCCTCAGACGCAGGCTTATTTCGACCAGGGCGTAAATCTGATTTTTGGGTTCAATCACGCTGAAGCTATTCGGTCCTTCCGCGAGGCTGCGCGGCTCGATCCGCAATGTGCCATGTGCTGGTGGGGGATAGCGTTCTCTCTGGGCTCGAACATCAATCTTCCGATGCAACCGGACGCCGTGGCGCCCGCGTGGGATGCGCTGGGCAAGGCGCAGACACTTAAGGAGCATGCCTCGCCGCTGGAGCGCGAATGGATTGATGCGCTGGCAGTGCGTTACACGAACGACGCCAATGCCGATCGCAAGCCTCTCGATGCGGCGTTCGCGGCGGCGATGGAAAAAATGTGGAAAGCCCATCCCGATGACCTCGACGCCGGGACGTTCTATGCCGAAGCGCTGATGGATACCCAGCCTTGGGACTATTGGGAGGCGGACGGCAAGACACCAAAGGGACATGGCGGCCAGATTGTCGCGACGCTTGAAACGATCATGAAGAAAGCGCCCGAGCACCCCGGCGCGCTACATCTTTACATCCATGCTGTCGAGGCAAGTACTACGCCCGAGCGCGCCGAACCCGCAGCCGACAAGCTGCTGACCCTGATGCCCGAAGCGGGGCATATCGTGCACATGCCGTCGCATATCTATTATCGCGTTGGACGCTATGCAGACTCCGTGCGCGCCAACGAACAGGCTGCGACCATCGATGAGTCCTACGTCGCCGCGTGCAAGGCGCAAGGGTTCTATCCGGTCGGCTACTATGGCCACAATATTCACTTCCTGTGGACGTCCTCGGAGATGGAAGGGCGCTACAAGGCGGCGATCGATGCGGCGCGGCGGCTGGTCAGGACGATCGATGTAAATGGGCTGGCGGCGGCGATGCCGCTTGCCGAGTTGTATGGATTCGCGCCCGTCACCACCCTGCTGCGGTTCGGCAAGTGGGATGAGGTGCTGGCGGAGCCGGCGCCGCCGGCAGCGCTGAAGCTGGATACGGCCATGTGGCTTTACGCGCGCGGATTTGCGCAAGTTGCCAGGAAAGATCTCAAGGCTGCCGCGTCGACGCGCGACGCGCTCGCGGCGCTGTCCAGGGAGGACCTTGCCGCCTATGACGCCGCACTGCTGCCTGCCAGGCAGATGATGAGCATGGCGCTCGATCTTTTGAACGGCGAGATCTTGCGCGCTTCGGGTGATCTGACCCGCGCCATTATCGATTTTCAGAGCGCGCAAACGACTGAGAAAAGCCTGCCCTACATGGAGCCGCCCTATTGGCATCAGCCGGTCGCGCACGTCCTCGGCGCGGCCTTGCTCCAGGCGAAGCGGCCGGCGGAGGCTGAACGCGTCTATCGCGAGAGCCTCGAAACCTATCGCCGCGACGGCTGGGCCTTGTTCGGACTGGCGCAGGCGCTGGAGGCTCAGGGCAAGACTGCTGCAGCGCAGGCAGCGCGGAAGCAGTTTGGCGCCGTCTGGACAATGGCGGATGTCACGCTGACATCGTCGCGATTCTAGCAGAGTGATGGTAGGGCGCTTTCGTTTTCGTATGAGGAATTTTCGATGACAGCCAGCCGTGAAATCCATCTTGTGAGGCGTCCCAAGGGCGTACCCGTGGCGGCGGACTTTGCTGTCGTTCCCGTTGACGTTGCGGCGACAGGTGAGGGCGAGGTGCGGGTGCACACGCTGATCATGTCGGTTGATCCCTACATGCGGCCGCGCCTCAATGCGGACCAGGCGCTGGATGCGCCGCTGCTGGGCGGCGGGATCGGGCGCGTGGTTGAATCGCGCAACGCGAAATTTGCCGAAGGCCAGCTGGTGAAACACTGGGCAGGCTTTCGCGAGACGTTCGTCAGTAATGGGCAGGGGCTGGCGCCGCTGGAGCGCGATCCGGCGCTGCCGCTGTCGGTCTACATGCACGCGCTCGGTGGCACGGGCATCACGGCTTACGGCGGGTTGCTGGAGACGGGCAAGCTGAAGGACGGTGAGCAGGTGTTCGTCTCGACGGCGGGCGGCGCGGTGGGATCGGTCGTGGCGCAGATTGCGAAGATCAAGGGCTGCCATGTCGTTGGTTCGACCGGCGCGGACGACAAGGCGCATTGGCTGCGCGATGCAGCCGGGCTGGATACGGTGATCAACTACAAGACGCAGGATCTCGCCAAGGCGCTGGAGGCGGCGACGCCGAAGGGCATCGATGTCTATTTCGAGAATGTCGGCGGGGCGCATCTCGATGCCGCGCTGCCGCGCATGAATGTGCATGGACGCATCCCGGTGTGCGGGATGATCTCGACCTACAACGGCGGCGGCGAGGGCGTGAACGGGCTCTTCAACCTGATCTACAAGCGCGTGCGGATGGAAGGTTTTGTCGCGACGGACTTCGCGCACATAAATGCCCAGTTCGTGTCAGACATGACAGGCTGGCTGAAGAGCGGGCAGATCAAGTATCAGGAGACGATCCTGAACGGTTTCGAGCGCGCGCCCGAGGGGCTGATCGGGCTGTTCGAGGGTCGTAACAACGGGAAGATGCTGATCCACGTTGCGGATTGAGCGGGCGCAGCGAGCTTCGCTATGGTTTGGGCGCTGACGCCGAAGACGCTGGATCCGGCGTCTTTGGCTTCTCTTCCTGCCGCCCCATCCGCGCTGCGGTGAGGATTCCGACAATCGAGTGATTTCCTTCGTGGCATGCGTATTCGTAGATGCCGCGCGGAATTCGTTGCAGGGTGTATTCGGCGAGCCAGGGCTTCTTGTAGAGCGAGGGGTCCTCGACGGTGAACTGGTAGAGGATCCCGTCCGTCGAGATCAGCCGGAAGTGTTCAATGACGCGGCTGTCGGCGGTGATCAGCGCGTCGCCATGGAAACTCATTCCTTCATGATCGACGACGGCGAAATGGTCAGTCTCGATCACAAGCGTGTCGCCCTCCCATCGGCCGCGCGAGGCGCCGGCGCGTGAGCGCACTTCGTCTGGCAACGGCGTACCCGTCAGCGAAACGATCCGGACCGGGTCGCGGTCCTCGGCGATGAGGACCACGTTGTGCGATGTCTGCATGATCTGCATCGGGATAACGAAACTGGTAGCGCCGATCGGCGCATCGATAAAACCACCGATACATCGCTCGCCGCTGGGGCGCATTTCCGGTTCGTCGTACGATGGCTTGAAATTGTCTATGATCGCCTTGGCCAGCGAAGTCAGCGGGAGCTTTCCGTCTGCCGGTTCGATGAGTTGCGAAGAGCGTAGTTCGCCATCGATTTCGAGGAGATTCTCGGTGAAGCCGGCATAGTCGAACTCAGGATCATAGACCTCGCCAATCTTGGGCTTGTTCTTCGCGATGAACTCGGCCTGCTGGTCGCGTGGAACCACAAGGTCGGAGACGCCATCCGGGCGCTCGAACGGGGTCATGATTCGCGTGGCCCAGTTGCCGGTGAAATCCGGGTGGCCGTCCGGCGCGCGGGGAATGCCGGGCGTGGTTTGTGCGAAGGCTGGCGCCGTCGCGAGCAGCGCGAGGCCGGCAAGAAGTGCGC
Source organism: Hyphomonadaceae bacterium (assembly GCA_947478925.1). GTDB lineage: Bacteria > Pseudomonadota > Alphaproteobacteria > Caulobacterales > Hyphomonadaceae > UBA7672. The sequence goes on along the minus strand of CANJXY010000006.1, from coordinate 4,894 downwards.
GCATCGGAGTTCCCCATCCTGACGGGGGTCAGCCTGCACGATTTGGGCCGTAATGCCAGCCCGGCGTGGTTGCTACTGCACGCACTCGGGGTTGATGCTCTGGACATAGGTCTTGATGACGTTGATGCCGGGCGCGGCCTCGGAGCCGAGGAAGCCCTTGATGTGATCATAGCCGACGTCGATCGGGTACTGCTTCAGGTACCAGCCCGCGACGGGCAGGTAGGACCAGTGCCACTTCTCTTCTTCGTAGCCGGTGGTGCGCTCGCCCGGGTCGCCCTTGTGCGAGTATACTTGGCAGAAGCCGTATTGCGGCGCGTGGGCGACGAGCCAGTCGTAGATGTGCTTGCCATCCTTGGTGTTGAAGAATTTCGGATCGATCGAGTTGATGTCGAAGTCGGTGCCCCAGTGGTGGCGCGATGTGGCGGGCATCGAGGAGTATGTCAGGATCTTCAGCGCGCGCTCTTTCGGGTCGGGCACGGAGGCGTTGAGCTTCTTGCCGCCGACCAGCGTCTTGCCGGTCCACTTGTCTTCCCAGATCTGCTTCTGGTCGGAGAAGGAACGGAAGGCGGAGACGATCTTCAGCTTGTAGCCATTGGCCTCGGCGTCCTCGGCCATGCGAACGAAGGCTTCGACGGCGTCCTTGTGACCCCAGACGCGCGTGCCGCCCTGGAACTTATCGGGGATCCTCGCAAACATCGGGTCGTGCGAGGGATCAATGTCGCCGATCAGGTATTTGACTGCGACGTGCGAAGTGGCGGGCTCGGGCGGCGCAGCTGGTTCGGCGGCCGGCGGGGTATCGGTTCCCGGCGCGGGAGCGACGCGCGGGTCGGCTGGCGGCTGGTCAGCGGAGGGGGCTTCACTGACGCCTGCAGAGGTTGGCGTGACGATCGCTGCCTGGGCTGCGGCTTCGTCCGTGGAAGGGTTGGCGCTGCAGGCTGCAAACAGCAGCATGAGCGGTAGGAGCGCGATTGCGCGACCAGATTTCATCACGGTCTCCGAACCCCCGGGCGAACCAAATCATGCAGCAGGCTGCGCGCCAAGGTTTCATGGCGCCGCATTTAGAAATGGTTGCAGTGGGAGAATGATCGTTGGGGTCAGTTCTTGAACTTGGGGTCGCGGGGCCGCATCAGACCTTCTTGCGCTACGGAAGCGACCAGCTTGCCCGCCTCGGTGTAAAGTTCGCCGCGGTTGAAGCCGCGCGCGCCTGACGCTGACGGGCTGTCCATTGTGTAGAGCAGCCAGTTGGAGATATCGAAGGGTTCGTGGAACCACATGGAGTGGTCGAGCGAGGCCATCTGCACGCCGCCGGTGAACCAGTTGACGCCGTGCGGCTTGGTCGAGGTGTCAAGTATGCCCATGTCGGATGCATAGGCGAGCAGGCACTGCTGCAGGGGGATGTTGTCCGGATCGACCTTGCCGCGCATGCGGAGCCACATCTCCTTTTTCGCCTCGGTCTTGGCAGGCGAGATCATCTGGCGCGGATCGACCGGCTTGAGCTCGATCGGGCGCGGACGAGCGAACTGCTTCTGCAGCTCCTTTGGTACGTGGTCTTTCGCCATAGCGCGGAGTTCATCCTCGCTCTTGAGTTCGGCTGGGTGCTTGGTCTTCGGCATCGGCGACTGGTGGATATAGCCCTGTTCGGGCACCTGGAAGGACGCGGCGAGATTGAAGATCTGCTCGCCATGCTGGACGGCGGTGACGCGGCGGGTGGTGAAGCTCTTGCCGTCGCGCGAACGATCCACCTCGTAAAGGATCGGAACGGAAGGATCACCCGGACGGATGAAGTAGGCGTGCAAGCTGTGGCAGATGCGGGCGTCGATGGTGCGGTAGGCGGCGACGAGCGCCTGCGCGATGACCTGGCCGCCGAAGACGCGCTTCATGCCGTCGTCCGGCGACTGGCCACGAAACAGGTTCACCTCGATCCGCTCGATGTCGAGCAGGGCAATCAGCTCCGCGACGGGGTCTGAGGTGAAGGGCGTGGTTTCGGTCATCGCAGGTTCATCCGGTCGATATTTCAAGGGAGGGCGGCTGGAGCCCGGTCTGCGCCGGGGTCTCCAAATACAAAGACAGCGGCAGGTATAAACCGGCCGGCGCCATTTTGCGATCTCCCCGAAAAAGCCGGGATTTTACGGGCTTGTGGCCGGATCGCACTCGCCCAGACGCTCCATCTTGATCGTGGTGGTGGAGGGCTGGGGCATGCCAGCGGGGGCAGGGTCCATGCTGGACGACATCTGCATGGTGTAGGCCGTGTTGAAGTCACCGGTGACCGCGAAATCCGTGATGATGGTCATGCCCTCTAGGGTACAGACGGAATGGCCTGTCTTGCCGTCGGCGGCGTAGGTCTGATCGGCGCAGGTCATGCCGGACTGCTGCTGCATCTTCTGTGCTTCTTCTATCGTCATCTGCTTGGCGTAGCAGATTTCATTGGGCGGGATCGCTATGCCGCCAGCGGAAACCTCGACCTTCCACTTGCCCGCGGCCGGCCCGGTCATGCTGGCGGGGATCCCGGCGGGAGCGGCGGGAGTTGCGGCAGCGGGCGTTTCGCCGGTCGGAGCCGGGGTCGCAGGACCACCACATGCGGCCAGCAGCAGGGCGACGAATGCCCCAGCCAGAGCGAATTTCATGGAGGTCTCCCTTTGTGTTCTGCCAGGAAAGCTAGTGCAGGCAGGGGTGAAGGCGACTGAACATGCTGTCACCCGGCCGAACAGACATGCCGGCGGCGCGAGAAGCCTTGCCCGCGACCGGGCCGGTGGGCTATCCGGGCGGCCACCCCACGGACCCCAGAAGAGAGCCTCATCATGGCCGGCCATAGCAAATGGGCCAACATCCAGCACCGCAAGGGCAAGGCCGACAAGGCCAGAGCTAAGCTGTTCTCCAAGCTGGCGAAAGAGATCACTGTTGCCGCCAAGGCCGGCATGCCCGACGTCAACTTCAACCCGCGCCTGCGCCTGGCGGTGAACAATGCCAAGTCGGTCTCGATGCCGAAGGACAACATCCAGCGCGCGATCGACAAGGGCGCAGGCTCGGATGGCGCTAACTATGAAGCGATCCGCTATGAGGGTTTTGCGCCGGGGGGCGTGGGCCTGATTGTCGAGTGCTCGACCGACAACAAGAACCGCGCGGCGACCGACGTGCGCACTAGCTTCTCCCACCATGGCGGCAATCTCGGCCAGACCGGCGCTGTCTCGTCGGGCTTCGAGCATGTCGGTGAGATAATCTATCCCGTGAACGCGGGCACGGAAGATGCGATCATGGAAGCAGCGCTCGACGCCGGGGCCAGCGACGTGTTGAGCGATGCGGACGGGCACTACATTTACACCGCGCGCACCGACCTTGCCGAAGTGGCGGCGGCGCTCGAGGGCAAGATCAAGGTTGCGGCGACATCGACCGCTCTGATCTGGAAGCCGCTCAACACGGTGCAGGTCGAAGGCGAGAACGCCGACAAGCTGATGAAAATGCTCGAAGAGCTAGAGGACTGCGACGACGTGCAGAATGTCTACGGCAATTACGAAATCTCTGACGCGGAGATGATGCGTCTGGCGGGATAGGGACGCGTTGCCGCGTCCCTGCCGCCAGGCTATTCCGATTTCGGCGGATAGTTCGGCGATTTGAAGAGACCCATTGTCGGCAAATCCGGCTTGAACTTCTTGTGGCAGTCCTCGCACGCCGCGACGATGCGACTACCCGCCTTGTCCAGTAGGGCAACGTCCGTTGCCTTGGCGGCTGACAGGGCGTCCATGCCAGCGGCGCTCAGTTCTTCTGCGATTGCCTTCCATGTCGGATCCGCGACCCAGACGGCGTCGTTCGGGCCTGTTCCTTCAAGCTGGATAAGCTTGCCGGCGACGGCGAGCTGATAGGCGTTGTATTGGGCTTCCTGCCAGCGCGCTTCGGTTGTCGGTGCGACATAGGCGTCGACCCAAAGGGGTTCGGATGCGTGATCGACCAGCGCAACCATTGTCGCGTTGATGCTGACGGGGAGTTTTATCATAGGCGCGGTCGCGACGTCGGTTGCCGCCGGCTCCGTTGCCTTGGCGGTCTCAGACTCTCTTGGCGCACAGGCACCAAGAAGTGCAGCTGCAGACAAGACAAGGCAGGTAGACGAGAGAACGCGCATCATGGAGTGGCTCCTCATATATCCAACAAAATGAGGTTATGACCCGAACGTTCCAACCGCTTGATGTGGATCAAGACTATAGCAGGCGCTGCAACCTCAGGCGTGTGCGCTAGCGTACGGATTACTTGGTCGGCCGATCGTAGCCGTGAATGGCGATGATGCGCGGGTCGATGCTCTTCTCTGGCATTGCGTTCACCGCAGGAATAGTGATCGCTGTCGGCGCGACGACCGGATGTGCCGCCGGGCGCTCGACGCGAAAGACGCATTCCTTGCCGCGCCAGACTTCGACGCAGTGGCTGCGGGGAAGGGCTTCGCGCGCAAAATCTGAAGCAGCGCCGTCGTCCATGAAGCGCGCGTGTTCGGTTGGCTGGGAGCGCCCGAGCTGATCGAGGAAGCGGAACGAGTAATCCCTCACGACTATTCCCCATCGCGTCGTGAAGAGCCGTTCGGCCACTGCGCGCATCCATCAAATGGACCCTGTGGTGGGCGCACTCAACCCGGGGAACCTCTATATCTTGCTGGCGCCGCCTTGTTTCTCGCATACTCAAGGCGATGGCTGGCAGCGCCGCCTATCACATTTGTTGCACGGCTTCACGTTGTCCGGGCGCGTACAGTCGGCCGCCGAGTTTTGATCCGCTGAGCGTCTTGCAGACTTGCGCGTCGTAAAGATTGGCGGCGGAGAGAAAGCGGACGGCTTTTGCTTCGAGATCTTTCGCGCGCAGCAGTTCAGCGTCGTCGCGGATGCGGGTGTCCCGGATTGCCGAGAGAAGCTGTGCCATG